>JAIFKU010000039.1 GCA_020049495.1 Accumulibacter sp.
TTGATTGGATCGTCGCAGCCAACGCCAGTGGTGCCACGGCAGGTAAAATGATTTCACCTCAGAGCATCGCCATTGCCACATCCTCTACCGGTCTTAACGGTAAGGAAGGTGAGCTTCTCCGCCGAACACTCCCGTGGTGCCTCGCCTATGTCGTGTTCTTGGGAATTATTATCGGGCTGGTAGCTTTGGTGACCTGAACGACGCTTAATTGAACGGGGGTAAATGAAAGCCGTGTTTTCCATCCGTGGACATCATCATTTCCCCACATTTCTGCCGAGGGTGATGGTGTTTTCCGAAAAATTTTCAACGCTTTTTTTCTTTTCGTGAAACCGCGGCATGAGAGCGAGCAGGGTTTCTTTCCGGTAGGCCGAATCATCCCGGGAGAAAGGCAGCCTGACCGTTGTCCTTGTCGCCGCAGACTTGTAGATCGCCATGATGAGTTCCAGTGTCGCCCGGCCCTCCCGTCCGTCGATGAGCAGTTGTTCTCTTCCTTCGATCGCGCTGAGCAGGTTGTCGACTTGGCCTTCGTGCCCAAGATAAGGAATCGCCGGCAAGGAATCGTAGAGGTCTTGAATTTCCCTTTCCGTGGCCGGGTCGTCTTGCGGAAAACCGTTTTCCAAAGGCAGCGAGGCTTTCAGCTTCCAGGGTACCGATATTCTGGCGCGCTCGGTCTGGAATACGAGCTCCTGTTCCTCGCCGTGCGAGACCAGCGAGGCGGTAATCACGCCGAGACTGCCGCCGGGAAATTTCAATATGGCAACCGAGAGATCCTCGACTTCAGAGTTTTCGTGATTCGCGTTGCTGAAGACGGCGGTCACTTCTTCGGGCGTCCCTATCATCCAGCGCATGAGGTCGATGTGATGGACCGCATGATTCAGGGTGCATCCGCCGCCTTCTTTCGCCCAGGTTCCGCGCCACCAGAGGTCATAATAGCTCTGACCGCGCCACCAGAGGGAATTGGCCGTCGCATGGAGAACTCGTCCGGCCAGTCCGGATTCGATCACCCGCTTCAGCTTCATGGCCGGAATGCTGTATCTGTTCTGGGCGACGACCGATAGCAGTTTTCCGGCCTTGTCCGCAGCCTCGATCATCAGGTCGCATTGCGCCAGCGAAGCGGCCATCGGTTTTTCAACGATCACGTGCTTGCCGGCCTCGAGGGCGGCGATCGTCGTTTCGGCATGCTCGGACGGTGGAAGGCAGATCGATACCAGATTAATATCGTCCCGGCAGAGGATTTCCCGATAATCCTTATACACCGCGACATCAAGTCCGTGCAGCGCGGCAAATTTCTCGGCTTTTTCCGGATACAGGTCGCACAGCGCACGAACCACGCATCTCCCGGAGAAGGTCTTGAATACTCTGGCGTGGGTTTCGGCAATCGAGCCGATTCCGAGGATCGCTATTCCAATCATGACCTGACCTCATCCTGTCAGTACAATCCTCCGGGTCAGCGCGCTTGACTGGAGGGTAGCTTCATAGTCGTAATGCACGGTCTGTGTGCAAAGCGCCCCACGCAGACCGTAGCCCGAAGGAAATTACCAGGCGGTGATGACTGAATCCTTGAACGTGGCCTTGATGAATTTCTTCACTTCGTCGGAATGATAGGCCTTCACAAGTTTGGCTACCCAGGGCTTGTCCTTGTCCTGTTCACGTATGGCGAGAATATTGGCATAAGGGCCGGTCGGGCCTTCGATGGCAATGCTGTCGCGCTGCGGGTTAAGTCCGGCACTTTCCGCATAGTTGCCGTTGATGACGGCTGCTTCAAGGTCGCCGAGCGCACGCGGCAACTGCGCCGCATCGAGTTCGATTATCTTCAGTTTTTTCGGGTTTTCCACAATGTCGAGAGGCGTTGCCTTGGGGCCTGCATCCGCACGAAGTTTCAGCAACCCTTGGCTTTGCAGGAGTAACAGCCCACGACCGCCGTTTGTAGGATCATTCGGAACGCCAATGCGCGCACCTTCAGTCAGGTCTTTCAGGGATTTGACCTTCTTTGAATAGACCCCCATCGGGAACGTCATGGTGTTGCCCGCAGAAATGAGCTTGTAACCCCGATCCTTGACCTGCTGCTGCAGATAAGGCAGGTGCTGGTAACTGTTCAGGTCAATATCTCCGGAGGCCAGTGCGGCGTTGGGTTGAACGTAGTCGGAGAATTCAACGAGTTGAATCTTCAGCCCATCGCGTTCGGCTACTTTCTTGACGACTTCAAAAATCTGAGCATGCGGCCCGCCGGTTACGCCAACCTTGATGGGCTTTTCCTGCGCCAGAGGTGTTCCGGAAATGACCGCAGTGAGTGAGGCTACGGTCAGAAAACGAATGAGAGAACGTCGGTTCATGATTGGGTCCTTTATGAGAATGATCAGGTTTTGACTTGCAGGATACGCCCACGGTGTGAAACGTGACGCACAAGGCGGTCACCAAGGCTTTGAACGATCTGAACGAAAGCAATCAGAATGAGTACTACGGCCGCCATCACTTCCGGCAGGAAGCGCTGATAGCCGTAACGGATGCCCAGATCCCCAAGCCCGCCGCCGCCGATGGCTCCGGCCATGGCGGAGTAGCCGACCAGGCTGACAACGGTGATGGTCAAACCGGCAATGATGCCCGGAAAGGCTTCAGGGAGAAGGATTTTTCGGATGATCTGCCCGTCGGTCGCACCCATCGCCTGCGCCGCCTCGATCAGGCCGGTATCCACTTCACGCAGGGCCGATTCAACCAGTCGCGCAATAAACGGGGTGGCGGCAATGGTCAATGGAACCACAGCAGCTCCGGTGCCGATGGACGTTCCCGTGATGAATCGGGTAAAGGGGATGACGGCAACCAGCAGGATGATGAACGGGGTCGAGCGAACTGCGTTGACCAACAGCCCCATCACGCGATTGAAAACCGGATGCGGCAGGATGCCGTGTTCGTCGGTGATGTTCAGCATGACGCCGAGCGGGATCCCCATCAGGGCGCCTACGCCGCTGGAGATGCCGACCATCACCAGGGTTTCCAGAAAAGAAGTGAAAAAAAGATTGAGCAATTCAGAGGACATGGCTGAGTTCTTCCACGGTGACGTCATGTTCCTTGAACAAGGCGAGAGCGCCGTCAAGAGATTCCTTGCTGGCGTTGACGAGCAGGGTAAGTGAGGCGAAGGCCTGACCCTGGACTTCGTCGATCTGGCCATGCAGGATGTTGAAATCGATTCCGAAGCGTTTCACGGCTTCGGAAAGCAAAGGGCGATCAACTTCGTTACCGACAAAAGAAAGCCGGAACAAGTGGTCAGGGTGCTCATCCCCGTCGCGACCATCGATACGGCGTCGAACACGTTGCAGAACGGATTCAGGCAACTCGCTCGAAATCACATCACCAATCAGGCTGCGCGTTACGTTGGACTGCGGCGAACGGAACACCGAAAGCACGGATCCACATTCAACTACCTGCCCTGCGTCCATGACGGCAACGCGGTCACATATTTGTTTGACGACATGCATCTGGTGAGTAATCAACACGATGGTCAGGCCCAATTCGCGATTGATGCGTTTCAGCAGGTCCAGAATTGACCGGGTGGTTTCCGGATCGAGGGCGGACGTTGCCTCATCACAGAGCAGGACTTTCGGCTTGCTGGCAAGAGCACGGGCAATGCCTACGCGCTGCTTCTGTCCGCCGCTGAGTTGTTGCGGATAACGATGGGCTTCCGGAATGAGACCGACGAGAGCCAGCAGCTTGTTGACAGCCTCGTTGATTTCCTTGCGCGGTATTCCGATCAGTTCGAGCGGCAGCGCAATATTGTCAAACACGGTACGTGATGACATCAGGTTGAAGTGCTGAAAAATCATGCCGATCTCACGGCGTGCGGCAAGCAGTTCCCGGGTGTCCAGTTTCAGGAGATCACGGCCGTCGACGATGACCTCGCCGGAATCGGGCAATGAAAGCCGGTTGATCGTGCGTACCAGAGTGCTCTTGCCGGCGCCACTTCGACCGATAATGCCAAATATTTCTCCGGCACTGACAGTGAGAGAAACATCACATACCGCATGTACGCTGCTGGCTGAAGTCGAGTGGAATGCTTTTGAAACGTGTCTGAGTTTGATCATGGACCTGTACGGCACCGGATGTTTAAGGGGTTAACGCCGTTGATGGGGGTGGGCTAGGGATGGGTATGTGTGTTGTGCCAATTTCAGCGAAGGACGAATTATATGCCCTTCCTGAACGACCCGGCGCATGGTCGAGACTGCCGCACACCCGACCGATCAAGCACAGGAAAACTACCTTGCCTCATCCTGCCACGGCAATTCTCTGGGGCGGTGCGCTCGGCGGGAAGGACCTTTCAAAAGCCGGGTCGTCACGCACCGGGGGCTATGGTGCGGGACGACCCGGGTTTGCGGCGGACTACTTGACTGCGCTGATCTTTTCGTAGAGCGACTGCCAGTCGGGACCTTTTTCCTTGACGAAACTGGCCTTGAAGGTTTCAAGGGTCTTGACGAACTCGCCAACGTCCTTGACCTCATTGACCTTCGCGCCACCGGCGATCATTTTCTGCAATGACTCGCTCTGCACCTTGTTGTCCAGGTCGTTCTGGTACGCGGCGGCCTCGCGCGCAGAGTCGAGGACGATCTTGCGCAGATCGGCCGGCAGGCTTTCGAGCCAGGTCTTGTTGATCATGTAATACACGCAGGCCGCAATATGGTTCGTCTTGCTCAGATACGGCGCGACCTCGTGAAACTTCATCGAAAAGATCATGTCGGGAGACGCTTCCATGCCGTCGATGACGCCACTCTGGATGGCGCCGTAGATTTCGCTCCAGTCGGTGGTCGTTCCGTTCGCGCCCAGCGCGTTGAACATGCCGACATAAACGGGGTTCGGGCCGCGCATCTTCAGTCCTTTCATGTCGGCGACCGAGACGATTGGCCGCTTCTTGTCCAGCATGTGCCGGAAGCCCATGTTCTGGCCGCCGATGGCGACGAAGTTATGCGGCGCAAGGAGCCGCGAAACCTCGGGCTCCAAGGCATTGAGCACACGAACCAGATGCGCCTCGTCCTTGTAGATGTAGGGGAATTCAAAGAGGGCAAGTTGCGGAACATAACGTGCTGTTCCCGAAGCGAGGGTTGTAACCACTTCCAGCGACCCGTCGTGCACCATTTCCACCTGTTCGCGCTGGGTACCGAGTTCGCCCGAATAGTTGGTGGTCGTCTTGATGCGGCCTGCGGATTTCGTGGCGACGAGTTCGGCGAACTTGTCAAGCCCCTTGCCGACCGAACCACTCTTTGCCAATGGCGTTGTCGTTCGCATGCTGTAGGTTTTACCGTCGGTTCCTTTCGGCGCTTCGGTCGCCCCATTTGCCGCGAACGGCATGATGAGTGTGAACGCTGAAAACGTGCAGAGAACGGCAACGAGATTCGATTTTTTCATGACAATTCCTCCTGGTTGTTCAATCAATTTTCTGCTGTAACACCCTTTACTGGTTGCAACTCAAGCTAGGCCGGCCATCAGGGTGACGAGGCCGGGGACGAACAGGATCGCGAAACATACGATGAATAATATGAGTATGCAGGGCATGAGCGGTTTTAGGGACGCCTCCATTGAAATTCCCCCAATGGAGCAGGCAATGAAGAGCATCGAACCGACCGGTGGCGTGATTGCACCGATGAGCATGGTCACGACCATGAGCACTCCGAAATGGATCGGGTCGAAGCCGAGGGCGATTCCCGCTGCATGAACCGTCGAGCCGAACATCACGATCAGCACCGAAGGATCGATGAAACAGCCGAGAACGATGATCATGAGCATGATCGTGAGCGTTGCGAGATAGGGGTCCGGAATCCCGCCGACGATCGTCTGGATTACCGTATCCTGAAAATGCAGCCGGGTCAGGATGTTCGAGAATATACCGGCGACGGCAAGGATGATCATGACGCTGGCAGTGGTATTGGCTGAATCCACGAGGCATTTCGCCAGCTTTTTCAGCGTCAGTTTTTTCGAGATGACACCACCGTAGAACAGCCCGTACAGGGCGGCCGCGATTCCCGACTCGGTCGGTGTAAACACGCCGCCGATGATCCCGAAGACGATGATCATCGGCATGATCAGCGCGCCGATGGACTGATAGGTGGTAACGACGAATTCCCTGAACGATATGCGGGAAGGCTTGAATTCATATTTCCTGACCCGGAAGAGGACGGCATTGACGATCATCAGGCCAATACCGATCAGGACCCCCGGCAGAAAACCGCCGAGGAAAAGTTTTCCCACCGACAGTTCGGTATAGTAGGCATACATGATCATCGCAATGCTGGGCGGAATGATCGGCCCGATTGTGGCCGCCGAAGCGACGAGCGCGACGGCATAATCCTTTTCGTAGCCCTGCTTGATCATCGAAGGAATCATGACCGAGCCGATGGCCGACGCGTCGGCGACGCCCGAACCCTGGATGCCGGCGAAGATCATCGACGAGACGACGGTGACGTGTCCGAGTCCGCCTTTCAGTCTCCCGACCAGGGCGTTGGCGAAGTTTACGATCTTTTCGGTGATCTCCGATTCCATCATGATGTTGCCGGCGAGGATGAAGAACGGAATGGCCATGAGGCTGAAGGAATCGACCCCGCCGAAGGTCTTTACCGCAATCACCGAAAGCGGAATGTCCAGGGCAATGACGGCGGCAAACGACGTGATGATGAAGGCGATGAATATCGGAAAGCCGAGAAAAACCAGACCGATGAGCAGGAAAAAGATCCAGGCGATGGTTATCATTGCGAAGCATCCTTACTGCTGGCCAAGGCTTGCCCACCGAAGACAAGTTGCAGCGCGTATTCGACGAACATGAGCAGGCATCCGATCGGGATGGCCGCATAGAACCAGGCGATGGGGATATCGAAGGCCTGGATCATGACGTTCCGTGTCGAAAGCGTCTTCATCAGGCTCACCCACATCAAGGCAAGCAGCGCGGCACAGACGATGCCGAGGGTGATCCGCTGCACGAGCGGCAGCAGCGAGACGGGAAAGATCTTGCGCACGAAAAAGTCCATCGACATGTGACTATTCGTTTTCGCCGTCAGGCTGGCCCCGAGAAAAATGAGCCAGATATTGAGATAGCGCATGATCTCGTCGGACCAACTGAGACTCTTCATGCCGGGGGTGTAGCGCAGGAAGATTTCACAGGCGCCGGAAAGAACGATGAAGGAGAAAATGCCGATAACGAAAATCTTCCTCGTTCTTTCCATGGCTGAGTAGAGGTTTACAACGAATTCCGGAGGGCTCATGAATTTTCCTTGATTCTCGTTATGCTTCGGTGATTGTTAAAATGAGAAAAGGCGGTCATTGGACCGTTATTATGCCTTAGAAATCGCTGAATAAATCAACTCAATACGGTTAACTTAAGCCGTCCGGTATCGGCGAGGGGTGCTGAAAGCCGATGTAGAATCACCACTCCGGCGGGGACTCCCGCGCCCTGAGATTCGCTCATGTCAATCAGTTGGTTGGCCACTAATTTCTTGGTCGCTTTTCTGTTGCCACCCCTTAACGGCCTGCTCCTGGTGGTGGCTGGCTGGTGGCTCTGGCAGCGTCGCCCCCTGTTGGCGCGCACGTTCGCCGGAGCTGGTGTGTTACTGCTGTGGTTGCTGGCACTGCCTGCTGTTGGCGGCGCCATGTTGCGTACGCTGGAAGGCGAACCGCTTGCTCGCGCAGATATGCAGCAAGCACAGGTCATCGTCGTTCTGGGTGGCGGAATTTACCGTGATGCGCCTGAATACGGTGGCGATACGGTCGGCGACGCGACGTTGCTACGCCTGCGCTACGCGGCGAAGCTGCAGCGCGAATCGGGGTTGCCCTTGCTCGTTACTGGCGGCAACCCAGTTGGCGCCAAGCTGAGCGAGGCTGAGGCCATGCGCCGCGTTCTCACTGGCGAATTCGGGGTACCCGTACGCTGGGTTGAAAGCGCTTCGAACAACACCCGCGAAAACGCGCGCTTTTCAGCGGCGCTTCTCACGACTGACGGAATTTCCCGCATCCTGCTGGTGACCCACGCCTGGCACATGCCACGGGCCTCGATGAGTTTCACCGAAGCCGGTCTCGCGGTGACGCCGGCGCCGACGCTTTTTCACCATGCGCCACTGACCTTGCTTGACTTTCTACCGGCCCACTATGGTGAGTCACGCCACGCGATCCACGAATGGATCGGCCTCGTCTGGTACCGCTTGAGGAGCTAGGGAAAGACTGATTTATTCGTCACCCCGGCGAAGGCCGGGGTCCAGTTCGTTGATTCTTCTGGATTCCGGCACCCCAGGCACTTCCTGCGGGGCGCATTCGCCGGGGTGACGGATTTGGAATACTTCAGCGTTTTCCTAGGCGCATTTGCCACGGAGTACCTCTGCTCTTCGCCACACACTGGCCAGCCACGGCTGCTGCTCGCGCGGCAATCCGGCGGGACGATAATAATGCTCAAGCTCGACAAAGCCCGCCTGCGCCATGTGGCAGCGCCAGGTTTCAAGGTCGTGATAGGCGCCGTAGCGACCGCTGTTCCAGCCTTCTTCATTCGTTCCATGCGGGTTGGAACAGAACAGGACTCCGCCGGGCTTGAGTGTGGCATGCAAGTCCCGCAATACGCGCGGTAATTCCCGAATGGGCACATGAAATAGTGAGGCATTGGCAAACACGCCGTCGAAACGCCCGGCCGGCAGATCGAGAGCGAGGAAATCCTGCTGCCACACCTCGCAGCCACTTTCCACACGGGCCATCTGCACGAAACGTTCGGCGCCATCGAGACCGATCGGCGTATGGCCGAGCCCGGCGAAGGTTTTCAGATCGCGCCCCGGTCCGCAGCCGAAATCGAGAATCGTGAACGGTGCTTCGCCGGCAATATGCCGCAGCAGCGCATCAATGTTCTGGCGCACATCGTGATCGCGCGTACCTTCGTGGAAGACCTCGGCACGCTGATTGTAGTGCGCCAGCGTCAGGGCAGTGATCGGGTCGGGATCTGGCGCTGGCGTCATCAAGCGGTTGATGCAGCCTGCAAGGCGTCAATTTTTGCGGCACAGATGAAGTCGTTCTCGGACAAACCGCCGATAGCATGCGTCGAATAGTGCACACGACATTGCCGGTAGCCGACTTCCAGATCGGGATGGTGATCTTCCCGGTGGGAAACCCAGGCCGTCGCATTCACAAATGCCATCGTCTCGTAGTAGTTCTTGAAGTGGTAGGTCTTGACCAGTTCCTGCCCCGAGGACTCCCAACCGCTCAGATCCTCGAGCAGGCGGTCAATATCCTCCTGGGCGAGTGGTGGAATCCCGCCTTCGCAGGGCTTGCAGTGTTTAGCCGTCAGATCGCAAACAGGGGAAACCATGATCGTTCTCCAGTCGGGCAGTGTGAAGTTCCGTGCGGTGTTTGATCACAGCACGCAGGGACAGTTCGCCCGCTCCGGGAATGTTTTTTGCGATCAGGCGGCTATATTGCGTCGTCCGTTGCGCAGCCTTCTCCGGGAAACTGCGGCGAGCAGACCGACATCTTGCTGAACGCTCGGCAGCCCAGGACGATGGAAAGCGTACTGCCCAGATAGGATTCGATTCCGACGCCAGCCGTTTGCGCTTTCTGCAGGAAGAATTCATACACCTTCGGATCCAGTTTGAGCGTGACGGCGATAGGTTCGTCCCGAGTATCGTTCTGGCGCTGAGTATCTGGCATGGGAGTTCCCTGTGATATCGATTTTCTTGTTTGAGATGAGATGGCGAGGTGAAGAAATGATTATTGCAAGCCGACAATCTTGCCGGTGATCTGGCTGATTACGCTACGCAATTCGGCAAGCTCCAGTTCGAGCCGGGCAACCCGTTCTTCCAGCGCGGCGTTGCAACTCGATCCGCCATCCTGTGCGCCACCCTGATCCGCCGGCAGGACAGGTTCCCCGCACAGCAGGTGCGTCCAGCGGTGTTCGCGTGATCCGGGCTGTTTGGGCAGGCGCGTCACCAGTGCGCCGCTGCTGCGCGCCGCAAGTTCGTCCAGATAGGCTTCCACGGATGACGCATCGTCGAAGCGGTATAGCCGCTCGCAATTGGCGCGCATCTCGCTGACAGTCTGCGGGCCGCGCAGCATCAGAATCGCCAGCAAGGCGACGCTGGCCGCTGGCAGGCCATAGCATTTTCCGAAATTCTGCGCATAACGCAGTACCCGGCCAGACGCGCCGTAGGTTTCCAGAATCAGCACGCGGTGGCGCAATTCCTCGAGCGCGGTTTGAATCTCGCTTTCGCTGACGTTCATCACCGGATCGCGCGAACTCTTCTGATTGCAACCCGAAGTCAGGCTGTTCAGGGTCAGCGGATAGGCATCCGGCGTCGTCTTTTCCTTTTCGACCAGCACGCCAAGGATGCGTGCTTCGAGCAAGGTCAATGCGGGCAATGCCTGGTTCATGTCGTCTTTTCTTCACACCTGTTGATGAGCGCATTCTCCCAAGCGATTGACTTTCCTACAAGCGGTTCCGTGTTTGGCATGGTGAATCCGTACCGGGAACCAAAGTGCCACTCGGCGGTTCGGATAGAGTTGCCACTGAAAGCATCCTCAATGCCCGCCATCACCGTCACCTGTCGACAGTCCGCCGATGCCATCCCACGCGAGGTATGGGATCGTCTCTGCCCGCCGCAGCATCCTTTCCTGAATGCCGACTTTCTGGCCATCCTTGAGCGCCACGGGGCAGCGGGAATTGACTACGGCTGGGTGGCACGCCACCTGGTGGCGAGCGACGAGCACGGGGCAGTGGTCGGCCTGTTGCCGCTCTACGTCCGCTTCAATTCGCACGGCGACTTCATTCATGACTGGTCGTGGGCGGACGCTTACCGGCAACTCGGCCGGGTGTATTACCCGAAACTGCTGAGCGGACTGCCGCATACGCCGGCCGCCGGACCGCGGATGCTGGTGGCCGAGGGGGCGGATGCGCCCGTAATCCGTCAGGCACTGATTGACGGGGCGCTGGCCCTGACGACAGAGTCCATGTCCTCGTCATGGCATGTAGCGTTTTCCGATGCCGGCGACACGGCGATGCTCCGAGACGCGGGGCTGCTGACTAGCCATAACGTGCAGTTTCACTGGCTGGCCGGCGACTGTCGCGACTTCGACGACTATCTGGCGTCCTTTACCGCCGAGAAGCGGCGCAAGGTCAGGGCCGAGCGGCGACGCGTACAGGAGAGCGGCCTAGCCATCGAGGTGCGCCACGGCGATGAGATCGATGCGACCGAGTGGCCGGTACTGCACGCGCTCTATGCCTCGACCTTCGAGAAGTTCAACAACCATGCGGTATTTTCGTCGGAGTGCTTTGCCGAACTGGCGCAGACCCTGGATCGGCGAATGGTGCTCTTCATCGCGCGGGACGGGCAGGAACCGGTTGCGCTATCGCTGTGTTTCCGCAGCGACGAGGCGCTTTACGGCCGCTACTGGGGCTGCAGCGGCAGCTACCACAGCCTGCATTTCGAACTCTGCTTCTACCAGGGGATCGCCTATTGCCTGCGCGAGGGCTTGCAGCGTTTCGAACCCGGTGCCGGCGGCGAACACAAGATCGCGCGCGGCTTCACGCCGACGCTGGTACGTTCAATGCACTGGATCGCCGATCCGGCGATGCGCAATCTGATCGGCCGGCATCTGGAACAGCAGGGCAGCGCGGTTGAGGCGTATCGGGACGAGGCGGCGGATCATCTGCCGTTCCGTTGCCAGCTTTAGGGACGCGCTGAATTATTCGCACCCGTCGTTCCCGCGTAGGCGGGAACCTGACCAAAGGAAATGCAAAGCCAGTAAAACCAACATTCTGGATCCCCGCCTGCGCGGGGATGACGCCCCGAAGGCAACGGGGCCTTGGGCTCAAGTCCTCCTGGGGGACGAATACTTCAGCGTTTCCTTAGGTCACGTTGTGGGACAATGCGGCACACGGCGGATCGTTGCTTTCCTTCATTTCCCCACAAGCCTGCAGCCTGCGATTGACTCCTCATGCAAAACAAGCCAGACGGCAAGAAGGGCCTGCATCCGCGCAATAAGCATGGCGGACGGCGGCTTTTGTCGCACGCAATGCCTACGGCAATGAGTCCGTCGATTTTGCCAACCCAGATGCCGTCCGGATGCTCAACCGCGCTCTGCTAAAACAGACTTACGGCATCACCGGATGGAACCTGCCGGCGCAGTATCTGTGTCCGCCGATTCCCGGGCGCGCTGATTACCTGCACCATCTCGCCGATCTGCTGGCGGCCGGTAATGGCGGCGTCATTCCTTGTGGCGAAGCGATCCGCGTACTCGACATCGGCACAGGGGCCAGTTGTATCTCGCTTTGTCGGTACCGACATCGATCGCGACTCGCTGGCCTGCGCCCAGGCAACAGTCGATGCCAATAGCGGACATCGTGACGCCATCGAACTGCGTTTTCAGGCGTCGCGCCCGGCCATTTTCAAAGGCGTGCTTCAGCCCGATGAATGTTTTGACCTGTGCATGAGCAACCCGCCTTTTCATGCCTCGATGGACGATGCACGAGCCGGCACCGAGCGCAAATGGCAGAATCTGGGCAAGGCCATGCCGGGCGACCAGGCGTCGCGGCAAAATTTCGGCGGGCAGAGTACCGAGCTTTGCTGTGCCGGCGGCGAGCAAGGTTTTGTCAGCCGCATGATTGCCGAGAGCGCAGA
>JAIFKU010000070.1 GCA_020049495.1 Accumulibacter sp.
CCCACAATGCCCGTTTCGACTACACTTTTCTCAAACGCGAATTCAAACGCCTCGGCATTGAATTTCGCGCGCCGAACCTGTGTACCGTCAAGCTTTCCCGCAAGCTGTTCCCCGAACATCATCGCCATAGCCTTGATGCTCTGGTGACGCGTTTCAAGATCGCTGTTGCTGACCGGCATCGTGCTTTGGCTGATGCACGGGTACTGTGGGATCTTTGGCAGCGCTGGCACGACATAGTGCCGATAGAGAGTATCCGGAACGCCATCGCTGTCATTGTTGGCCGGCCGGACTTGCCTGCTCAAATTGACCCAGCGCTAATCGATGACCTGCCCGAAGCACCGGGAGCCTATGTCATGTATGGTGAGGACGGCGGTGTTTTGCTGATCAAGCGCAGCTCGAACATTCGCCAGCAGGTGCTCGCGCATTTTGCCCCGGCCAAGCGTGATACGGCATTGGTACGAAACACCTGGCGCATCGACTGGCACGAGGCGGCCGGAGAACTTGGCGCACGTCTGTGCGAACTCAAATTGTCGGCTCCAGCGCGCAAACCGGTCGATGATCTTTGCTCATGGCAGCTTGTGCAGCAGGGTGAAGGTGATTTTTTCCCGCTACTCGTCTATGCACGTGATATGGACTTTGCAGCGGCGAATGATCTTTTTGGCCTGTACACAAACCGTCGCGAAGCCTTGCATGCCCTGCGCAAGATTGCCGAGGCTCATCGACTGTGCCATACCCAGATCGGAATTGGTGAAGGAATACGGGGGGAAGCCTGTGTAGGCTACAGGCAGAAAACCTGTCGCGGCGTGTGTGTTGGAAAGGAAGCGTTATCACTGCACAGTGCCAGGCTGATGACGGCGCTGGCAAAATTCAGGCTGAGAGAATGGCCATACGCCGGTCCGGTAGCCCTGATCGAGCGCGACGAGTTCGGGATGCGCGAGGATTACCATCTGATCGATTACTGGCGCTATCTGGGTACGGTTCATGATGAAGCGGCACTGCATGTGCTTCTCGAGAACCGCCGCAGAGACGGCTTCGATCCGGATATCTACCGGATCATCAACAAGTTCCTGAAGGCCGCGAAAATTCGCGTGCTTCCCATTGCGGTAATGGAAAAATCCTTACTTTGAAAGCTCGATAACGAGAGTCTTGCCCGAACGCCCGCCGGCGGCACGCAACAAATCCAGAATTTCGCTGTTGTTTGATTTCATCGCCGCATCGACTGCGGTATCGTCGTGTTCATTGGCAATCGTCAGGTCGGCTTTGTTTTTCAGGAGCAGCTTGATCACCTCGAGATGCCCATTGCGTGCCGCAAGAAACAGGGCTGTTGACCCGTTTTCGGTCTTCGCATTGATTTCGGCGCCACGTTTCAGCAGGTACTCGACAATGGCGACATGTCCGTTGAAGGCGGCATAGGTAATTGGCGGCCAGCCATAGAAGTTGACCTCGGCACCGGCTTCAACCAAGCGTTGAACATACGCAAGCTTACCCGTAAAGGCCGCAATGCTCAGCGCTGTCTCGCCATTCCGGTTGCGACTGTTGAGGCGCGCCCGGCGCTGCATCAGATAGTCGACCAGTTCGGGCATGTCCCGCCGTACGGCCAGAGTTAGCAGGGTATCGCCTGTCCGGTCGACCGTATTGACATCCATGCCCCGGTCGAGCAGCTTGATGACAACGGCCGTGTCACCGTGAATCAGTGCCTCTTCCATATCTTCATAAGCTCCTGCCGAGGCAAGTGCCGGCAACAGCAGTAGGCATAGCAAAGCAATAATTTTCATGGGCTCATTCTCGTTCTGGCGTCAGGAAAAAGACGGAAAAAATTGTCCGTGGTGGCTTTGGCAAGGTCTTCGACCGGAATATCCCGCAAACGGGAGATTTCTTCGGCAACGTATTTCACATATCCAGGTTGATTGATTTTGCCGCGATACGGCACAGGTGCCAGGTAAGGGGCATCCGTTTCAATGAGCAGGCGATCCAGAGGAACGCGACGGGCTACGTCCTTGATGCTCAGCGCATTCTTGAAGGTCACGATGCCGGAGAGGGCGATATGGAAGCCCATGGACAGCGCTTTTTCGGCAATATCCCAAGTCTCCGTAAAGCAATGCAGGATGCCACCGACCTGCCCTGCCCCTTCTTCCGCCATCAATCTCAGGATATCGACCGTGGCTTCACGGTTATGGATGACCAGTGGCTTTCCGGCTTCAAGTGCCGCATGAATATGGGTGCGAAAGCGGTCCCGTTGCCATTCCGGAGCATCCTTGTGCCAGTAATAGTCGAGACCGGTTTCGCCGATGGCGATGACTTTCGGATGCTGTGCCAGGCTGACCAGTTCGGCGACCGTCGGTTCACGCGCATCGGTCGTCTCGGGATGGACGCCTACCGTCGCCAGAATATGCGGGTGCGCCTCGGCAAGCGCCAATACCCGTGGAAAATCTTCAAGATTGACGCCGATGCAGACTGCACAGCCCACATAGTTTTCTTGCATCAGATCAAGCAGGGGTTGAATATTTTCAGCGAGATCGGGAAAATCAAGGTGACAGTGAGAATCAACAAGCATCGGGTCACGATCACATGGTATGAGTCGGGCGCGTGGATTGCATGACCCCGCCAAGAAGGCCTTCGATCTTGCGTCGCGCTTCGGTGCCGCTTTCGTCGTTCTTGAAGTGCACCCCGATCCCCTGCGCCTTGCTGTTCTGGGCACCGGCAGGGGTAATCCACACCACCGTACCAGCAATCGGCAGTTTGGCGGGGTCATCCATCAGCGACAGCAGCATGAACACTTCATCGCCCAGATTGTAGGCGCGCGTCGTCGGAATGAAGATGCCTCCGTTACGCAAGACAGGCATATAGGCTGCATAAAGCGCCGACTTCGAGTTGATGTTCAGCGAGAGTACGCTCGGCCGGGGTACAGTGGCAGCTGCAGATTTTGAATCGGCTACTTCGGCCATATCCGCCTCAGGAGGTTTGGAACAAGGCCACGTAACTCAGGAAAAATTCTTCGAGAAACAGGCGGCTGTTCAAAGGTTGTTCACTTTGCATCTTGTATTGTAACGTTTTCCGGTTGAATGCCAATAAATCAGCGCTGTCGGTCGATTTTGCAAGGCGCTGCAACAGGAGCTCTTGTGACAGAAAATAGCGCAGAGGGAGCCCCTCGCTGGCCAGTGTCAAATCGAAAAGCCATTTTTGCGACCACTCGATCATTCGTTTCAGGGGTGCAGGACGTTTTTCGGCTTTTATAACCCGATCAAGGTTCGCCGCAGCAGCCAGTGGATCGAGGGAACTGCCACGCGACATTTCGGCGATCAATGCATCGAGCAGAACACGCTCTTCGCTGCTGCCGAGTTCGACCGCCAATAGGGGCGAACCTCCGGCCAGTGCCAGCCAGTGCGCCGCATCACTGACACCGGCCTGAAGCAACCATAGCTCGGCCCGCTTGCGCGCCGGTTGTGGAACGGGAAGCGCCTGACAACGGCTGCGAATGGTTGGCAATAATCGTTCTTTTTCACTGGATACCAATATAAACAATGTATTTGCGATTGGTTCTTCAAGTGATTTCAGAAGAGAATTCGCCGTTGAACGATTCATCGCTTCGGCCGGATTGATCAGGATGACGCGCGCTCCATTTCGATGCGTCCCGACATGAAGGTAGTCATCGAGCGCACGAACCTGATCAATGGTGATCTGCTGACTCGGTTTTTTCTTGCCGCCCGTTTCGACGGCATCGCCTTCCTCTTCGGCCAGCGCATCGGGTTGCAACAGACGGAAATCCGGATGATTGCCCTGCGCCAGCCAGCCGCAGGCGGCGCAAATTCCACAGACCTGAGAATCGGCAGTCGGACTTTCACAGAGCAGTGATTCGGCAAAATTCCGGGCGAGGTCGAACTTGCCGATTCCCCGCTGACCTGAAATCAGCAGGGCATGCGGCAGTTGCTTACGCCGTGCACCCAGCTGTGCCCAAGTCTCGCTGTGAAGTTCTGTTATGTTCATAAACAATAGTTTATAACTGTTTCTTCAACCTGTTTCTTTATATCTACGAGAGTCTGACCGGCATTGATTACATGGATTCGCTCCGGCGCTGACGCGGCACGCTCAAGGTAAGCCTGTCGTACGCGGTCGTGGAAATCGGCTTGTTCCTGCTCAAACCGGTCGAGTTCTCGCCCCTGTGCTGCTATGCGTTCGCCGGCAACAGCAGGAGCCAAATCAAAAAGAAAGGTCAAATCAGGCTGCAGATGCCCATGCACCCACTGTTCAAGTTCGGCAAACTTTCGTTTATCCAGCCCACGCCCACCCCCCTGATACGCATAGGTGGCATCGCTGAATCGGTCACAGACAACCCATTCGCCCCGCGCCAGCGCCGGTTCGATCACTTGGACCAGATGCTCGCGCCGAGCAGCAAACATCAGCAGGGCTTCGGTTTCAAGATGCATGGCTTCGTGCAGAAGCAATTCCCTAAGCTTTTCGCCGAGCGGCGTACCGCCTGGCTCACGGGTAGAGACCACGCTCAGTCCATGCGAGCGAACAAGTTCGGCAACGCCGGCAATATGCGTGCTTTTTCCGGCACCGTCGATGCCTTCGAAAGTGATGAACTTTCCGCGCTTCACGACCGGACTAATTTCCTTCGCATTCACCTTCCACCTCGCTGATAGCGGTTTACTGCCTGATTATGCTCGTCCAGCGTACGCGAAAACTGGCTGCTACCGTCGCCGCGTGCGACAAAATAAATGGCCTGACTTTGTGCCGGGTGCAGTGCCGATTGCAGCGAAGCCAGGCCGGGCATGGCAATGGGCGTTGGCGGCAAGCCTGCACGCGTATAGGTATTGTAAGGCGTGTCGGCAAGCAGATCGCGTTTGCGCAGGTTACCGTCGAATTTCTCGCCAATCCCGTAAATCACGGTCGGATCGGTCTGCAACAGCATACCCAGACGCAAGCGGTTAATAAATACGGCGGCGACTAGGGGTCTGTCCTGGTCACGCCCGGTCTCCTTTTCGACAATGGAGGCCATGACCAAGGCTTCATACGGGTTGCCGTAGGGTAGCCCGCCTGCCCTGGCCTCCCACTCACGGGACAAATGCCGTTGCATCGCCCGGTAGGCACGCGCAAACACAGCCACATCACTGCTTTGCTTGGCGAAGAGGTAGGTGTCGGGAAAGAACTGGCCTTCGGCGACACCTTGTGCTCCGCCAATCAGACGCATGATTTCCGAGTCCGACAAGGCTTTTGTATCGTGACGAATGTCCGGGTGCGTATTCAGTCGTTCACGCATCTGACGGAAGGTCCAGCCTTCGATGAAGACAATTTCGGTTTGTGTCACATCACCGCGCGTCAGTTTGTTCATCAATTCCAGCGCAGTAATCCCTCGCGCAATTTCGTAGCTCCCGGCCTTGATTGATGATTCGACACGCAGTATCTTGCCCAGAACAATGAATAACCAGGGTTCAAGTTTTACGCCGGAAGCGGCAATTTCTCTGGCTGCAGCACGCATGCTGCTACCGGGGGCAATGTTAAAATCAAGCTGTTCGCTCTTCAGTTCCAGCGGCGATGAAAGCTGCCAGAAGAAAATGCCCCCCAGGGTCGTGCTCACGATCAGGCCAAGGACGATCAGGATTTTTATAGATTTAAACATTGATCCGGGACGGCTTGAGAGCCACAGGTCTTGGGGTTGGAGTGGCGATATAATAGCCGAAACCTTCAGCGCTGAACCGATACGGTACTTCCGGGTCGAACCAGAGGAGATATAGCGCCGATTTATACGGATGCACACGACGATATCAGGCCATTGCAAATGTCCTGCCTGAGAAAACTAATGGAAAAATGATGATGAACCTCAGTTGGCAGGAATTTCTTGGTAGCACCGGCGCCCGTATCGATAACGGCATGGTCGAGAATTTTGGCGACCTCGCTGCGGAGCTGGTTTCCGCCCGTGAAGCGACGATCATGTCGCCCCTGGTTCATCTTGGTCTGCTTGAATGCTCAGGCGCAGACGCACAAACATTCCTCCACAACCAGTTGACCAGCGACGTCAACCACCTGCCTTCAGAGGCTGTCCAGTACTCAGCCTGGTGCACGGCCAAGGGCCGGATGCAGGCCAGCTTTCTCCTCTATCGCGACGGTCCGGCTTATCGGGGACTGTTTTCTGCCGGTCTGCTGGCGGGCATCCAGAAACGCCTGCAAATGTTTGTGCTACGTTCCAAGGTACTCTTAACCGACCTTTCCGGCAGCCACGAATTCATCGGTTTATCCGGCCCACAGGCTGAGCTGGCCTTGGGCAACGCCGGTTTGCCCCGGCCATCCCGATTACTCGAGACACGTGCTGTCACTGGTGGTACGGTCATTCGACTTGACCAGACCCGCTTTGTCATCGTTGCCGGAAGTGAAAGTGCAGCGGACCTGTGGCGAAAGCTTGCCGAAAACGCCCGGCCTGTGGGCACGCCAGCCTGGCAATGGCTCGATATTGAGGCCGGTATTCCACTGATCACCGAGGCCACGAAAGAGGAATTCGTGCCGCAAATGGCCAATTTCGACAAGATTGGTGGCGTCAGTTTCCACAAAGGCTGCTACCCCGGCCAGGAAATCGTCGCCCGCGCCCAGTATCTCGGGAAGATCAAGCGTCACCTCTATCGTATCCACGCGACCAGCGCCGTTACGGCCGGCATGTCGATCTTTGCCCCGGAAAGCCCCGAGCATCCTTGTGGCATGATCGCCAATGCCGCCCCGGCGCCCGGTGGCGGTTATGATGCCCTGGCTGTCATTCAGGAGAGTTTTGTCGAGAGCGGCGATCTTCGCCTTGATGCGCCGAATGTCCGGATTGTCACTGTCGAACCGGTCAGCGACTAGCCGCAAGTCTGCTGAAACTTTCGATGTGCCTGATTCTTCTCGCCTGGCAAGCTCATCCTGAGTACCCCCTGGTCGTTGCCGCCAATCGGGATGAGTTCTTTGCCCGACCATCCGTACCCGCAGGGTTCTGGACAGAGACCCCTGATATCCTCGCCGGACGCGATCTGCAAGCCGGAGGAACCTGGTTGGGCGTCAGCCGTCAGCAGCGTTTTGCGGCGCTGACCAACTATCGCGAAGGTCGTCGACAACTGGCCGATGCGCCGTCGCGTGGCGCTCTGACCGCCGATTTCCTGGCCGGTAGCAGTACTCCGGAATGCTATCTGGAGGCGCTGGCGAGTCGCGGCGCCGATTACAACGGCTTCAACCTTTTCGTCAGCGATGGCCGCCAACTCGGTTACTACTCGAATCGCGGGCCTGGCCCAAGCTTTCTGGCGCCGGGAATTTACGGACTATCCAATCATCTGCTCGATACCCCATGGCCGAAATTATCGGCTGCCCGATCAGCATTTGTCCAGGCACTCACGCAGTTGCCGGCAACGGCCCCCTTCTTCGATCTGCTCGCCGACAAGGAAATTGTTGCCGACCGGCATTTACCGGAAACCGGTGTCCCGCTTGAATGGGAGCGCGTCCTGTCGGCCGTTTTCGTCAGCTCACCGGATTACGGCACGCGCGCTTCGACCTTGCTGATGATGCATGGTAGCGGGCTGGTCACGCTGATCGAACGCAATTTTGGCCACGCTGCCCTGCCGCTAGGCGAGGTGTGCGAGACCTTTCAGTCCTCGGAGATGATTACCGGGGTATAAACCGGCACGCGATCGAAGAGTTCGAGGATGTCGGCATTGCGCATGCGAATACAGCCGTGCGAACCGGGAACCCCCATCATTGCCGTATCCGGACTGCCGTGGATGTAGATGTAGCGGCGCATGCTATCGACGCAGCCGAGCCGGTTGAATTCCGGCTCACAGCCTGAGAGCCAGAGGATGCGCGTGAGAATCCAGTCACGCTGCGGAGATGATGATCCCAGTTCGGGAGAATAAATTTCACCGCTCGGACGACGGGCAACAAAAACCGTATTTTCCGCTTGGCCGGAGCCGATCTTGGCGCGGACGAGATGCTTTCCGCGCGGAGTGCAGTAGCTTCCGCTCTGTTCTCCGGCGCCTCTCGATGCCGTGGACACCGGGAAGCAAAGCAGTACTTGCCCGGCCTCGTCAAACAAGGTCAGCAACTGCCGGGCGAGCGAAATATGAATATGCACGCCTATTGCTCCCGCTTGGCGCGACGCCCGGCAAAGAAGCTCGAGAGGAGTTGGGCGCAATCTTCCGCCAGTACGCCGCCGACGACCTCGGTATGGTGATTCAGGCGTTCAACGGCAAAAAGGTCGACGACGCTGCCGTGCACACCGGTTTTCAGGTCACGCGCACCATAGATCACCCGGGCAATCCGTGCATGAAGAATGGCTCCGGCGCACATGGCACACGGTTCCAGCGTCACAAAGAGTTCGCAACCGGGCAGCCGGTAGTTTTCCAGGTGACGTGCCGCATCGCGCAATGCTGCAATCTCGGCATGGGCAGTGGGATCGTGTTCACCGATGGGAGAGTTGAATCCACGCCCAACGATTTTCCCTTCACTGACCACCACGGCACCCACCGGCACTTCACCTAGACATTCGGCAGAGCGGGCCAGTGAAAGAGCTTCGCGCATGAAGAACTCATCATGCATCGTTTGATTTCTTGTCGGGCTCCAAGGCTGAAAGCTGGAAGCGTTGAAGAATGCCTTCGATTTCGACTCCGACATTGACGATGGGCACCCCTCTGTCGCGAAGAGCCATCAACATTTCAATACCGCTTGAGTCGACGGAGGTACATTCCTTCAGGGACAAGCGAGCCTTGCCCGCACCGATGAAGCGCAGGTAGGAGAAAACCTCATCGGTCAAGGCGGAAGAAACGTGACCGGCGAGAATGATGTCCGCATCCGCCGTCGCAACATGACCTAAGCCCCGCTTGAGTTGCTGTTCCTTGATCAATTCAGCAACGAGCAGGGTACTGGTCTCATCCATACCGCTCCTGTCCCAGGTGAATCCGACCCCGACGCCTTTGCTGAATTTTTCTACACGGACAAGGTTGCCGAAACCAAAGGCATTCCGGCCCGCATAATGGACCTCTCCATAATCATCATCGCCCTGCAACTTCAAATTCCCCTGTGGGGGCTTTGACAGATGCAAATAGAAGCCTCCCAGCGAAATATCGAGGACACTTCCCGAGTAACGAGCTCCCTCCTGCTCGACACTTCCTGTCAAAGGGGTTGCCAGTTGATAGCGAGGAAAAAGACGCTGTTCCAAGATGACTCCGGTCACACAAGAAAAACGGAGGAAAGCGAACTGTTAATTCAGATTCTATGAAAAAATCAAGAAAACATCATCTTTATTTACCGACAATGCTTTCGCTGCAAGGAAACGGGAGAGATAGTAACAGTAGTCTCTCAGCTTGGAATTGGCTAGTTATTTGTCTTGAAATTTGACCCGCCGGCCAGCGCCGAGGATACTTCGTGCTATCGATTTTCCTGAGCCAGAGGCCATGTTTGCAAAATTAAAGCGTTCAACCAGGCGCCTGCTCGTGCTGCTTGCCCTGTTGCCCTCAGCAGTGCTTGTTCTCGGCACGATCTACATGCTCGGAATGGAGAATTTTGAAGCCAGCCCGCGTACTTTCCTCGAAAGCCTGCAGTGGGCCTCCGAAACGCTGACTACCACCGGTTACGGACACGACAGCCACTGGACTCATCCGGCCGTAGCCCTGTTCGTCATCCTCGGTCAGTTCATGGGCCAGTTTCTTGTCTTCCTGATTTTTCCGATATTCGTCCTGCCCTACTTTGAAGAACAGTTTGAAGTTCGCTTGCAGCACGTGCTGCCGCCGATGGCCGGCAAGGTACTTTTCTATCGCTACGGCCCGGCCATTGAATCCCTGCTCGAAGAATTCAAGCGCACTGAGAGTCCTTTCGTCATCTTTGAGGAAGACATGGAACTGGCGCGTAACCTGCGCGATCGCGGTTATAACGTAGTGTTTGGAAAACTAGCCGAAGATCCATCGGTACTGGCCCGCGTGAAACAGGCACGGGCGGTGGTCAGCAATGCCGGCGATCATGCCAATGCAAGCTGTACGCTGATTGTCCGCGAACACGGATTTACCGGCCCGGTCTATGCGCTGGCCGACGATCCTCTTTATCGTCCGCCGATGCTTCAGATTGGCGCGACCGAAGTGTTTACCCCGGCCCATGTCCTCGGCGCCGCTCTGGCATCGCGTGCCAGTACCCGCATCAGCCCGCCAGCCGAAGGCATGCATCTGCTCGGAACCAAGGTGGGAATGGCCGAATTCCGCGTCCGTGCAGGAAGCCCGCTGGCCGGCAAACAACTCGGCGATCTGCATCTGCGCGAAGAATACGGCGTATCCGTCATCGGACAATGGCATGAAGGCATGTTCACGACCGCCAAGGGACCGCATACATGCATTGAAACGGGTGCGATTCTTGTCGTGGTCGGTGCCCAGGCCAAGCTGGAAAAAGTCGAACGGATGGCCATGCCGATCCGCCGCAGCGGCCACATCGTTCTGGCCGGCTACGGTGCCGTCGGGCGCAAGGTCATTGAAATGCTCCATGACGCCGGTGAATCCTGCATCGTGATCGACCGCGAATCCGCATCCGGGGTGGATGTCGTGGGTAACGTGCTCGAACTGGCTACCCTTGCTCAGGCCAGGGTGCGTGAGGCCGGGGCGGTCATCCTGGCGCTGAGCAATGACAGCGAATCCGTTTTTGCCACCGCCGTGGTGCGCGATTACGCCCCTGAAGTTCCGCTTATCGTGAGGGTTGGCCGGGCGCCGAATACGGCGAGGCTCTACCGTTCAGGTGCCGATTTTGCCATTTCGGTGGGACAGGTTGCCGGACAGATCCTGGCCTGTCATCTGCTAGACGAGCAGGTCATTCCGGTCGAAAACCGGATCAAGTTCAGCCGCTTGAGTGCGGGAAGCCTGGCCGGCGCCCATCCATGGCACAGCGAGGTGCTTGAACGGACAGGCGCCAAGGTCGTCGCTGTGGAGCGCGGACAGGACGTCCTTGTCGAATTCGACAAGGATTTTTCGCTCCTCCCGGACGATGCGCTCTTTGTCTGCGGGTCGATCAGCAGCCTAGAGCGCTACCAACGGCAATTTCAGGCTTCAAGCATCGTGGCGCACGACTGACAAGCACGTGGACAATATGCCCTGCTAGTGCAACAAAGTTGCATTTAGAGAAAAAATCAGGCAGCATCCTAACTTCTCCACTCGAGCTCTGACACGCTCATGCTTGCCCCAAGCCACCACGACAAATCAACGAACAGTATCCGCCCCAATCCGACGCTGTGTGCCGGCGCATCGACGCGACTGCTATGGAGTAGCGGTGCTCTGATGTTGCTATGGGCGGCTGTCTATTGGGCACTGTCATGAGCGCTTCGGCATTGCCAATTCTCCGTTTCGATAACCTGACACTGGGCTACAACCGGCATCCGGCAGTCCACCATCTCAGGGGCGAAATCGCCGCGGGCAGTCTTCTGGCCGTGGTCGGCCCCAACGGCGCGGGCAAGTCGACACTGCTCAAGGGCATCGTAGGCGAACTGCGTCCGATTCAGGGGCGAATCGAACTCATGGGTCTAAAGCGTGAAAATATCGCTTATCTCGCACAACAATCGACACTCGACAGCAGCTTTCCCATCGTTATCAGTGATTTTGTGGCCATGGGGCTGTGGGCAGAATTCGGGGCATTCCGGGGCTTCGATTACGGCGCCAGACAGCGTATTGAAGCAGCGATTGCGGCAGTTGGTCTCAGTGGCCTGGAAAACCGCCCGATCGGGCAACTCTCGGGGGGGCAGTTGCAAAGAGCGCGCTTTGCCCGCGTGATCCTGCAGGATTCACCGCTGGTTCTGCTCGACGAACCCTATGGCGCCATCGATGCCAATACCGTGCGTGACCTGGCGATGCTGGTTCGCCGCTGGAATGCCGAAGGGCGTACAGTGATCAGCGTTTTGCACGATTTCTCGCACGTCCGGCAGGAATATCCGGAAACGCTGCTGCTGGCCCGGGAAGTTGTGGCGCGAGGGGCGACCGCCGACGTCCTCTGCGAGGAAAACCAGGAACGCGCCCGCCATCTTGCCGAAGCGCAAGGTGATGACGCGGATGCCCCGATCTGTCACGCCGATATTACTGCGCAGCACCACCACTGATGCACCTGATCGACACGCTTGCCGCCATGCCGCTGATCTCGCCCTTCATCGAGTTCGGTTTCATGCGCCGTGCGCTAGCCGGCTGTCTGGCCTTATCGCTCGGAGCGACGCCGATCGGCGTGTTCCTGATGCTGCGGCGCATGAGCCTGGCCGGCGACGCCATTTCCCACGCCATCCTTCCGGGAGCCGCTATCGGTTACCTGTTTGCCGGGCTTTCGCTCTCGGCGATGACCATCGGCGGTCTTGTCGCCGGCATTGCTGTGGCCCTGTTGGCTGGAGGGGTAGCGCGCAATTCGGTGATCAAGGAAGATACCAGTCTGGCCACCTTCTACCTGATCTCGCTTTCAGCCGGCGTACTGATCATCTCCATGCGCGGCAGCAATGTGGATTTGCTGCATGTGCTGTTCGGCAGTGTTCTCGCTCTGGACGATGCAGCCCTGCTTCTTCTTGCCAGCTTCGCTTCGCTGTCGATTGTGGCCATTGCCGCCGGTCTGCGTCTGATCGTACTTGAATGCTGCGATCCTTCCTATCTAGCGCGTATCAGCCGGCTCAGTCCGTTGGCGCATTACGGCTTCATGGTGCTCGTCGTGCTCAATCTGATTGGAGGATTCCACGCACTGGGTACGCTGATGGCCGTAGGCATCATGATTCTGCCCTCGGCAGCGGCACGCTTCTGGGTCGGCAACATCGTCCCACTGCTTCTCGTAGCGGTCGTCATCGCCCTGACCGGCTCGCTGATCGGATTGCTGCTTTCGTACTACGTCAATCTGCCTGCCGGCCCGGCCATTGTCCTGACGCTTGGCGGCCTGTATCTCCTGTCGATGGCCGTAGGTCCGCTCGGCCCACTGTTCAGCCTCTTGCGGCCGCGCTGGCACTTCGAACGCTAGTGGAACAAACCATGGAAAGTCTGATTCGCCCCTTGGCATTGCTTGTTCTCCTGAGCAACATCGGTCATGCCGCCACAGAAAACTGAATGTCGTCGCCAGCTTCAGCATTCTTGGCGATATCACGCAAAGCATTGGCGGCGAACGTATTCAGGTCCGCGACCTGGTCGCTGAGAACGCCGATGCTCACGTCTACCAGCCCACTCCCGCCGATGCCAAAACCATCGCCCAGGCCAAGCTGGTGGTCGTCAATGGCTTTGGTTTCGAGGGCTGGATCGAACGTCTGGTCAAATCGTCTGGCTATCGCGGCAAGGTGCTGATCGCCAGCAATGGCGTAAAAACACTCAAACGCCCTCATTTGCAGACGGATACGCAAGAGCATCACGACCATGACGGCGAAGTTGACGCGCACGCCTGGCAGGATCTTTCCAATGCCCGGCGCTATGTCGACAATTTTACATAGGCGCTGAGTGAAGCCGATCCCGCAGGTAAAACGTTCTATCAAGGCAATGCCGAAAAGTACAAGCAGGAAATTTCCGCGCTCGACAGTGGAATCCGTATCCATCAGGAGTCCGGGGAAAAGATAGGCGGCACCCTCTATTCCGACTGCCTGCACTGTTCTCTGCTCTCACCAATTGACGCTTCAATAGATAGCTATTCTTGATGCGATAGCGCCCCTTGTCGATGTCAAGGGGGGCCAGTGCTTTACATCATGCGAGACATGGATGCAGTCCGCAACGGTTTATCCATCCGTTTCAGCATGACTACCTTCTCGTTGCATCTCGCTGACCATCTGAGCAAAATCGTCTACTTTTTGCCAATCGGTAAACTCGATTACCGCCTTGGGATCGGTTGGTCCCCTGGTGATCCACATGATCAAACGGATCATCAAACGGTCGAGAAAATTGTATTTCGGATAATCCAGCCTGCCGGCAAAAACCGCCAATTTGTTGGGACGCCATGAAGTCTGCTTGAGAAATTTGCGCATGTAAGGATTGGTTTCTGGCCGATTTTTTTCCGGCTTGCGGGCAACGATATTGACCGAAAAAAAGGCGCTCGCTTTGCTCTCGAGAAGCTGCAGGTTGCTGTCAATAAAATCGAAAATCAGCTTGTTGTGCTTCCCGTAACGGATGCTGGCACCGATAATGATTTTGTCGAAAGACGGCAAATCCAGCCGACGGAAAGTCTCGACGGCAACTACAGTCACCTGATTCGCGTTCTTTTCAATCTCCTGCTTCAGTCGATTGCAGATCTTCGTCGTGTGACCATCGGTAGTTGAATACAAGATAAGAATATTGGCCATTTTCTTGTTGCGCTGATTGATCTTGAGTACGGAAACAGTCTTCATTTCAATTTCATGCAAGCATCAGGCTACTGCCCGGCAATCAATCGTTCAGGTGCAGCAATACGCCGTAAGCGCATATCGTTTTTACCACTTTCCTTGACCTTGTACATCAATTCGTCCGCCGCTTTCAACATCGCCGGGAACAGACGATCAACCTGTTCGAACCAGGCTACACCGATGCTTGCTTTGAGCGGCGGAAAATTTTCAAGAGCCATGTTGACCGCCAGGTGAATTTTTCGCCCGGTTTCGACTGCGGCGTCATATCCCGTTTCAGGCAGAAGGACAGCAAATTCATCGCCCCCCAATCGCGCCACCTGATCACTGGAGCGCAAGGCAGCGAGCAAAGCCCTGGCCGTTGCGCGCAATGCCGCATCACCTGCCGCATGGCCCTTGCTGTCATTAATCTGCTTGAAGTCATCAATATCCAGAAAAATGACGGCCAAAGAACGCCCATAGCGCTTCGAACGATCAACTTCCGCGTCGCCCGCTTCCAGGAAGGAACGCCTGTTTTGTAGCCCGGTCAGGGCATCCTGTGTTGCGAGTTCGTGCTCCCGCTCTAATTGCAGGCGAAGTTGAGCCGCAAGGAGAGCCACCACGCTGTAGGTCATCAAACGGGTTAGCGCATTTGCCCAAGGAACCCACGGAGCACTAAACTGGTGTTCCGAAACGAGATCGCTCACGGCCCACATCGCCACGGCGAGAAAGGCCAGCAATAAGCCATTTCGTTTTCCCCCCATCCAGGCAATCACCAGCACCGGCAGCAGTTCCAGTGAGGCAAACGCGAACTCGGCATCCGTAGCGATCTGCAGGGACGCCGGTATAAGGATTGCGGTCAGGCAGACCGTCCATGTCGCCCAGCGACGCCAACCGGACCAGAGGGTAGCGAGGAGGAAATCAGATGTACCGAATTTTTCCATTGGACTCACTGCGTGATCAAACGAAAGAAACCTACAGGTACGCTCCAAATCTACACCATTTCCTGCGGAAACTTCCACAATAGAATGGTGGGGCTCCGGATGTTGACTGGAAATCAGCCGAAAATGTTGATGCTTGTCTGCTGCGGCATTGACCTTCCAGGCCCTGAATAGGATGAAGTTCCAGTACAATTTGCCTAAGCCGTCTTGCCTGATCGTTAATAGGCAGGAAGTCTTTCTTGAACTACGTCCGCCTCGGAACAACGGGTATCAAGGTCTCGCAACTTTGTCTCGGATGCATGACCTATGGCGACCCTGCCTGGCACGAATGGGTGCCCAACGAATAAGCCGCACGGCCCTTCTACGATGCGGCGCTGGGAAAAGGCATTAACTATTTCGATACGGCTGATCTTTACTCGCTCGGCAGGAGCGAGGAAGTCACCGGTCGCCAGCTCAAGGAAATGGTCCCTCGCGATGAGGTCATAATTGCCACCAAGGTTTGCCGGCCGATGGGGCCGAGCCCTAACCAGCAGAGACTTTCGCGCAAGCACATCATGGCTTCGATCGATGCGTCACTGAAGCGCTTGCAGACCGATTACGTCGATCTTTACGTCATTCACCGTTTCGACTACGGAACGACGATGGAAGAAACGATAGTGGCGCTGCACGACGTGGTGAAAGCCGGCAAGGTGAGCTATCTTGGCGCCTCGTCGATGTGGGCCTGGCAGTCCTCCAGGATGCTCACGCTCCAGCGCGAACGTAGCCTGGCGCAATTCGTGCCTATGCAAAACCTGTACAAGCTCATCTATCGCGAGGAAGAACGGGAAATGATCCCGCTCTGCCGGAACGAGGGGATCGCGCTGACCCCATATTCACCCAACGCCAGGGGCTTCCTTGCCGGCAACACGCAGACAAGCGAAACCACGGTACGTGGAAATACCGACAAGATGACCAGGAACTGGCTCCTGGGCGCCGCCGATGAAGACAAAGTTATTGCCGACCGGGTTGGCGAGGTTGCGGCGCGACTGGGCGTGGCGCGCGCGACGGCGGCCCTGGCCTGGGTACTCGGCAAGCCGGGTATCACGTCACCCATTGTCGGTGCGTCGAAACTGCAGCATCTCGACGACACGTTCAAGGCGCTGGAGTTGACGCTCGATGCCGAGACCGTGAAGTATCTGGAGGAGCCCTACCGGGTAAAGCCGGTAGCGGCACATGAATAAAATTGAGGATACAAGAAGAAGCCATTCTCCAAAAGTGCCCTGAGCTGGCTTACTTACCCTGAGCGACCTTCTCCAGGCCGATGATGTCGCCGTCGTAGAAACGGCTGCCGGATTCTCTCCGGACCAGCAGTCGTTCGCGCAGAAAGGCTGCGCTGATGCGGCTGGCCGTCTCGATGGTGACACCGAGCATCAGACCCAGCTCTTCCCGCGAGAAATTGTAGATACGGTTGCTTTCTCCGTCGCGCAGACGCAGCAGCAGGCGAGCCATGCGCACGCGGGCACTGGCCCCCGAACTGGCCAGGTCAACCAGCCACTGTTCGGTTTCGCGCAGGGCGGCCTGCAGTTTCTTCATCAGGTTCCATTGGAAACCGGGATGTTCAAGACAAAGCTGTTCGATGGCCGACAGGGGAACCCGGCAGGCGTTGACGTTGCCGACGGTGACCGCGGCATGGGCGTAACTGCCGGCTAGTGCCTCCAGGCCGGCAACGTCGCCAGCCTTGAGAACGCGAACGATGCGCTGCGTACCATCCCAGGCCGTGGCCAGCAGTTTGACCGCCCCGGTACGCAGCACCCACACGCTCTCGGGCTTGACTGCCGGCTGGTACAGGAATTCCCCCGAAGGCGTGACCGTATTGTGCACATCGACGTGCAATCGTGCTACAGCGTCAGGCGACAGCCCGGCAAAGAAGGCATTTTCCCGACCGTCACAGGCCAGACAGTCCCCCCTGCCTCGCCAGGCCATGCAAACCCGCAAATCATCCATGGCTAGGCCCGCCTCCAGGTCGTTCCTTGCGCCCCATCTTCGAGAACGATGCCTGCGGCCAGCAGTTCGCTGCGGATACGGTCGGCCTCGGCAAAATTCCTGCCCTTCTTGGCCGCCGCCCGGTTGGCGATCAGCAGTTCGATCTTGTCGGCCGTAAAGCCGCTCTCGGTGCCCTCATTTTCCCCACCCGCCGGTGTAGCCTGCAGAAAGGTCTGCGCATCGCGCCGGAGCAAGCCCATCAGGCCAGCCAAGGCCCGCAGTTGTCCGGCAAGTTGTGCTGACTTGCCGCGATTGACCTCGGCCGCGAGATCAAAGAGCACGGCACAGGCTTCGGGAGTGTTGAAATCGTCGTCCATCGCCGTACGAAAACGCTCGGCGTGCGCTTCGTTCCAGTCAACAGGCACAGCCGCCACCGGCACGGCCTTGAGCGCCGTGTACAGGCGCGCCAGCGCCTGTCGGGCATCGTCAAGATGGCTGTCGGAATAGTTGAGCGGGCTGCGATAATGGGCGCGCAGGATGAAGAAACGCACGACTTCAGCGTCGTATTTCTTGAGCACCGTGCGGATGGTGAAAAAATTGCCGAGCGACTTGGACATCTTTTCGTCGTCGATGCGAACGAAACCGTTGTGCATCCAGTAGTTCACGAACGGGCAGTTGTGCGCGCCTTCGGACTGGGCAATCTCGTTTTCGTGGTGCGGGAACTGCAAATCCTGACCGCCGCCGTGAATGTCGAAATGCTTGCCGAGCAGGTCGGAACTCATCGCCGAGCACTCGATATGCCAGCCCGGCCGTCCCTTGCCCCAGGGTGATTCCCAGCAGGGCTCGCCTTCCTTGGCATGTTTCCACAGCACAAAGTCGAGCGGGTCATGCTTGGCCTGGTCGACATCAACCCGCTCGCCGGCACGCAGGTCGTCAAGCGACTTGCCGGAGAGCTTGCCGTAGCCCGGAAATTTGCGCACCGAGAAGTTCACGTCGCCATCGTTCGCCTGGTAGGCCAGTCCGTTGCTTTCGAGCTGGCCGATCAGCTTGAGCATCTGCGGCACATACCCGGTGGCGCGCGGTTCGTGGTCGGGTTTCTCGACGCCAAGCGCGAGCGCGTCCTGATCCATGAAGTCGATGAAGCGCTGGGTCAGTTCACCGATAGTTTCCTTGTTCTCCAGCGCCCGCTTGATGATCTTGTCGTCGATATCGGTAATATTACGCACATAGGTCACCGCGTATCCGCTCGAGCGCAACCAGCGCTGGACCATGTCGAAAACGACGAGAACACGGGCGTGTCCGAGATGGCAGTAGTCATAGACCGTCATCCCGCAAACGTAGATGCGCACCTTGCCCGGTTCGATTGGAACAAAGTCCTGCTTTTCCCTGGACAGGGTATTGTAAATTCTCAGCATTTTCAGACTCACGAGAACGCCCCGTAAAAAACGGGAGCGCAAGGAATACTTTGGATTCGACGCGCTTCTTGTTAGAATTGACAGGTTAAATAACCAACTTTTTTGAAGTATACCATAACGATGCGTCCAAACTCCCTAACGCCATCACTGGCGCGCCTTTCAGCCATTCTTATTAGCTTGGTCCTGAGCCTTTCCGTCGCCAGCGCGCAGACCAATGCTCAGGCCAATGCTCAAGCATTGCCGGAAATCCAGCGCCTGATGAAACAGGGCCAGATGCCGCAAGCGCTGGAAAAGGTCGATATTTACATTTCGACCAAACCGAAAGACGCTCAGGGGCGTTTTCTCAAGGGCCTGATCCTGACCGAGATTGGACGCCCGGCGGAGGCCATCGCCGTATTCACCAAACTGTCCGAAGATTTCCCCGAGTTGCCCGAACCCTACAACAATCTTGCCGTGCTTTATGCACAGCAGAAGCAGTACGACAAGGCGCGGGCGGCACTTGAGATGGCCATCCGGACACATCCGAGCTATTCCATCGCGCATGAAAACCTTGGTGACGTTTATGCCAAGCTGGCCAGCCAGGCCTATGACAAGGCGCTCCAGCTCGACTCATCGAACACCGCCACGCAAACCAAATTGTCGATGATCAAGGAACTGATCAGCACATCCTCCAAGCCGGGAGTGAAACCGGGTGCAGCGTCAACACGACCGGCAAGCGAACCGGTCAAAATCGCTGCCGTAGAACCGGCCAAAGTCACTCCAGCCAATCCACCAGACTCACCAGCCAAACCGGTCAAACCCGCAGAACCAGCCGCCTCCGTAAAAATCCCGGAAGCCAAGGCGCCTGCTGAAAAAGCACCGGAGGCAGGTAACGGGGAAGCTGATGTTGTCAAGGTTCTGCAGGCCTGGGCCAGCGCATGGTCACGCAAGGACGTGAAAACCTACCTTGCTTACTATGCCAGTGATTTTCAGACACCAAACGGCATGGCGCGCAAGGCGTGGGAAACCGAACGCACCCAGCGCATCGACAAACCAGGCAAGTTGCAGGTTAGCGTTGATGACATCAAGGTTGCGGTTGCCGGCGACAAGGCCACGGTCAGGTTTCGTCAGCATTACACCTCATCAACGCTGAAGACCTCTGCCAGCAAGACCGTGGTTTTCGTGAAATCCGCCGGCAAATGGCTCATTCAGCAGGAACGGGTCGGTTGATGCGGCGTGTTGCATTTGCTTTTATGCTGATTCTTGTCTGCGCTGCAGGGCCAGTCGTCATTGCCGGAGCAAACAGACTCCCGAGTCACCAGACCACTTTTTCGGACTCGGGTCCGGAACCACAACTCTCCCGGATTCTCGTCGAGATCGAGAAAAACCGTCTCGATACGGCACTCGAACAAACCGAAGCGCTCCTGAAACAGTATCCGAACTTCCGTCTGGCCCACCTGATCAAGGGTGATCTGCTGCTTGCCCGCCGCATGCCGCTATCGACCTTCGGCAACGCCAGCAATGCACCGCAGGAAAAACTGACCGATCTGCGCGAAGAAGTCATTGCCCGGCTCAAGGCTTACCGTAACCGGGCAGCAACTGCCGACTACGTGCCACGCTATCTGCTGCAAATGCAGTCGGATCAGAAACACGCTATTGTCATCGATACGCAAAAATCGCGTCTCTATCTTTACCAGAACGATAATGGCCGTCCTCGTTTTGTCGCCGACTACTACGTCTCGCAGGGTAAGCTCGGCGCCGACAAGACACAGGAGGGCGACAAGAAGACACCGATCGGCGTTTATCACGTCACCTCCAGCCTGTCACCGCAGAAAATCGGTGATTTCTACGGCAGCGGTGCTTTCCCGATCAACTACCCCAACGAATGGGACAAGCGCCAGGGGCGCAACGGTCACGGCATCTGGTTGCACGGAACGCCAGCAGACACGTTCTCGCGGCCACCCAAGGCCTCTGATGGCTGCGTTGTCCTCTCCAACGTCGATCTCGATGCCCTTGCCAAGAATGTTCAGATTGGCCTGACCCCCGTCATCATCAGCAACTCGATCGAGTGGCTCTCGTTTGACGACTGGCAGAACGAGCGCAGTACGCTCAACAAGAAAATCGACGAATGGCGCAGCGACTGGGAAAGCAAGGACGTTAACCGCTACCTGAAAAACTACTCGAAAAAATTCCAGACCAGGAATCAGGGGCTGGAGCAGTTTGCCCAGCAGAAACGTCAGGTCAATGCCGGCAAGGAATGGATCAAGGTCAAGCTCTCGAATGTGTCGATGTTCCGTAATCCGGGCAAGGATGAACTGGTGATTGTCACGTTCGAGCAGGACTACCAAAGCAACAACCTCAACAACCAGATGAAAAAACGCCAGTACTGGATCCGCGAGGACGGTAGCTGGAAAATAATTTTTGAAGGAGCCGCCTGATGTTTAAAAGACTGGCCATGATAAGCGCCTGGCTATTGCTCTCAATCAGCGCATTCGCCACCACTACCGTCGAATTGCAGACGGGCATGGGGACGATTGTCATTGAACTCGACGGCGAAAAGGCGCCGGTCACGGTGAAGAACTTTCTGAACTATGCGAAGGACGGCTTTTACAACGGCACTATCTTCCACCGTGTCATGGACGGTTTCATGATCCAGGGCGGCGGGTTCACCAAGGATATGGGTGAAAAGCCGACCGCCGGCCAGATTGTCAATGAAGCGCAAAACGGCCTTAAAAACCAGCGTGGAACGATTGCCATGGCGCGCCGTGCAGACCCGAATTCGGCCAGCTCGCAATTTTTCATCAACCACAAGGACAACTCCAGCCAACTCGATTACCCGTTGAATGGTGGTGGCTACGCCGTATTCGGCAAGGTTACGCAAGGCATGGAAGTGGTCGATAAAATCGCCAGGGTGCCGACCGGCAACCGTGGCATGCATCAGAATGTGCCGCTTGAACCGGTCGTCATTCAGTCTGTCAAAATCATCACTGATAAAAAATAAGGAATATTCATGATCAAGCTGCACACCAATTTCGGCGTCATCACCCTGGAACTCGACGCCGAAAAAGCACCCGAATCGGCCAAAAACTTTCTCGCCTACGCTACGGCTGGTCACTACGACAACACCATTTTTCATCGTGTCATCCCCGGATTCATGATCCAGGGTGGCGGATTCGAGCCCGGCATGAAGCAGAAACCGTGCAAGGATCCGATCAAGAACGAAGCCGACAATGGCCTGAAGAACGACAACTATACGGTAGCCATGGCACGGACTTCTGACCCGCACTCGGCGACGGCGCAATTCTTCATCAATATCGCCGACAACGATTTCCTCAACTTCAAGATGCCCAATGCCAACGGCTGGGGTTACTGCGTTTTCGGCAAAGTCGTCGAAGGCACCGAGGTGGTCGACAAGATCAAGGGCGTCAAGACCGGCAGTACCGGGTTCCATCAGGACGTGCCGAAAGAGGACGTAATCATCGAACGCGCTGAAATTTGCTGAACGCAACGAATCGCTGTCCAGCTCTGAATACGCCGTGATCCATTTCATTTCAGACCTGCACCTCTCGCCGCAAACACCCGGCATCACCCGCATCTTTCTTGATTTTCTCGCTAGCCGTGCCCGTGCCGCCGAGTATCTCTACATCCTCGGCGATCTCTTTGATGTCTGGCCTGGCGATGATGGTATCGATGATCCCGAGGACGCTTTCAATCGCGGAATCGTCGATAGTCTGCGCGCACTGACCGACTCCGGCGTCAAGCTGTTGTTGATGCACGGCAATCGCGACTTCCTGCTCGGCAACGAATTCACCCGACGCAGTGGAGCCGTCCCGCTGCCGGATCCTTACGTGCTGTCGCTGCCGGCCTGGCAATTTGTCCTTTCGCACGGCGACATGCTGTGTACCGACGACAAGGACTACCAGGCATTTCGCGCCCAGGTTCGTGATCCGGTCTGGCGCGTGGCCTTTTTGAACAAGCCGCTGGGTGAACGCAAAGCCATTGCCGCTGCGCTGCGCCAGCAGAGCGAGAAGGCAAAACTGGAAAAACTGCAACAGGGCCAGCACTATCTGATGGATCTCAATCCTGGGGCCACGGATGATTTTCTGCGTTACCACGGTTACGCCACCTTCATTCATGGCCATACGCACCGCCCGGCAACACACGACCACCTGGTTGATGGCATCCATGTCGAGCGCTGGGTGATGTCGGACTGGCACGAAGATCGCGGCGAGTTTCTGTGTTGGGACGGCAGACAACTCAGCCGCGAGCCTCTATAAAATCATCGCTTTCGAATTTCAGCCCTCCGGATCTTTCATGAATACGCATTTTTCTGCTGTTCCAAGTACCTCACTCGAAGAAGAAATCGAGCGCAACGTCGCTGCCGCACTTGCCGAGGATGTCGGTAGCGGTGATCTCACGGCGCAACTGGTCCCGGCGGGGGTCATTACCCGCGCCACGGTCATCGCGCGCGAGAGCGCCGTACTTTGCGGTACGGCGTGGTTTTCGTGCTGTTTCAGGAAACTCGATCCGGCGATCCGCATTGAATGGAAGGCAGCAGATGGCGACCTTGTCGTAGCCAACCAGATTCTGTGCACAATCGAAGGTCTCGCCCGGGCGCTGCTCACCGGCGAACGTACGGCGCTCAACTTCCTGCAACTGCTATCCGGCGTGGCAAGCAAAGCCAGGCAGTACGCCGATATCGTCAGCGGCACCAGGGCCAGTATCGTTGATACGCGCAAGACACTTCCCGGCCTGCGTCTGGCGCAGAAATTCGCCGTCAAATGCGGCGGCGGCGCCAATCATCGACTTGGACTCTACGACGCCATCCTGATCAAGGAAAATCATATTCACGCCGCAGGAAGCATTGCGGCGGCCATGGCGGCCGCAATCCGCGTGGCCGACGACACGGGTGGACAATGCACGTTCATTCAGGTCGAAGTGGAAAGTATCTCCGAGCTGAAGCAGGCGCTGGATGCCGGCGCAAAGATGATACTTCTTGACAACATGAACTTCGACCTGATGCGCGAGGCCGTGGCTATCACGGCGGGCCGGGCAAGTCTTGAAGCCTCGGGCAACGTCAGTCTCGACACCGTACGCCGCATTGCCGAAACTGGTGTCGACCGTATATCGATTGGCGGCTTGACCAAGGATGTACGCGCACTGGATCTGTCCATGCGCTTTCAATGACAAAACGACCGTTCAAAAATCTCACAACGGCGGCAAATGATGTCGCTATAATTGCCATAAGAAAAACAGAACGCGGCTGGCAGTTGCCGGCAGCACGACAAAAAGAAAGGGGCGTTCTATGCTGTTTGCGCTGTTTTACGTGATTGCCATCACGGTTCTGGTCATGCATTTCACCGGATTTCTGGCGCGGCATAATCTGGAGTGGCTGGTACTGGTACTCGCTGCTGCAGTATTTCCGGCGGTGATCTACCTCTAGCCAAGGCAGGCGCAGCACACATCCAAAGGGCACTTTCATGGTGCCCTTTTGCTTGCCTGGAGGTTCAGATGCTGGCGTGCTGTTCAATAAACGTCTTTACAGCCCCGACGCTGATCTCCATCACCTCGACCCGTTGCGGCAGGTTTTCAATGCCCTGCATGGCCGCCGGACGTTCCGGCTGAAGTCCGAGCGCCTCGACTATCGTTTCTTCAAACTTGGCCGGCAAGGCGGTTTCGAGCACCACCATCGGCATCTCTGGCGTACGGTTTTCGAGCGCGACCTTGAGCCCGTCCGCGGTGTGCGTATCGACCATCACGCCATACTTGGCAAAGGTCCGGCGAATCGTCGCCAGACGGTCGGCGTGAGTACTTCTTCCTGAAACAAAACCGAATTGCGGCAGATTGGCGAAACAAGGCGTTTTCGAAAGATCGAAACTGCCGCCGGCATCGACCCTGGCCCACAACTCGCGGATAACGGCCGGGTCGCGCCCGACCAGATCGAATACGAAACGCTCGAAATTGGAGGCTTTGGAGATGTCCATCGACGGGCTGGACGTGGGCAGGGTTTCTGCCGTTCCGCGCGGACGGTAAATACCGCTGCGGAAGAATTCATCGAGCACGTCGTTCTCGTTGGTGGCCATGACCAGGCGGCCAATCGGCAGACCCATCATGCGCGCAATATGGCCGGCACAGATGTTGCCGAAATTGCCTGAGGGCACGGCAAAGGTAACCTGTTCGTCATTGCATCGGGTCGCGGCGAAGTAAGCCTTGACGTAATAGACGACCTGCGCCGCAATGCGCGCCCAGTTGATCGAATTGACCGCACCGATCCTGTACCGGGCCTTGAAGGCATGGTCGTTGGACACGGCCTTGACGATATCCTGTGCGTCGTCAAACATGCCGCGCACGGCGATGTTGAAGATGTTGGCGTCCTGCAGCGAATACATCTGTGCGCGCTGGAAAGCACTCATCTTCCCGTACGGCGAAAGCATGAAGACACGCAAGCGGCGCTTGCCGCGCATCGCATATTCGGCCGCCGAGCCGGTATCGCCCGAGGTGGCGCCGAGAATGTTGATTTCCTCTCCCCGCTTCTCCAGCACGTACTCGAAAAGATTGCCGAGCAACTGCATGGCCATGTCCTTGAAGGCCAGTGTCGGCCCGTTGGACAACTCCAGCAGCCCGAGGCCCGGTTCAAGCCAGCGGATGGGGGTAATCTCATTTGCCTTGCCGGCATCGCGACCGTTGCAGTACACCGCAGCGGTATAGGTTTTGTCGACCAAAGCCTTCAGGTCAGCGGCGGGAATATCATCGATGAACTTCGAGAGTACGGCAAATGCCAGATCGGCGTATGACAGTTCGCGCCACTGATCAAGCTCGGCACGCGTAATCTGCGGATAGGATTCCGGAAGATAAAGCCCGCCATCGGGAGCCAGACCACCAAGCAGGATATCCGTGAACGATTTATTGGGCGGGTTCGCTGAATCGCCACGAGTCGAGATGTAACGCATAGTCATAGCCGGAAGAAAGGGACGGAAAAACTTCGCTAATAGGCGAGTTTACCATGCCCTCAGGCCGGCGCTTGTTTCAGCGCAGGGCGATTGCATGAATGCCAATGGACTCGTCATCAGCCGGCTGAATTTAGCATCGTCATTCCGGCGAAAGCCGGAATCTGACCAACGGGAATACAGAGCCAGGTTTTGGGGCACAAACTGGGTCCCGGCTTTCGCCGGGACGACACTTACTTTCGATAAATTGGCCATATAGAGCCATATCGGCATGACAAAACCATTCATGCAATTGCCCTGTGTTTCAGCGGGTGATGACGCAATTCTTGCCGGCACGCTTTGCGGCATAGGTCGCCGCGTCAGCACGCTGGATGGCGGCTTCGAACGACTCATCGACTTCCTGAAACACCACCCCGGCACTGAACGTCATGGCCGAGTTCGTTCCCGGAATCGTTTGCGCGGAAAACTCGCCGAGGAACCGGGAGAGTGCTGCCGCCGCGTCTTCAAGTGTGGTATCGGGCAGCATCAGAACGAATTCTTCCCCGCCAAAACGGCAGAGAACATCTGACGGACGGATCGAATTGTGCAACAAGGCCACCAGATGAACCAGCGCCTTGTCCCCCGCCTGATGGCCAAGGGTATCGTTCAGGTGCTTGAAATCATCGAGATCGATATGTGCCAGCGCAAATCCGTAACCCCTCCGGCGGGCACGCGCCAACTCGCGCTGGCAGGCCTTTTCGAAACCGCGTCGATTCAATGCACCGGTCAGGGGATCGGTACAGGCCACATCGCGCGCTTCGACCAGGGCTTTTTCAAGTTCGGCGATACGCAACTCTGCGGCCAGCAGTTCAAACATGCCGGCTTCCTGAACGACGCTTTTTGCCAGGCTGGAAACGACCATAGTCGGACGGGCAAGCGGGTTCGAACCGGACATGCAGGACGTCAGCGCAGAAAGAGCAGAACGACGATGCAAGCGGCGTGATGCCGGTCGGCTCGAATGCACGATTTGTGGATCATTGCGGTTCATTACATCCTGCTCCGTCATTTGCACCTCAATAGCGGTGCCTGTGAGTTCATCAACGGACAGAATGAGTAAATCTTGAGTTTCTTTTTAAACAATACCCGTAACTCGTTGTTGCAAAATGTTTTATCAGCGCGCAGCACTGAGCACTCACAGCAGCTCTTCGAGGCGCAAGCGGGTGATCTTGCCCTTGACGACAGGCAGCACTTCAATCTTGCTTATTGCTGCGTTGATGTTTCTTTCGCGTGTCTGGTGAGTGAGCATGATGATGTCGGTCTGTTCTTCCCCTTCATCCGGCTCGCGCTGAATCATGGCATCGATCGAGATCTGCTGATCGGCCAGAATACGCGTGATGTCGGCTAGCACACCGGGTTTGTCCTCGACCCGCAGACGTAGGTAATAGCTGGTGATCACCTCGGAAAGCGGCAGGATGGGCAGATCAACCATGGCATTGGGCTGGAATGCGAGATGCGGTACGCGATGCTCGGGGTCGGCTGTATGCATACGGGTAACATCGACCAGATCGGCGATGATGGCCGATGCGGTGGGCTCGGCACCGGCACCCTTGCCGTAATAGAGCGTGGCGCCGACAGCGTCGCCCTTGACCAGCACGGCGTTCATTGCCCCTTCGACATTGGCGATCAGACGCTTGGACGGAATCAGCGTCGGATGCACGCGCAGTTCGACACCCTCGGAAGTCCGCTTGGTGATGCCGAGCAGCTTGATGCGGTAGCCCAGTTGCTCGGCGTACTTGATATCGGTCGCATCGAGCTTGCTGATTCCCTCAATATGCACTTTGTCGAAATTCATCGAATTACCGAAAGCGATGGCGCTCATGATGGTCAACTTGTGCGCGGCATCTATGCCTTCGACGTCAAACGTCGGATCGGCCTCGGCATAGCCCAGGCGTTGAGCCTCCTTGAGTACGGTGGCGAAGGGAAGCCCCTTGTCGCGCATCTCGGAGAGGATGAAGTTGGTGGTGCCATTGATGATGCCGGCGATCCACTCGATGCGGTTGGCGGTCAGACCTTCGCGCAAGGCCTTGATGATCGGGATGCCTCCGGCAACGGCCGCTTCGAAGGCGACCATCACGCCCTTTTCCTGAGCCGCAGCGAATATTTCGTTGCCGTGCTTGGCCAGCAGCGCCTTGTTGGCCGTGACGACATGCTTGCCATTCTCGATAGCCTTGAGTACCAGATCCTTGGCAATTCCATAGCCGCCGATCAACTCGATGACAATGTCGATTTCCGGATCGGAGACCACCGAAAATGCATCGTCGGTCAGCCTGCACGCACCACCTGTGACGGTCCTTGCCAGTTCAAGATTCTTGTCGGCGACTACAGTGATCCGGATCGGCCGCCCGGCACGACGCGCAATTTCCTCGGCGTTTCGTTTAAGTACGATAAAGGTGCCGCCACCGACAGTGCCGATGCCGAGAAGTCCAACGTTGATCGGGTTCATTTCAAGACTTTCTTCAAGCAAAACGAGGAAATATGCAAACCCTCGCGAAAATAAAAACGGTGCGCCCGTTGCCGTTGCACCCCGGAATCGAGAGCCAGAACGCTAGCGGCAAGAGCAATGGATTTTCCTTCAAGCCAGTCGAGCATCACTTTTCCGGCCCCCAGAGAGCGACAGGCTTCGTCGCTCACCAGATCGTCAACATACAGGCGACGCCCCTCACTGGTGTTTTCGATGATCCGCCAGACGGCAACACACACCACCGCATCTCCATCGACAACCAAGGCCATGCGCGCGCCATTGGCAAACACTTCAGCCATCCGTGACCGGTAACCGGCCGGCAGTTGCGGACGCAGTTGCCGATGCACGCGTTCCGCCTGTACCAGCCACTCCGGTTCGATCACCCTGCCCGAATCATCGGAAACAGAAACAATTCGCCTCTGCATTTCAGCTTCCATGACGTTTTCGATACCCCTCAAGGAAGCGGGCAATGCGGGCAACCGCCTCGCGCAGATCATCTTCATAAGACAGAAAAACCAGGCGGAAGTGATCCGGATCGGGCCAGTTGAAGCCGGTTCCCTGAACCAGAAGGACACGCTCTTCACGCAACAGTTCGGCAATGAAGGCCTGATCGTTCTTGATCGGGTAAACCTTCGGATCAAGGCGCGGGAACATGTACAGAGCGGCTTTCGGCTTGACGCAAGTGACCCCGGGAATCGCCGAGATCAGTTCATGGGCCAGATCGCGCTGGCGGCACAGGCGTCCCGTCGGCGCGATCAGATCATTGATGCTCTGATACCCGCCCAGCGCCGTCTGGATGCCATACTGGCCCGGCACGTTGGCGCACAGGCGCATCGAAGCCAGCATGTCGAGGCCCTCGATGTAGTCATGCGCATCACGCAGATCGCCGGAGACAACCATCCAGCCTGCGCGATAACCGCAGGAGCGGTAGTTCTTCGACAGCCCGTTGAAACTGACCGTCAGCACATCCTCGGACAAGGAGGCAATCGCTGTATGCGTTGCTCCATCATACAGCACCTTGTCATAGACTTCGTCGGCATAGATGATCAGGCCGTGCTCACGGGCGATGGCGATGATTTCGAGCAGGACAGCGTCAGGATACAGCGCACCCGTCGGATTATTCGGATTGATGACGACAATGGCGCGGGTCTTTGGCGATATTTTCGAACGGATGTCGTCAAGGTCCGGCAGCCAGCCATTCCCCTCGTCACAAAGATAATGCCGCGGGATGCCGCCGGACAGGCTGACCGCGGCCGTCCACAAGGGATAGTCCGGCGCCGGTACCAGTACTTCATCGCCGATGTTGAGCAAGCCGTTCATGGCCATGACGATCAGTTCAGAAACGCCATTGCCGATGTAGATGTCTTCCAGCGTCACCCCCTTGATCGATTTCTGCTGGGTGTAATGCATGACGGCCTTGCGCGCGGGGAAAATGCCCTTTGAATCGGAATAACCTGCCGCATTCTGCAGGTTGCGGATCATGTCGAGCTGGATTTCTTCCGGCGAATCAAAGCCAAAGGCCGCCAGATTGCCGATATTGAGCTTGATGATCTTGTGGCCTTCGTCCTCCATCTGCTTGGCCTGCTGCAAGACAGGTCCGCGAATGTCATAACAGACGTTAGCCAATTTATTCGACTTGAGTACGGGTTTCATGGCAATCATCCTTTGCAGCGACCCTCCGGTCAGCCGTCCTTTTTCAACAAATCCTGAGTACTATGAATGGCGTCATGCACGCACGCCAGCGAATTTCGGGAAACAAAAAGTTATAATCCTACTTTATCGCATTGTGCACCGCAATTTTATGAAGCTGAAGCTTGCCCAAACAGAGGGTCAGAATGTTTTTTCCGCATACGGTGAAGGCTATGTCAGCGTCAACGCCATCCGCTACACCAGCAACCTGATTGTGCTTCCCGATCGCCTGGTCACTGACTGGACACAGGCAAGTTTTGAAACACTCCGAGTCGCCGATTTCGAGTTGCTCGCGGCTCTCGATACCGAGATATTGCTTTTGGGTACCGGCACTCAGCTTCGCTTCCCCCGCTCCGAACTCCTGCGCCCGCTCGTCCAGGCACAGAAGGGGCTTGAAGTCATGGACATCCATGCCGCCTGCCGTACTTACACCGTATTGATCGGCGAAGGGCGGAAAGTTGCCGCTGCGCTGATCTTTTCCTGACCCTCACCAGCCTTCACCCGTTGCCGACTACTCGTCCGGCAACAATCAGCCAGGACACTGTCTGTTTAATGAAACGAATCGCCCTCAAAATAGATGCCGATACCTACCAGGGAACTCTTTCCGGTATTCCTGCACTGACTGAACTCCTCCAGCGCCATGAGGCCAGGGGCACTTTCTTTTTCTCGCTCGGCCCCGACCACAGCGGCCGCGAAAAACGATCGACATCGCTTCACCGCTACTACGGGCTTGGCACGCGCCTCTACGGGCGCCTGCTGCCTGGCCCGGATATCGGAGCCCGCTGTGCCGAGACATTACGCCGGGCAAACGCCGACGGTTTTGAGGTCGGCATTCACGCCTGGGATCGCGTGAACTGGGAACAGACTATTCAGCATGCCGAAAATCCATGGGTTGAATCCCAGATGAACAAGGCCTGTGCCCGTTTTGCGGAATTATTCACCGGGACGGCAACAATTCATGGTGCAGCCGGATGGCGAATGAATCGTCATGCCCTGCGCCTGACACAGCGGCTCGGCTTTCCCTACGCCAGTGACTGCCGGGGAAGTCACCCTTTCATTCCGGTGATCGACGGCGAGATTGTTGCCTGTCCACAGATCCCGACAACGCTACCCACGCTGGACGAAATCCTCGTACTGGAACCCAATTATTCTCCGGATCAGGCGGCTGATCGAATCCTGCAACTTTCGCAAGCCATACCCGGTGACCATGTATTCACCCTGCGCGCCGAACTTGAGGGAATGAAATTTTCCCAGGCACTGGAACGCCTGATTGCCGGATGGAAAAACAGCGACTTTCAACTCGTCGCCTTGCGTGATATTTACTCGACCCTTGATGTCAAGGAATTGCCACTCCATGCAGTCCGCTTTGCCGAGATGCCTGGCCGGGCCGGCTTAAGAATGACGCAGGGACCGGTCTTTCTGCAGGACTGAATGAAAAGGGCGACCGCAGCCGCCCTTTCATCAGCTCATCGAAACACCTCAGTCGCGACGACCACTCAGAATCATCAGCAGGTTCAGCAGATTGACAAAGATGTTGTAGACATCAAGATACACTTTCAGCGTTGCCGAGATGTAGTTGGTCTCGCCGCCATGCACGATCTGGCTGATGTCGTACAGGATGTATCCAGAAAAAATCAGCACGGTAACTGCCGAAACGGTCAGCGACAAGGCCGGAATCTGGAAGAAAATATTGGCCAGCGAAGCCAGGATAACAACCACCAGCCCGATAAAGAGAAACTTGCCGATGAAGCTGAAATCCTTCTTGGTTACAGTCGCTATACCCGCCAGCGTGATGAAAATAGCACCGGTACCGCCAGCCGCTGTAGCAATCAGCGAGCCGCCATTGGAAAAGCCCAGCGCCACGCGAAGGATTCCCGCGAGCATCAAGCCCATGAAGAACGTGAAGCCGAGCAGCAGGACGACACCCATGGCGCTTTCCTTGGTCCGCTCAATGCCCCACATGAAGGCAAAGGCGATTCCGAGGAACACCAGGAAGGACACCATCGGGCTGCCGGAGAACAAGGAAAAATTCATCTGCACGCCCAAAAGCGCGCCGGCGACGGTCGGAACCATGGACAAGGCGAGCAACATATAGGTGTTGCGCAATACCCTGTTCTGTTGCAGCGAAACGTCCTGAGTTGCCTGACCTGTCATTTGAAACTGCGGTAGCATTTGTTCATCCTCCGAAAGAATTGATTTACTGCCTGTTTAAGACTATACAAGGGTGCCACAAGTTGCGAGACAAGGGGTAACAGTTTGTAACGTGGTAATATACGCGCCGCCGTAGCGAGCCAGCACTGCGGCCCCGAAACAGGAAGCGTGGCAGAGTGGTCGATTGCACCGGTCTTGAAAACCGGCAGGGGTTTACGCCCCTCGTGAGTTCGAATCTCACCGCTTCCGCCA
>JAIFKU010000080.1 GCA_020049495.1 Accumulibacter sp.
ATGTAGGCGGCGTCGGGGCAAAGCAGGATCGACTGCGCCAGTTGATCATGTTCGGCCTGCGAGAAGAGATCCATCGCCACCCAGTCGGGATCGGTCCTGCCGTCGCAGATGACAAGAATTTCCGACGGCCCGGCGATCATGTCGATGCCGACGACGCCGAAAACACGGCGTTTGGCCGACGCCACGTAGGCATTGCCGGGGCCGACGATCTTGTCCACCTGCGGCACACTCTGCGTTCCGTAGGCCAGCGCGCCTACCGCCTGTGCGCCACCGATGCAGAACACGCGGTCGACACCGGCCAGCGCGGCCGCCGCCAGTACCAGCGGATTGCGCTCGCCGCCGGGCGTGGGCACGACCATGATCAATTCCCTGACCCCGGCGACCTTGGCCGGAATCGCGTTCATCAGTACCGATGACGGGTAGGACGCCTTGCCGCCCGGCACGTAGAGGCCGACGCGGTCAAGCGGAGTCACCTTCTGGCCGAGCAGCGAACCGTCCGCATCCTCATACTGCCAGCTCTGCAAGGGCTGGCGCTGATGAAAATTGCGCACCCGGCCAGCCGCTGCTTCGAGTGCTGCGCGCTGGTCTTTGGGCAGGCCGGCCAGCGCCTTCTGCAGTTCATCGCGCGCGAGTTCCAGTTCGGCCAGTGCTTGCACGTCGAGGCGATCGAAACGCCGGGTGTACTCGAGCACGGCGGCATCGCCACGCGCCTTGACGTCGGCCAGGATGGCGGCAACCGTGCGCTCGACCGATTCGTCCTGGGCGCTCTCGAACGCCAGCAGCGCATCGAGCCGCGGATTGAAATCGGCATCGCTGCTGGCAAAGCGCTTGATGGCAATCACGGCCCGACAACGCTGGCAAAGGCATCCAGAATGGGGACGATCTTCTCGCGCTTGAGTTTCAAGGCGGCCTGATTAACGATCAGGCGCGAGGAAATATCGAGGATGTGCTCGACCGCGACCAGATTGTTCGCTTTCAGCGTGCTGCCGGTCGATACAAGGTCGACGATGGCATCGGCCAGACCGGTCAGCGGAGCAAGTTCCATCGAACCGTAGAGCTTGATCAGGTCGACATGCACGCCCTTGGCCGCAAAGTGCTCGCGGGCGATGTTGATGTACTTGGTCGCCACCTTGAGTCGGGCGCCCTGACGTACGGCATTGGCGTAGTCGAAACCGGCGGGAATGGCCACCATCATCCGGCACTTGGCGATCTTCAGGTCAAGCGGCTGGTACAGGCCGTCGCCGCCATGCTCGAGCAGCACGTCCTTGCCGGCCACGCCAATGTCGGCCGCACCGTACTGCACATAGGTCGGCGCGTCGGTGGCGCGGACGATGACCAGGCGTACGTCGTCACGCGTGGTCGGGATGATCAGCTTGCGCGACGTTTCCGGGTTTTCCAGCGGCTCGATGCCGGCCGCCGCCAGCAGCGGCAAGGTTTCATCAAAAATGCGGCCCTTCGAAAGGGCGATGGTAATGCCGTCCACGGCGCGTTCCTGTTCTGGAAAAGACTGATTCTACCGCAATGCCGCCAGTTGCCGGCTAACGTACCCGCCTGACGATGGCACCCAGTTTCGACAGTTTCTCTTCGATCCGCTCGTAACCGCGGTCAAGGTGGTAGATGCGTTCGATCAGGGTTTCGCCCTGCGCGACTAGTCCGGCGATAACCAGGCTGGCCGAGGCGCGCAGGTCGGTGGCCATCACCGTGGCTCCGTCGAGGCGCGGCACACCGGTCACCAGCGCGGCATTGGCATCGATCCGGATGTCGGCGCCGAGCCGGATCAATTCGACGGCGTGCATGAAGCGGTTCTCGAATATCGTTTCGCGTATCAAGGCCGAACCTTCGGCCACGCAATTGATGGCCATGAACTGCGCCTGCATGTCGGTCGGAAAAGCCGGATAGGGTTCGGTGCGCACGCTCACCGCCTTGAGTCGCTGCGGAGCCTTCAGAGAAATCACATCATGCTCGGCCGACACGGCGCAACCGGCTTCGCGCAGTTTGGCAAGCACCGCATCAAGATAGGCGGCTGACGTATGGGTCAGACGGACGCTGCCAGCGCTGACCGCGGCAGCACAGAGATAGGTTCCCGTTTCGATGCGGTCGGGCATGATCGAGTGCGTTGCGCCGTGCAGGCGCTCGACACCATGGATGCTGATGCACTCGCTTCCGGCACCGGAAATCCGGGCGCCCATGGCGATCAGGCAATTGGCCAGATCGACGACTTCCGGCTCGCGTGCCGCGTTTTCGATGATGGTTTCACCGTCAGCCAGCACGGCAGCCATCATCAGGTTTTCAGTGCCGGTCACCGTCACCATGTCGGTCACGATACGCGCACCCTTCAGGCGCCTGGCCGTAGCATGGACGTAGCCCTGCTCGACGTGAATTTCGGCCCCCATGGCCTGCAATCCCCTGATGTGCTGATCGACCGGGCGTGCCCCGATGGCGCAGCCGCCAGGCAGTGAAACCCTGGCCTCGCCGCAGCGTGCCAGCAGCGGGCCGAGCACGAGAATCGAAGCGCGCATGGTCTTGACCATGTCGTAGGGTGCCAGCGGATTATTCAGTCCATGACTGTCGAGAATCAGGCCATCGTTGCCGTCCATGGTCACCTCGACGCCCATCTGCCCGATCAGGCGCAGCATGGTCGAAATGTCGTTGAGATGCGGCACATTCTTGAGCTGCAGGGGTTCGCCGGTCAGCAGGCAAGCACAGAGAATCGGCAGCGCCGCATTCTTGGCTCCGGAAATGGCGACTTCGCCGGACAACGGTGTGCCACCCTGAATCAGCAACTTATCCACAGAGTGCGCTCCGCTCTTCGGGGGTCAGCGTTTTCATCGACAGGGCGTGCAGTTCGCCGCTATCAAAATACGGCCGCAACAGGGCATTGACCATCTGTTGCCGCTGGACACGGCTTTTACCGACGAATGCGGAGCTGACGAGAATCACTTCAAAGTGCTCGCCGTCGCCCTCCACATGCAGCCCTTCGCAAGATAAGCCGACGGCAATGATTTTCTTGATCTGTTCGGAATGCATCATACTTCAGTACCTCAATTTGTAACCGCTGCGCAGCATCGAGAGCGTGGTCAGTGCAACGACGAGAAAACTCACGGCAACGACTGCCAGACTTGTTCCCGGTGGCACGTCGGAAACGCCGAAAAAGCCGAAGCGAAAGCCGTCGATCATGTAGAACACCGGGTTGAAATGCGACACTTGCTGCCAGAACAGGGGTAGCGAGTGGATCGAGTAGAACACGCCGGAAAGCATGGTCAGCGGCATGATCAGGAAATTCTGGAAACCGGCCAACTGGTCGAACTTGTCGGCCCAGATGCCGGCAACCATGCCGAGCGAACCCATGATGCCGCCGCCGATCATGGCAAAGGCAAGAATCCAGACCGGCGCCACGAAATTCAGCGGTGCGAACCAGCCGGTCACCGCCAGCACGCCGATACCGACCATCAGCCCGCGCAGCATGGCCGCCACCATATAGGCGAGATAGAACTCGACATAGGAAATCGGCGGCAGCAGGACGAACACGACACTGCCGGTCACCTTCGACTGGATCAGGCTGGACGAACTGTTGGCAAAAGCGTTCTGCAACACCGACATCATCACCAGCCCGGGGATCAGGAACGCGGCGTAGCGCACACCATTGACCTGCACCTGAGCATCGAGCACATGCGAGAAGATCAGCAGGTAAAGCAGTGCGGTCAGTACCGGCGCGGCAACCGTCTGGAAGCTCACCTTCCAGAAGCGCAGCACTTCCTTGTAGAGCAATGTACGGAAGCCGGTCATCGGCTCACCTCCTCTGGCTTCGCGCCCTGCATCACGCTGACGAAGACATCTTCAAGGTCGGTCTGCGTCAGCCGCAGGTCTTCGATCACGCAGCCCGACTGGCGAATGTCCGCCAGCAGCGGCTCGATCTCGAAAAATCCGCTGAGGCGGAAAACCCAATCGCTACCCTGCTTCGTGGCGCGTGCGCGCAGAGCTTCCGGCAGGCAGCCATCAGCGGCCAGACGCAGATTCAGGGTGTGCCGCGTAAATCGCGCCAGCAGGTTGCTGGTGGTATCGAGCGCGACGACCCGCCCCTGCTTGAGCATGGCGATCCGCCCGCACAGCGCCTCGGCCTCCTCGAGATAATGCGTGGTCAGGATGACCGTGTGCCCTTCGCGGTTGAGCCGCTGGACAAACTGCCACAGCCCTTGGCGCAATTCGACGTCGACGCCGGCCGTCGGTTCGTCGAGCACGATCACCGGGGGCTTGTGCACCAGCGCCTGGGCGACCAGGACGCGACGTTTCATGCCACCCGACAGGCGGCGCATATTGGTATCGGCCTTGGCCGTCAGATCGAGGTGGTGCAGAATCTCGTCGATCCAGTCGTCATTGTGGCGAATGCCGAAGTAACCGGACTGGATGCGCAGGGTTTCGCGTACCGAAAAGAAGGGATCAAAAACGAGTTCCTGCGGAACAACGCCAAGCCGGCGGCGCGCCTCGCGGTAATCGCCAAGCACGTCAAAGCCCATGACGCTGAGCCGGCCCTGATCCGGGCGGACCAGCCCGGCCAGACAGGAAATCAGTGTGGTCTTGCCGGCACCATTCGGTCCGAGCAGGCCAAAGAATTCGCCTTCGGTAATTTCAAGGGAGATGCCGTCGAGCGCCCGCAGGCTGACGAAATTCTTTACGACTTGCTGAATGGAAACGGCGACGCCCATGGCATATCAACCCAGAAGACGCGCAAGCGACTCGCGAATCCCCCCTCGCCCAAAGGGAGAGGGGCCGGGGGTGAGGGCAACGGGCATGGGGGCGACTTTCGTAATGAACGACAGGACAATATTAATGCCCGTGAATCTGGCAAGCGCTGCGCCGCTCAGGCGAGCGGAAGAAAATCGGAAACGCCGTAGAGCGCAGCCTGGCTGACCATGCTGGCCGGCGGATGCGCAACCCGCATCGTCACATCGCGTTCGTGAGCGCTGCGCAACAGGCAAAAAATGACACTCAGCGCCGAAGAATCGGTTTCTTCGACTGCAGAAAGGTCAAGTTCCACTTCGGTCGACGCGACCGCTGCGCGCAACAGACCTCGCCCGGCTTCGAGCAGGGCGCTGGCGTTGGCAATCAGCATCGGTCCGGACACCCGCAGACCATCAGCGTTCTGCTCAATCATTTCTTGCCGGGGTCCATCTGTTTGTTCTTGGTGCTGAGCATCTGGATAAGCCCGTCGACCCCATTGCTGCGAACCTCCTGATTGAAGGTATCGCGATAGTTCGTCACCAGACTGATTCCGGCGACGATGACGTCGTAGACCTTCCACCCATCGCTCTGCATTTCCAGAGAATAATCGAGTTGGACCGGCTTGCTGCCGGGTTGCAAAATCTCGGTCTTGACCAGCACATCGGTATCACCGCTCTGCATTTTGCTCGGCTTGTAGCGGATGGTCTGATCGCGGTAGCTGGTCAGCGCATTGGAGTAGGTTCGGACCAGCAGCGTCCGAAACTCGTCGGACAGACGTTTCTTCTGCTCAGGGGACGCCTTGTTCCAGTCACGACCCATCGCCAATGCGGTCATGCGCTGGAAATTGAAGTTCGGCAAGACCTTGGCCTCGACCAGATCGATCGCCTTCTTCGTATTCCCGCTCTGAATGTCCTTGTCCTGACGAACGATGGTCAGGACGTCATCCGTCACTTTCTTGATCAGGGCATCCGGCGAATCTTCCTGGGCAAATGCGGAACTGCACAACACGAACAGGCCAAACAGCAGCGAAAACAGCGATTTCATCAATATCTCTCAAAAACTGATCTATTACCCGCCTCAGTCAGTAACAACGGGTTGTCTTGCATTCATCATCTCCACGACCTTCGATAGGGGCCCTGCCATCGGCAATTTTGCTACGGCGGTTTTGCAGATAGGCATCGCGGATATAGCTGTACTTGTCGAAAGCCGCCTGCTCGACCACTTTGTCGGTCGGCAACAGGCTGGCACGAAGGTCGATGAAGCGTATTCCGAACAGCGAATTGCGCAAGGGAACGTCATCAACATACCGTACCGGGTCGGCATAGCTGTCAACAGCCCAGCCAAACGTATCGCGGGTGGTGCGCGGCCCGATCAGCGGCCAGTAGAAATACGGCCCGTCTCCAACACCCCAGGCACCCAGTGTCTGACCGAAATCCTCGGCATGTTTTTCCAGACCCATCTCGCTGGCCACATCGAAGACACCACCGATACCGATCGTCGTATTGACCAGCACGCGGCCCACATCGGACAGACCCTGCCCGCCCTTGCCCTGCAGGAAATTGTTGGCGGCTGTCCACAGATCCGCGAGGTTGCCGAAGAAATTGCCGATACCGGCCTTCACCGGCAGCGGCGCGGCCGCGTCATAGCCCTGGGCAACCGGCTTGGCGACGACGTCGATACCCTCGTTCACCGCAAACATGGCGCGGTTGAAACCTTCGTAGGGATCCTTCGGATTGTTCGCCGTTGTCGCACAGCCACTCAGGACTGCAGCAGTTATTGCCACAGCACACGCATGCTTTGCCAGTTGAATTTTCACGAGCGGATCCTTCCCGTTATTTCTTTTCCGTCCCTTCGGACGCCTTGTTGAACATGAACTGACTGATCAGTTTTTCCAGCACAACCGCCGACTGCGTTTTGGCAAACACGTCGCCAGTCTTCAACATCTTCTCGTCACCACCAGCGTCCAGGCCTATGTACTGCTCACCCAACAAACCCGCCGTCAGGATCGAGGCGAAGGTATCTTTCGGAAAGTGATAACGGCCATCAATCGTCAATGTCACCACGGCCTCGTAGGACTGCGGATCAAAAGAAATTTCCGTCACCCGCCCGACAACAACGCCTGCGCTCTTTACCGGCCCGCGCACCTTCAGGCCTCCGATGTTATCAAACTTGGCTGTCAAAGGGTAAGTCTCGGCGAAGTTTGCGGCCGAAAGATTGCCGACCCTTAGTGCCAAAAACAACAGTGCAGCAAACCCAAGGACAACAAAAAAGCCAACCCAGAGATCCATCAACTTGCGACTCATCAAAGCCCCCGGAACATGAAGGAGGTCAAAACAAAATCCAGCGCCAGAATGGCCAGCGCCGAATACACCACCGTTCTTTTGATCGAAGCCGAGACGCCTTCGGCCGTTGGCACGGCGTCGTAGCCCTCGAAAACAGCAATCAGGGAAACGGCAACCCCGAACACAAAGCTCTTTACCACGCCATTCCAGACGTCGAAGCGGAAGTCTACCGACCCCTGCATCTGCGACCAGAAAGCGCCTTCATCGACACCGATAAACACCACACCGATTAGATAGCCCCCGAAAACACCTACCGCCGAGAAGAGTGCCGCCAGCAGCGGCATGGAAATGACACCGCCCCAGAATTTCGGCGCCACGACCCGGGCAATCGGATTGACCGCCATCATGTCCATCGCCGTGAGTTGCTCGGTGGCCTTCATCAGGCCGATTTCGGCCGTTATCGACGAACCGGCACGCGAAGCAAAAAGAAGCGCGGCAACCACCGGACCGAGCTCGCGCGTCAGCGACAACGCCACCAGCACCCCGAGCGCCTCGGACGCGCCATAACGCTGCAGCGTCTCGTAGCCCTGCATGCCGAGCACCATGCCGATGAACAGCCCGGAAACCAGAATGATCAGCAAGGACTGGAAGCCGGAAAAGTAGATTTCGCGAATCGTCAGGTGGAGCCGGCGGAATGACTGACCGGAATAAACCAGAATCATCACGAAGAAGCGTGCGGCAAAGCCCAGTCGCTGCACGCCATTGTTCAGTCGATGGCCGACGCTTCGGATCAGCTCGATCACGGCAGAAAAACTTTTCTCAACCATGCGCGCCCTTTCGCATCAACTCCTGCTCATAGGGAACCGCCGGATAATGGAAATGCACCGGGCCATCGGCTTCGCCAAAAACGAACTGATGCACGAAAGGATCGGAGGACGCGCGAATTTCGTCCGGTGTCCCCTGTGCCACGATCTGCCCGTCGGAAACGAAATAAACGTAATCGGTGATCAGCATGGCTTCCTGAACGTCATGGGTCACCAGCAGTGTCGTTGCACCGAGGGCATCGTTGAGCTTGCGCACCAGTTGCCCGATCACCCCCATCGAGATCGGATCAAGCCCGGCAAAGGGCTCGTCGTACATGATCAGCATCGGGTCGAGCGCAATCGCCCGCGCCAGCGCAACGCGCCGCGCCATGCCGCCGGACAGTTCGGAAGGCATCAATTCGTGCGCACCGCGCAAGCCGACGGCATTGAGCTTCATCAGCACCATGTCGCGAATCATCTCTTCCGGCAGATCGGTATGCTCGCGCATCAGATAGGCCACGTTGTCGAAGACAGAAATGTCCGTAAATAACGCGCCAAACTGGAACAGCATGCCCATGCGCCGGCGCATGGCATAAAGCTCATCATGACTCATGTCCGGTACCGACTGGCCGTCAACCAGCAATTCACCGTGGGTTGGCTTGAGCTGGCCGCCAATCAGGCGCAGCAGAGTCGTCTTGCCGCATCCCGAATTACCCATGATGGCGACGAGCCTGCCCCGGGGAATCTCCATGGTGATCCCATTGAGAATGGCCCTGTCATCGTAGGAGAAATTGAGGTCGGTAATCCTGACCAAACTGTCCGCTGGCACAACACGTGTCCCGTAACAAAAAACGAGCGTGATTATACCTGAAGGCCACTTCATTCTCCCGAATAAAATACACGGCCATATTTTTGTGAAATAATGCAGCAACCCTTATTCCCAGATCGATGACGCCTGTTCCATGACCGATAGCCCGGAAAACGACCTGCCGGAAAAACCGCTGCTGCTCATCGTTGACGATGACCCGCTTATTTCCGACACGCTGAGTTTTTCCATGAGCTCAACGTTCGAAGTCATCACCAGCCATTCCCGTCCGCACTGTACCCAGTTGCTGCGCCAGCTTCGCCGCACGCCAGAACTGGCGCTGATTGACCTCGGTCTTCCGCCCTTGCCGCACCGTCCTGACGAAGGTTTCGCGCTGATTTCCGACCTGCTGAACACCTCGCCCGAAATCCGCATCGTCGTTCTCTCCGGCCAGAGTGACGAAGGCAATGCCCGACATGCACGCACTCTGGGCGCCGCCGATTTCGTCGCCAAGCCCTGCAATCCTGCCGAACTGCACAAGATTCTGCAGCGTGCGCTAAGCTATCGCTCACTCGATCAACGCCCGGTTCAAGGCGTTTTTTCCCCACCCCTGATCGGCAACAGTCCAGCGATCCAGAAACTCAAGCTTCAGTTGCAGCAGTATGCCGATTCGCCATTTCCTGTCCTCATCGAGGGCGAATCCGGCAGCGGCAAGGAAATCGTCGCCAACAGTTGCCTGCATCACGACACCAAGCGCGCCAACAAGCCTTTCTTCGCCCTCAACTGTGCGGCCATTTCGCCCAATCTGGTTGAACCCACCCTGTTCGGCTATGCCAAAGGTGCATTTACCGGTGCCACCGTGGCCAAGGCGGGCTATTTCGAAGACGCTGCCGACGGCACCCTGTTCCTCGATGAAATCGGCGAGTTGCCGCTCGAACTGCAGGCCAAACTATTGCGCGTACTCGAAAACGGCGAATACCAGCGGGTCGGCGAAACCCACAAGCGCATCAGCAACGCGCGCATCATTGCCGCCACCAACCGCGACCTGCGCAAGGAAGTCAGGGCCGGCAACTTCCGCGCCGACCTCTACCATCGCCTGTCCGTCTTCTCGATCAGTGTCCCGCCCTTGCGCGAAATGGATGCCGACAAGTTCCTGTTGCTCGAGCATTTCCGCCAGCGCTACGCGACCCCGGCGCAAGCGCCTTTTGCGCTCTCCGACGAAGCCCGCGCACTTTGGTCACGCTACAGTTTCCCCGGCAACGTGCGCGAACTGCGCAACATCGTCCTCCGCCTGACAGCAAAATATCCCGGGAAGACGGTAAGCAGCAGCGAACTTGAGGCCGAACTGGATCTGCAGGACGAACCCCTGGCGCCGGTCACCGCCCCGCCGCCGATGGCCAGCGCCGAAAGCGATGCCATCATTGCCGCCGCCAGCCAGCGCCTGCAGCAACCGGAACCGTTTAGTCTGGACCGGCTGCTCGCCGAAACCGAACGCAATTACATAGAATCCGCTCTGCGCCTGGCGCACGGCAACGTCAGTCAGGCCGCACGCCTGCTCGGCATCAACCGCACCACGCTCTACAATCGCATGGAATCCTTTGCCAAGGAGCAGTAATGTATCTTGACCATTTCGGACTCCGCGAAGCTCCGTTCCGCATCACGCCGCATACCGAGTTCTTTTTTGCCGGAGCCCATCGCGGCGCCACACTCGAAGCGCTTATCTACGCCATCACGCACGACGAAGGCATCGTCAAGGTCAGCGGCGAAGTGGGCAGCGGCAAAACCATGCTGTGCCGGATGCTGCTCGAAAAGCTTCCGGAAAACGTCGAAACGGTCTATCTCGCCAATCCCTCGCTGTCGCGCGACGAGATCCTCTACGCCATCGCCGAAGAACTGCAGTCGCCGCTGCCTGAAGGTCACCCCCACATGCAGTTGCGCTCGCTGCAGGACCGGCTGCTCGACATTTACGCCAGCGGTCGTCAGGTGGTCATCATGATCGACGAAGCGCATGCCATGCCGCCCGAGACTCTGGAAGAAATCCGCCTGCTCTCCAACCTTGAGTCGAACCGGCACAAGCTCCTGCATATTGTTCTGTTCGGCCAGCCGGAACTCGACGAACACCTGAGCGGAATGGGCATGCGTCAGCTCAAGGAACGGATTACCCACAACTTTGCGCTGGAACCCTTGCGCCGCAGCGATATCGGCAACTACCTGATGTTCCGCATCCGGGCGGCGGGTTATCACGGCCCGGATCTGTTCACCCCGAACGCCATACAACTCATCAGCAAGGCGTCCGAGGGACTGACGCGACGCATCAATATCCTCGCCGACAAGGCGCTGCTCTCGGCTTTTTCCGAAAACAGGCATCTGATTGACAGCAAGCAGATCAAGGCCGCAATCCGTGATGCCCAGTTCAACCCGATGCGTGACGGCAACGCCAGGCCCAAAGCGTGGATCGCCGGCGCCGCTGTCCTTGCCACCATTGCCGTGCTGGCCTACCTGGCCGGAAGTTACCATTCGAGCAGCGCACCGGCGCAGCCCCCCGCCCGCGCAGCAGAAACGCCGGCAACCACCAGTACTGACCCGACCCCCGAGGCCAGACCGCCAGTCCAGGCCCTCGCCGCCGTTGCCACCATTTCCCAGGCGCCACCGGCACCTGAAACAGAAATTCCCACGTCCGCTACACCCGTCGCAGAAAAGCTGCCGAGTCTCGCCGAGCGCATTGCGGCCACTGATGAATGGCTGAAAAAAACACCGGATAGCCATTTTTTCATCCAGTTGCTCAGTACCGACGGGAACAGCTATCGCGATGTCGAGCTGTTTCTCGAAAGCAAGGCCAGAACACTCGACCTGCAACAAATCCATGTGTATCGCTCACGATTGAGCGGGCGCGACCGGATCGGCGTCATCTACGGTGACTACCCCAGCAGTGAAGCCGCCAGCGCTGAGCTGGCAAGGCTGGCCAGGATCAGCCCGATGAGCGGGCCCTATGTTCGAAGCGTCAGAAAATTGCGTTGAAACGAAAACAAGACAACACATTCCCCGTATTCAATCAATACAAATCAGTCACTTGCATAAAATTCCTTACGTGATATGATAAATTCAACAAACTACCAACCGAGACCGAGCATTCGCCAACGATCAAGGAGCCCTCGAACTCCCACTTGCGCGCGGAAAGCGTCGCCAAGTCGGAGGGTGCGATTCCGCAGCCCGTTCAGCAGAGCATGCCTCTACCCCGGCCCAGAGCCACCGGCAAGACCGAAACGTATAGCGTGGTGGTCAATAACGTCAAGGTGCAGGACCTGCTCTTCGCCCTCGCCCGTGACGCCAAGTTGAACGTCGATATCCATCCCGGAATCGCCGGCACCGTCAGCCTGAATGCCATCGACCAGACCCTGCCGCAACTGCTCAGCCGCATCTCAAAACAGGTTGACATGCGTTTCGAACTTGACGGTCCCAATCTCGCAGTCATGCCGGACACGCCCTTCCTGCGCACCTACAGGATCGATTACGTCAACATGAGCCGCGACACGACAGGAACCGTTGCCGTGACGACGCAGGTCGCCTCGGGCACCCCGGGGACCGGCGGCGCCGCATCGGCAGGCGGTACCAGCGGAGCCAACAATTCGATCACGCGCATCGAGAACAAGTCGCAGAACCACTTCTGGGACACGCTGACGCAAAACATCAAGGACATTCTACGCGAAACCGACAAGATCCTCCCGGAAGGCAGTAGCGAAACGGTGGTCGAACAGGCCAATGCGCAAAGCACGACCGGCACTGGGGCCACTGCGGGTGCTGGCAACTCGGCACGCGGCACCCAGAATGCGCCGTCACTGGCCAACAGCCCGAACCCGGCCACCTTGCAGAATTCGGGATCGACGGTGGTGCGCCGCACGACCTTCCGTGAGGCCGCCGCGGTCATTTCCCATCCGGAAAGCGGCATACTGAGCATCCGCGCCACGTCACGCCAACACGAAAAAATCCAGGAGTTCATCAGCCAGGTCATGCAAAGCGTCAAGCGCCAGGTGCTGATCGAAGCCACCGTCGCCGAAGTCCGCCTGTCCAACGACTATCAGCAGGGCATCGACTGGAACTCGGCGCCTATCGGTCGTGCCGGTTTCAGCATCGTCCAGAAAGCGCTGGGCTCAATCACCTCGCCGCCTTCCAGCCTGCTGCAATTGACCTACAACAACCAGCAATCCGCGATCGGTCCATTCAAGTCAGTCATTACCCTGCTGGAAGGTTTCGGCACGGTCAAGGTGCTGTCCAGCCCGAAGCTGTCGGTCATGAACAACCAGACGGCGGTGATGAAAGTCGTCGATAACAGTGTGTACTTCACGCTGAAGGCCGATACCACGGCGAACACGAACACCACCACGACCACTTTTACAACCACGCTGCAGTCGGTGCCGGTCGGTTTCGTCATGAACGTCACCCCGCAGATTGGCGACAACGATACCGTCATGCTGAACATCCGCCCGAGCATTTCGAGCATCCAGTCCTACGTTCCCGATCCCAACCCGACGCTGGCCAATCCCTGCGGCTTTGGCGTCACCAACTGCAGCATTCCGGCCATTACCAGCAATATTCCCGTCGTCCGCACCCGCGAAATGGAATCGGTGATTCGCGTTGAGAACGGGAATATTGCCGTGATGGGCGGACTGATCGAGGATCGTGTCGAAAATGTGGACAATACGGTTCCGGGCGTCTCACAAATTCCGATCTTCGGAGAGCTGTTCAAGCAGCGCAGAGATCAGGCCACGAAAACCGAACTGGTGATCTTCCTGCGTCCCATCGTGATCAGGGACGCCAGCCTCGAAGGTGATTACAGCAATCTGAGGAATCTTCTTCCGCGTCAGGACTTTTTCAAGGAGCAGCTCGGCACCTTCGGCAAATCGGAAACGACCGGCAGTGCTGGCCAGGGAGGCAATCCATGAGCCTGCTCATGGAAGCGCTAAAGAAGGCCGAGGAAGCCAAGCGACTGGCCGGTGAAAGCCAGGCGCCTGGGCTGGCACCAGCCCAGCAGCCCGAATTGACGCTCAAGGCGACAGTTCAACCGGCGGACACCCCTAGGCCTCCACCGGGTTCGCCGCTGCCGGTTCTCTCGCAGCACATAGATTCCGTCGACGCCGATCTGGCCGCCGTATCGACGGATGCGCCGGTCAAGCGCCGTGCCCCGACGTCCGCATCGCCGTCCGCCGACAACAGCCCGCGCGAAAGTGCCGAGCGCATCGCCGCGCGTAATGTCTTTGCCGCCAAACAGGTCCCCGCATCGCGCACCGGGCTGTGGCTCGTTCTTGGCCTCGCCGGGATAGTTGCAGCGGGATTCGGTGCCTACGTCTGGTGGCAGTTGCAGAGTGTTTCCGGCAGTTCGCTGACGCGTCCGCTGCAAGCCTTGCCCACTGTCCAGCCAATCCCTCCGTT
>JAIFKU010000094.1 GCA_020049495.1 Accumulibacter sp.
TATCGGTTCTCAGGATTCAAGCAATGCCTACTGCTCTCATCGGCCCGCGCAACAATCCCATCAACGCACTGGGCACGCCGCTCAGCCCGTCAGCCACCCGCGTCATGCTGCTTGGCGCCGGCGAGCTGGGCAAGGAAGTGATCATTGCCCTGCAGCGCCTTGGCGTCGAAACGATTGCCGTGGATCGCTATGCTGACGCGCCCGGCATGCAGGTGGCTCACCGCGCCCATGTGGTGACGATGACCGACGGCCCGGCACTGCGCGCGATCATTGAAAAAGAGCGGCCGCATCTGGTGGTGCCGGAGATCGAAGCGATTGCCACCGACATGCTGCTGGAGATCGAGCGCGAAGGCCTGGCCGAGGTCATCCCGACGGCACGTGCCACGCGCCTGACGATGAATCGCGAGGGCATCCGCCGGCTGGTCGCCGAAGAGCTCGGTCTGCCAACCTCGCCCTACGCCTTTGCCGGTTCGCTGGCCGAACTGCAGGCGGCGATCGATGGAGGCATCGGTTATCCATGCCTGGTCAAGCCGACGATGTCCTCCTCCGGCAAAGGCCAGTCCCTGTTGCGCGGCCCGGACGATGTGCTCAAAGCCTGGGAGTACGCGCTGCAGGGCGGGCGGGTGAGTCAGAGCCACGTCATCGTCGAAGGCTTCATCGATTTCGAGTACGAGATCACGCTGCTGACCGTGCGCGCCATCGGCAGCAGCGGCAAAGTAGAGACTTACTTCTGCGAGCCGGTCGGGCACGTGCAGGTCAATGGCGATTACGTCGAATCCTGGCAGCCGCAGTCGATGAGCGATGTCGCCCGCGAGAAATCCCGCATGATTGCCCAGGCGGTGACCGGCAACCTCGGCGGTCGCGGAATCTTTGGCGTCGAACTCTTCGTCAAGGGCGATCAGGTGTGGTTCTCGGAAGTCAGCCCGCGCCCGCACGACACCGGTCTGGTGACGCTGGCTTCGCAGCGCTTTTCCGAATTCGAACTGCACGCCCGCGCCATTCTCGGCCTGCCGGTCGATGTCTCGCTGCGCTCACCGGGCGCTTCGGCAGTCATCTACGGCGTCATCGAAGGCAAGGGCATCGCCTATGCAGGCGTGGCCGACGCACTGAGCGTAGCAGGCAGCGATCTGCGCCTGTTCGGCAAACCGGAGAGCTTCAAAAAACGGCGCATGGGCGTCGCCGTGGCCACCGCCAGCGACACCACGGAAGCGCGCCGCCGGGCCAAACTGGCGGCGAGCAAGGTCAGGACAATTGAACCGGAAGGCCATAGCGCATAGAATGGGCACCTTCGCGGGCGTCGTATAATGGTAATACCCTAGCTTCCCAAGCTAGAGCCGTGGGTTCGATTCCCATCGCCCGCTCCAGTTTCTCCAAGGCCGGATTCATTCTGAGCCTGAACGAAACGATCCGATCATCCGTTTTGCACGAACGATCGGACCGTCTCATCCAGTTAACCAGCGTCAATCAATCCTGATCATCTTCGACCGCGCTTTTTCCGTCTTTGCTTTCGGGAGTTCGATGCGGAGAACACCGTTGCGATAAGTCGCTTCGGTCTTGCCGGTCTGCACGGGCACTGGCAGCGAGATTTCACGCCGGAAACTGCCATACGCACATTGCAACAGGCGGTAACGCCCTTCGCTCGATTCGCGTTCAAAACGTTTCTGACCGCGTACGACCAACAAATCGTCTATGACCTCGATGTTGAAGTTCTCCTTCTCCATCCCCGGCACTTCCAGGCGGACGACGACGCGCTGGTCGTCTTCAAAGACGTTGCCGCCGAGCATCGACCAGCCGAGCGAGGGCAGGTAGCAGTCATCGTCGACCTCGCTGCGTGCCGGCAGGCTGGCGCCATCCGTTGCCTTGAACGGCGTCAGAGAATCAGCCGCAGATTGCCTCAGCCGTCGCCAGCCTTCAGTCGCCGACGCCCAGAGTGTGTTGACGCTCTGTTTGATGTCATCGATCTTCATTTCAGACTCCGTCTGGCCAATCTACCGGTCAACCGACGCTGACCTGGATGCGCTTTGGCTGTGCGTGTTCGGCCTTGGGAATGCGCAGCTTGAGTACGCCTTGCTTGAGTTCGGCGCTGACCTTGTCGGCGTCGAGTTCCTTGCTCAGCGTGAACACTCGCCGGTAGCGCGACAGGCCGACTTCGGCGTGGTTCGATTCCATGCCTTCCGGAATCTTCAGCGCGAGATCGCCTTCGATAAACAAGGTGTCGTCCTCGACGCGGACATGCAGAGCTTCGCGTGAAACACCCGGCAAATCAGCGTAAAGCGTGATTCCGGCGCTGTCTTCGACGACATCGACCGGTGGCATGAGCGTGGCCTCGCGCGCTTCGTCGCTTTTCGTTGCGGTGCTGGGTAAGGTTTTATCGTTCATGATTTGTCCTCCTCGGTTTACTGGATGGCGATCCGGCGCGGCTGAGCCGACGCGCGGCGTTTGACGCTGACGTGCAGCACGCCGTCGTTGTAGGCGGCGCTCATGGTATCTGCGTCGATGTCTTCGGGCAGGCTGACGACCCGACGGAAGCGGCCGGCAAATCGTTCGTCGATATGCACGGTGATCTTTTCTTCGCGCCCTGGAAGGCTGCTGCGGCGTTCGCCGCTGATGCTCAGCACGCCGCGATCAAGCGACACGTCAAGGCTGGCCGGATCGATACCGGGAGCAAAGGCGTAGATTTCAACGCTGCTCGGTGTGCCGCCGACGTTGAGCGCGGGGAAACTCCCGTTTCCGAGGCCGCGGATGCTTGGCGAACCGTCAAAAGACATCAACTGGCGCTGGAGCCGGTCAAGTTCTGAAAAAATGTCACGTGGGAAGAAAGTTCGGTACATGGTTAAAGTCCTCCTTTTCAGTTGAAGGGAAAATCACCGCGTGGTTCGCAGTGTCCACGACGCCGATATAAGGACTGGCTGAAAAATTTCAACACCCTGTTAGAGCTCAACGAAAGGAAGGCATGGAGCCGGGGTGGAGGGACATCGACAGGCATCGGCAGTGTGCCGACTGACCGTATCTATATTGAATTTGCTAAGGGCGCTTGTGGGGATGGAACGGCGGGACGTTTTAACTACTGCAATGTCAATCCCCGCTTCCTTATTCCTTCGAATCAAAGGAAGCGCTGAAGTATTCCAGATTCGTCATTTCGGTGAAAGAACCGTCCACCCTGAGCAGCCCGCACAATGGGCACGAATTCCACTCTTCCATACCGGCCTTGTCGTATCAGGCGTCCGGCCGCTCCTGGCTGACCCAGATCAGCTTGTCCGTGGCGAAGCCGAGCTGGCGGGCTTTGGCAACCAGATCGGTCTTTACTGCCTCCGGCAGGCGGCGATCCCGCGCCAGGATCCACAGATAGTCGCGGTCGGGGCCGACGACCAGTGACCAGCGATAGTCCGTATCCAGCGCAACAATGTGGTACCCGCCGTAGAAGGGGCCGAAAAAGGAAACCTTGAGCGAGCCGCGTGTCGTCGTGTCGGAGTCGATGAAATCGGCTTTCCCCTGCGCTTCTTTCCATTGCCCCTTGCCGGAATCGTAGCCACGGTTGAGCACCGACACGCCTCCCTCGGCACGCCGTGCATAGACCGCCGATACATCGCTCAGGCCGCGTTCAAACGAGTGGTCGAGACGGGCGATTTCATACCATTTGCCAAGGTAACGCTCGAGCTGGAAGTCGCTTACGGCCTCAATGCCCCGGGGAATGCCGGTACAGGCCGCGAGCAGGAAAGCCAGCGGGGAAATAAGCAAGGCGGTCAGTTTGCGCATGGGGCTTCCTGATAAGTTGTTATTGACAGACAAGCAATCAGTGGCATCGTTCGAACCCTGTCTTGAATCGCCGGGAAAAGCGCTCAGCAGGTCGCATGATAAACTCCTCCTTCAATGAAAATCACGATCAATGGCGAAAACCGCCCATTCACCGAGCCACTGACGGTGGCTGCTCCGGTTGAAACACTGGGCAATACCGGCAAGCGCGAGTATTCGAGCATTGGAAGAAAGTCGAACGGTTGAAGAAGGAATGATCGCTCCCGAAGGCCGGAGGCTGGCATGAACTTTCTGGCGCATGCCCTGCTCGCGGGGAATGCCGACGCCGACCGGATCGGCGGCGTGCTGGGCGATTTCGTGAAAGGCTATCTGCCGGCAGGCCTGCAGCCGGACGTGGCTTCCGGCGTGGCCCTGCACCGCGCGATCGACAGCTTCGCCGACCGGCACGTGGCCTTCGCCGCAAGTCGCGCCAGGATCAGTCCCGCGCGTCGTCGCGTCAGTGGTGTGCTCGTTGATCTGTTCTACGACCACCTGCTTGCGCGGGACTGGGCCAGCCATGGATGCGGCACGCTTGAGGACTACACGGCCCGGCTCTATGCCGTGCTCAAGGACTATTCCGGTTTCCTGCCCGAAAAAGCCCGCGATGTGGCAAACCGGATGCGGACGCATGACTGGCTTTGTTCCTACCGCAGCGTAGCGGCGGTAGGGCAAGCGATCGATCAGATGGCCGTCCATCGCTTGCGCCGGGCCAACCCGCTGGCGGGCGGCATCGAAGAATTCCTCGCCGATCGCGAAGGCTTCGCCGCCGATTACAGACTATTCCTGCCGGATGCGCTGGCCTTTGCCGTCGACTGGCGAAGCGCGCGCGGCGGGTGAAACTCGAAAAGCAGTGACAGGCGGCAGGCTGTTGAACCCATCGATGCCCCGAAGGCAACGGGGCCTTGGGCTCAAATCCCCCTGGGGGACACACCCGCTATGCGGGCTGCTCAGGGCGAACGGGTATTTCACCCTCCGGGTGATAGTTCAAAAACCCGTTCGTGGTGTGCACTGAGGGTTAGCGAAGCTCACCCGAAGAAATGCCCTAGGGGTAAGTCTGTCGAACCATGAGCGGGCTTTAGCCAGAGTGATGAATGATGTTCAATGCTGATCACCCCAGCCGTCCGATCTTGGCGCTGGCCGTCTCAATGTGCTGTTCCAACGCAGCGATGCAGTGTCCGAATCGGTGGCTAAACCCCGTTGCCACCTTGACCCGGGCGAGGAACGCGCGCGCCAGTTCTTCTGCGCGCCGCCAGGTTTCGTTGGCTACACTGGCATGAATGCTCGCCTCGGAAACAGTGTCAGGCAATCCGCCACCACTGCGGGGCGCTAAGGCCATTGGCGTCATGTCGTAGGCTGGCGCAATATCATAAGGCCGCCCCTGCTCGGAAATGAATGACAGATTTCCGCCATGCATATCGGAGTTGCCGATCAGAGTGCCAAAGGCCCACAGGAGATCTGCACCAGCCACGGCTTGTGGACGAATCTGGCCTGCAACAGCAAGTCGGCGTGCACTGATTGGCCAGCCACTTGCTCCCAGCCCGACGAATTCTGCATCCAGCGCGCCCAAGGAGATTAGCGCATGCCGGCCCAGGTTGCCGCTGCGATCAAAACGCTCGACCTCGAGGAAGCGCTGACCAGCGTGGTCTACTATCTGCGTCCTGGCGGCAGGGATGCCGGCTTGGCGCAGCGTGTCCAGCGCGAGGTGTTCGGCCAGTAGCAGATCGCGCCAGCGCTCGCTTACGGGCCCTTCCTCCAGTTCACTGAACTTCACGATAACCTGCCGAGGCCCTGCTGGTGTCATGGCACAGGCGATGAACTTCGGCTGCTCGCCCCCGGCTGATGATCCAGGGATCTCCCCGCGGGCGGCTTCACGTGCCAACCGGGCATATTCCTCGGCTTTCTGCGCCTGCGTGACTGGATCAGGGACAGGAGCAGCGAGAAAACGATCTCTCGCCAATTCGCCCAGCAACAGATTTCCGACCACATCATGGCCGTGCGCCAGCAGCGCCCGCAAAGCGTGGGTATCGTTCCAGTCGGTGAGCCGATCCGGCAGCCCAAGTTCAGCACCATGGCGAGTCGCGTACGCCCGGCCGAGATAGCCTTGCGGGCGCATGTCGAACAACCACCACGGCAGGCCGTCGCTGTGCAGGGTTACACCGTCCTCCTGGCGCATGACGAACCCGTCCGGACGGACTGGAAGCAGCGTTCCCAACTGCCGGATCCGGCCGTCTGCATCGACCCGATAAATCGGGATGTCCGGCAATCCGCGCGTGCTATCGCGTAGCGCGTATTGAATAGATCGCGCAGCTCCGATCCGTACGACTTCATCGCCAAGTTCGGACAGCGCACGGGAAATCGTCGGTTGGCTGACGCCAACATGTTCAATCAGTTGGCGCACGGACAGCGGCCCACCGGATAGTCGCAAGTGGATAGTGTCAGCGTGAGGTGACATAAGCGTGAATTAGACTATGAATAGATAAATGAATAGAAAGTATAGACGAATTTGAGATCCATACGGAAAAAGTATCGCAGTTCAAGGCCGCACGCGGCCTTCGCCGTAAGTTGCGCCAGGATCAGTCCCGTACGTCGTCGTGTGCGTGGCGTGCTCGTTGAACTGTCCTACAACCCCCTGCTCGCCAGTGACAGGGTCATCCATGAATGCGGCACGCCGTCGAACCCTCTGGTCGTCTCATGATCGGCCATTGCCGCCGCTGGCATTCCATTCGTATTAAGTCTGAATTTCGGCGCTAAGCAGTCGTTCGGAGTAGGCTATCATTTACACACGCTGGGGCTGCCAAGGAACGTAGCGGCAGCTTGAGAACTTTCACTCGCTTTTTCGCTAATGAGCTCGATAAATGGTGTTTAGTGAAGAATCAATGGTCAAGATTCCCTGCATTCTGCGTCTTGCCCTGCTTGGTTTCGCTACTTTCCCCCCAAGAATACCAATTGAGACGAGGAGACCAATGTATTCCCTCAACTGTTCCACGCCACCGCATTACTGATTCTCATTGGTCATGAGCGACGACATCCTTCCGATTCCAGAGGTGCCTGACGGCTTGCGCGAAGCCTCTCAAAGAGGAACGCTAATTCCATTCATCGGCGCCGGCGCTTCGGTAATTGCTGGTTGCCCAAGGTGGACACGGTTTGCAGACGGCGCGCTTGCCCAATTTGTGGAGCGAGGCAAGATCAGCCATGCTGAGATTGCCCAGATCAATCATCTACATCCGCGGGTCAAACTATCAATTGCGCGGGGTCTGGAAGTAGAACATCGCATTCCGATTGATTTTCGAACATTGCTCCACCCGTCGGGAAGAAATAGCAACTTAAAGGGGCGGGAGCTTTACGGAAGCTTATCCAAATTGGGAAAGACGTTCGTAACTACCAACTACGATGAATGGCTTGACGAGGAAATTGATTCATCCGATTTGCGGATGGATGCTGCCACAGACCCAAGAATAGCTCCCGAACCAAGAATGAGGAACGTCTATCACAGGGTGGAAGATCTTACAGCTGCGAACCTCAATCAATCCAATACTGTTATTCATCTTCATGGATCGTTACTTGATTCGGACGGCATGATTCTGACAACACAGGATTATGTACGCCATTACGCGAATGATCGTATGTCCGGTGATCCGGATCTGGAAAATCGTGTTCTGACATTCTTGGAAAATCTTTTCAAACGGAAAACAGTCCTCTTTATCGGTTACGGGCTTGAAGAGCTTGAGATTCTTGAATATGTGATCTTGAAGGCGCGACGCATTCGTACATCGGGCCAGCTTGAGGCGAAGCATTTTCTATTGCAGGGATTCTTTTCGCACGAGAAGAGCCTCATGCAGAGCCTGAAGCAATACTACCTCCGTGAGTGCGGAATCCAACTTATTCCATTTCTGCGAGACCACAGAGACTGGGATCAACTCGTGGATGTGCTGAAGGAGTTTGCCCGACTTGCCCCGGCGTCAGCGCCAATGTACTTGCAGGAGTTCAAGGAGATGGGGGATTTACTCAATGCCTAGACTTACGGCCAATCAGGAGTCATTCATCAAGCTCATGGGCAAGAGCGACGAACACACACGGCGCGGGTTCGAATTGCTATTGGCACGCCCTGATTTCGAAACTTTTTTTGATGCGCTCGACGAGGCAGGAATTTTCGAACCGGCCATGAATCCTGCCCCAGTTCCCGCTGATGAACCAGGGTATTGTCGAATCCCGTATTGGGCTGCATTGGATTATCTGCAGGGGTGCGCCAAGCTGGCTGGTGAACGTAACGATTTTCAGCTCGCGTGCAAAGTGCTAAATGTTGTTCGAATTGTGAGTGGCACAAGTGACGCAGACGGGAAGGTCAAAGACAATTACCACACGTTTCGCGTATTCGCTGAAATATTTGGTCTACTACCGCTCAGCACCATCACAGCCGACGATCTGGGTTTGATCCCTGGTTGGCTGGAGAGCAAGTTTGATCGCGGCATGGTGGGCCATGCTCTGGATAGTGGGGTACTAACAAAATGCCTTTCAAGTCACGTTCCCGACGACTGGAGCAAGGCGGGCTTAATCCTGCGGTCTTGTACAGCAATACGTTGGGTTGATGATCTCGCGCTAAGTGATGGCCGCAAGAAGCCGGTGACGGTGGTGGATGACTATTGGCTCAAGGAACTCATTGACCACCACTCTCGCATCTTTGGCACCAAGGCTGGACGCGTTGCGGCAGACATTTTCCTAGAGCGCGTTCGGGAAGTCTTTCGAGAGGAAGAACGAGGACGCGCGAGTTGGCTATCGCGACCGGCTGTCGAAGAACATGGGCAAAACCATTCCTGGGATGGGCCAGAAAATCGGTTTGTGGAAGGTCTACGAGATGTCCTGCTGAGTTGGGTTGATCATGACTTTGACGGGGCGCGGACTTTTGTCGAGGCCCTGTTGCGAGATGAAGAGGAGATTGTTCGTCGCATTGGCATATACGTTTTAAGTCAGAGATGGAGCATCTTACGAAGCCTTTACACCCCGGTTTGTAACGCACAGTTTTTCGTAGCCGGCCATATTCATGAGCTCTACGAATTGCTCCGTGCGAATTTCGCGGCGTTTTCTGGGCCAGAGAGGATGGCAACCATTGAAGCCATTCAGCAGATAGCCCTGCCAGCCCGGGGTGAAGATTCGGAGCGGCTGCGTAGGCGTACTCAACGCAACTGGCTTTCTGCGATAGCTGGCCAAGGTTATAAACCTGCGGATAGCTTATTCGATGAGCTCTCTGCCGATCATACAATAGGCACTCTATCGGAACATCCGAATTTCCACGCCTATATGGAGTCTTGGTCGGGCCCAGGCCCCACGCCGTACCGAGTTCAAGAACTTCTAGTATTTGCAGCAGACCGGAGCATCGTCGAACGGCTGAATGCTTTCGAGCAGGGTGATTCGTGGAGAGGACCAACGACCCGGGCTCTCGTAGATACACTCGAAGAAGCTGTGGCCCTTACCCCATCGGAGTTTTTACCCACGATTTTGGATTTTATGCATGCCAAGCGGCCATTTCAATATGGTCTTATCAACGGGCTCAAGCGCGCATGGGAGGCTCCGGCAGAAAAGCGTCCAGAAGTCGATTGGGACCTTACATGGAACACGCTGACGGATTTCTTCGAGAGGCTAACTGGGAATTCCGATTTCTGGACTGAGGAGACAGCTGAGGATCGAGACCTCACCCCTACCCGCGATTGGATTCCACCGATCATCGCCGAATTTCTTAGAGCGGGGACGCGGAATGACGACAAGGCGTACCCCCTGAATCTTATGCCGCGCACTTGGGCCCTTATCTGCGTTTTGTTGGCGAAAGCGGAACCGATAGACGACCCCAGAGATGATGCAATGACGCAAGCGATCAACTCGTCGAAGGGTAAGGCGATCGAAGCCCTTTTCAGTCACGCGCTTCGGGCATGCCGGCTGAGCGATCGGGGAGGGAGGGGGCATGCGGCCGCGTGGGCGGAGATGAAGCCGGTATTTGACCAGGAAATGGGCCGATGTAAGGAAGGAAATTACGAATTCTCAACCTTGACTGCAAACTACATTGCCAATCTTGATTACATTGATCGCAGCTGGCTGCAGACCAATATCGGGAGTATTTTCCCACATGAGTTTTTGGCTAACTTCCATTGCGCCTTAGAGGGGTTGGCATATGCTCCGGCCACTCGTCCGGTCTACTCTCTTTTACTCGATGGTGGCGTATTGGATTTTGCGCTTCGGCAAGAGTCGAATGGCCGCCATGCCAGAGAAAAGCTAATGGAGCGCATCGCTTTGGCCTTTCTTTGGGGCGACGAGGAACTTGACGGCCCGCGTTTCTCCTATCTTTTTGACTCCAGTCATATCGACGACCTTGAGCAAGCTACCGGATTCTTTTGGAGTGTCAGCAATCAGGAACTATCGCCGATCCAAGAAGAGCGAATTTTAGCGTTCTGGAACCGATGCGTAGTCTGGAGCCAGACCGTGGCAAAACCACCAGTAAAACTGCTGTCCAAATTAGGCCGCTTGAGCTGCTACCTCAAAGTGGTCGAGGATCGAGAACGTGATTGGCTCCTTGCGGTGGCGCCGTATGTTCACGTCGGTTATAACGCCGATGACTTCATTGAAGAACTTGATCGATTGGTCGAGGTGAGCCCTACCAACATATGTGTCGTGCTTGGAAAGTTGCTTGAAACTTTCGTCCCCACCTTTGATTTTCAAGACCGTTTGAAGTCGTTACTGGTAAAGCTTTCGAAGCTTGGGCAAGCGAAAGAAGCGATTTCGTATGCAAATCATCTTCGGCTTTTGCCTGGAATGGCGCAGCTTTTTTCACAACTTACCGAGGGCTCTAACTGAGCGTCAGGTATACAGCGCATTGTTGTCTGAGTCGAGCAGCATGCCCACGGTCGGCTTAGGCCGATTAGCATACGAGGGGCAGCGATAAATTCAACGAGTGGAGGCAATGCTCCCTACCAATGTTGTTTCAACCGCATAGGCCGGGGCCAAGCTACGGCGTCCGTCAGCGTTAAAACAGGACAGCGCCACCAACTGCATCTGAAGCTTGGTCATTCGGCCTCTCCGCTTCAATCCCGTTTCCCGGTGAAGTGCCTGGCATAGCGGCTATCCATGCGCGACATCGGCATCAGGATCGGCAGGTCGGCGGTATTGAAATCCGGATCCCACGCCGGATCGCCGCAGACATAGGCGCCCGCGCGCAGATAGCCCTTGATCAGCGGTGGCAGTTCAGCCGGCTGCTCGTTGTTCAGGGCAGCCAGCGGCAGTGGGCAGCGCGGGAAGACACGGTAGTCGAGCGGGCTCATGTGCTCGCCAAGGCGCTTGTACATGCTGGCTGCCGCATGGCCGCCATCGGCCATGCTGATGCTGGCGCAGCCGATCAGGTGCTCGTAGCGATTCTCCAGCATGTACTTGGCCAGGCCGGCCCACAGCAGCGCGATGGTCGAGCCGGTGCGGTAGTCGGCATGCACGCAGGAGCGGCCGATCTCGACCATTTTCGGGCGCAGATGCTGCAGGCGCGTCAGGTCGAACTCGCCCTCGGAATAGTAGCTGCCGATCTTGTTCGCCTTTTCCGGTGACAGGATGCGGTAGGTACCGACCACGGCGCCGGAGTTTTCGTCGCGCACGATCAGGTGTTCGCAAAATGCATCGTAGCGATCCTGATCGACGCCGGGCCGGTGCGTCGGCAAGTTGGCACCGAGTTCGCCGGCGAAAATGCTGTAGCGCAGCTTTTGCGCTTCATGAATCTCGCGCGGGTACTGGGCGATGCCGACCGAGAGCCTGGGGCGAAGCGGTTGAACTTGTCGTCATGGTCTGTCTCCTTGTCGTCGTACAGATAGACCATAGGCAAACCACGTTACAGCGGGATTGCACCCGGATGAAGTTTTGGTGTAAGCAGTTTGGACGGTTCAAAAAGACCAGGAACCAGTCCGTTACCGGGAGGCTATGGTGATTGCGAAGGCAAGCCTGGCAGCCACTGGCTCACCTGCCGGGCTACCCAGGGGCCATCGTCAAGCGGCAGGTCGTGCCCCGCCGACGGATGCTCGGCAAAGGCCGTATTCCAGCGCAGAGCCAGTTGGCGCGAGCATGAGGTATCGACCAGTGTATCCTGCCGGCTGGTCAGGATCAGAATCGGCGGTTCCGGCCTGACCGGCGGCGCCTGGTAGCGCGCGGCAGCCAGCAACTGACGTAACGCATTGCGCCTGCTGACCGGGTATTCGCCGCGATAAGCGACCCAGTTTCTAAGTAGCTCGGCTGGTCGTTCGGTCTGGCGGGTGGTGAGGTCAAGAATGGTACTTTCCCAATCCTCGTCGCGCCCTCCTATCAATGCGATCTGCAAAAGATGAGGATAGTTGCCGGGTTTCAGGCGCCGATAGAATGGACTGAAGGAGCGCAGGCTGGTGTTGATCAGGACGCAGGCGCGAATTTCATCCGGATGCCGCGCCGCCCAGGAGATGGCCACCATGGCCCCCAGCGACATGGCCAGCACATGGTAAGGCGGAAGAATGCCTTGTCCAAGCAGTTGCGCACGCATGACCTCGGTCATTTCATCGACATTAATCGGGCTTTCCCGGGCATTCTCTTTTCCGTTGCCTGGCAGATCCGGTGTAACGATTCGGGCGTCGGCTACTTCCCGGCGAAACACTTCGGGAAAATTTCCCCAGTGCCGGCTTTCCCGGGTCAGTCCGCGCAGAAAAATCCAGGTGCTCATGCGCCGGGCTTCCGGTACCAGTGGTTCAGCGCACGCTCTTGTTGTTCTGCGTGCGCCTGTCCGGTCGGCATCCAGCGCGGGTGGCTGCAGGCCGCCCGCGCGAGAAAATCGAACCAGGCCAGATGTCGGCGCAGAACGCGTTGCAGGCGATGTTCTATCAGGGGATTGAACATGCCGTGGCGGGAAAAGAGTTGCCGCGGATTCTTCTTGACCCAGAGCCAGGAGCCCATCTCCAGCGTCAGCGGCAGAAAGCAGCATGCGGTTCGGGCACAGGCGCGCTGGTAGAGATAATCCCACAGATCACCGTGCGCAAGATACTGCCTGCTCTGCGGTTCGAAAATGTAGCGGTGGTTGCTGTTGGTCTGGTCGAAAATTTCCTTTAGTGCGTGAATTTCGGGCAGGTGCTGAATTGGTTGCGTGGTGTGGGCATAGGGAAACCAGATGCGGTCGTTGATGCCGAAGCCGGAATGGCAGTCCAGCGCAATGCTGAAATCGCGCGCCAGCAATTCCTCCTCCACGATCTGGCAGAGGGCCGCGCTTTCCGCTTCCATCGGGCCATGCAACGGACCGCGATACCACGGCAAGCTAGCGCTGATGCGCTGCCCGCCGAGCATAAACGGAACGTGTTCATTGGATTCCAATGGGGCGTTGCGCATCAGGTCAACGCCGTTGGGGTTGGCGCGCGTGGCCTGCCACATCCCTCCCGGATTGACGACGGGCATGAACACCAGACGTACGGATTCCAGTTGCCGATGCAGCAGGTCATCCCACGGCAGTCGCATGACCAGATTGTGCAGATAGGCGATAACCACTTCGGTGCCAATTCGTTCGAGACCATGGATGCCGCCAAAAAACCCCACGGCGGGGACGGCAAGGCTTGGGTTGCCAAGGGTTATGGCATAAACCGGAAAATTCCTTTCTCTGGCCGCCACCTGGCAGAGCACGCGGGCATCGAGGTACGCCGCACCTTTCTCGATGAGGTGTTCCAGCGCATTCAGTTCAGGCAGTTCGGTGGGAGTCACAGCGATCATCGTTTGCCATTGAAGAACGCACAGGATAGCGCAAGCGGAACACTCCGGCTCTGCAATACATTCTTAACATTGCCCTGTTAGGCTGTGCAGGCCTCGAAACTGAATTTGGGAGCGAAGCCGCCATGGCCCTGAATTTGCCCAACCTGCAGAACATCATTGACCGGCTTTTTGACGACATTTGGGTGGCCTTGTGCCTGCTCGACGATCTCTGAGACGGAGACAACTTATGCGCGACCTCTTGCGTCGGACTTTTTCGCACCCGGCTCTGGCCTTGGGAAGCACCCTGCTGTGGGGACTGGTTGAATTCATGGCCCTGCAAAGTGCGCGCTGGACGATGCGCGCAGATCGGAAGCACTAGATTCAGGCAACGCTGTCCGGCACCGGCGCAGGAATTTTTCCACCCCCGGACAACTGGCGACGGGGAATGAGCTGCAATGCAGACAACATCTGATCGGTGGCAGCAGACCAGGAGAACTGTTCGGCACGCTTGCGCACCTGATTGCGCGGCAATCTGAGCGCTTGCAGGCAAGCTTCGCGAAGATCGGCGTGCATGATGCCGCCGCCCGAATCGGCGATGACGTCGATCGGTCCCGGCACCGGGAAGGCGGCAACTGGGGTAGCACAGGCCATGGACTCGGCAATGACCAGCCCGAAGGTATCGGTAACGCTGGGGAAAACCATGACGTCTGCCGAACGATAGAGGCGCGCCAATTCAGGTCCGTCGAGCACGCCAAACCAGCGCGCCTCGGGATAGCGCGCCTGCAGCCGCCGCCGTTCCGGTCCCTCGCCGGCAACCCATTTTTCTCCCGGTAGATCAAGACGCAGAAAGGCATCGACCTGTTTTTCGACGGCGATGCGGCCGACGTAAAGGAATACCGGCCGCTGCGTCGCTATTTCCCTGTCTCCCGAGGGGTCGAACAAGTCCAGATCCACGCCACGCGACCACAGTCTGGCACCGTGGAAGCCTCGCGCCCGGAGGTCGGCGACAATGGCCGGCGTCGGCGCCAGCGTCGCGCGTGCCGCATTATGGAAGCGCTTCAGCAGGGCATACGTCCACGCGGTCGGGACGCGAAAGCGGGTTTCGACATATTCCGGGAAGCGGCTGTGATAGGCCGTGGTAAACGGCCACTGGCGACGCATGGCGATGCGTCGGGCCAGCCAGCCCAGTGGGCCTTCGGTGGCAATATGCAGGCAGTCGGGAGCGAAGTGGTCGATTTTTCGCGCCACCTCGCGTTCGCTGGTCAGCGCCAGGCTGATTTCCGGATACGTCGGGCAGGGAATGGAGCGGAATCCGAGTGGCGAGATGAGTTCGGTCTGATGCCCCTTCTGCTCAAGTTCGCGACGTGTCATCTTGAGCGTGCGCACCACACCGTTGACCTGCGGTTCCCAGGCGTCGCTGACGATGAGTATCTTCATGCCAGCCCCGGCATGTTTTCCGGCATGCGCCAAAGCAGTTCCAGAACCGGACGCGGCAGCGGCCTGGCGGCTTGCCGGGAACTGCTGGCCCGGTTCGCTGCGCTGACCGATTTGCCGAAGGCATCACGCTGGGCTGTGCTGCCCCGACTCGAAGCAATGCTTTTAAAGCACCGCCAGCGCTTGCTTCCCTTGCTGTGCACAAGCGTCACTTCGGCAACCGGGTGATAAGTCCGGCAGTGATAACAGAAGACCTTGTCCGTCATGAACGACCTCATCCACTCAAAAGCGATGAGTGGATGATCGCCTACTTACTTTACAGGCATGTTGCAAACGGCCAGGTATTACCGTATTACCCGGCAGTAGGCCGAAAACGCCTCATGAATTCTTGACCCATTTCATTATGTGTTCTGCCACGGCCACTTCTTTCCCGTGCTGGTTGGTTACCACCACACTGGCCACCGAACGCCGTCTGTCCGGGTCTATGCTCTTGATGGTGTAAATGACCTTTATCGTATCGCCGATGCAGACCCCCTCGAGAAAGCGCACACGGTCATAACCCAGTGATACGGGGGTCTCGTCGGCATCGATCTTTTGCGCCTTCTCGAAAATCCGGGTCGACGTGCTCGACATGTAGCCCACCAGCAGGGCGCCATGAGCAATACGATGTTTGTATTTCGATTTGCTCATGAATTCCTCATCGACATGGTTCGGCGATAAATCGCCCGTAATCCCGGCAAAAAGATAGATATCGCTTTCGCCGACAGTTTTAGAAAACTGAACCGCATCTCCGACCTTGAAATAAAAATCTGCCATCACTTCCTCCTTGTAAAATTGATTGATAACGGTAATTTGATGCGCTCCGGTTCACATGCCGGCCAGACAGACATACTTGATTTCGAGATAGTCCTCGAGACCGTGGCATGAGCCTTCGCGGCCCAGCCCCGAAGATTTCATGCCGCCGAAAGGGGCGATTTCGGTGGAAATCAATCCGGTGTTCACCCCGACCATGCCGTATTCGAGGGCTTCCGCAACGCGGAAAATGCGGCCCACGTCGCGCGCGTAGAAATAGGCGGCAAGCCCGTATTCGGTGGCATTGGCCATGCGGATCGCTTCTTCTTCATCCACGAAACGGAACAGCGGCGCGACCGGGCCGAAAATCTCTTCGCGCGCCAGGCGCGAGTCGGGCGAAACATCAACGAGGATAGTCGGCTCATAGAAGGTCTGGCCCAGAGCGTGCGGCTTGCCGCCGCACAGCACGCGAGCGCCTTTTTCCAGGGCGTCGGCGAGCAGTTCCTCAACTTTGGCAACGGCTGCACTATCAATCAGCGGGCCTTGCGTGACACCGGGTTCAATACCGTTGCCGACCTTCAATGCGGAGACGGCTGTTGCCAGTTTCTCGGTGAAAGAATCATAAACGCTATCCTGCACCAGAATGCGGTTGGCGCAAATGCAGGTCTGCCCGGCATTGCGGTACTTCGAGGCCATGGCACCGAGCACCGCCGCGTCGAGGTCGGCATCGTCGAAGACGATGAAGGGGGCATTGCCGCCGAGTTCCATCGAAAGCTTCTTCACGCTGGGCGCACATTGTGCGATCAGTAGCGAACCGATTTCGGTCGACCCGGTGAAGGAGAGTTTGCGCACAATGGGATTGGCACAGATCTCTGTACCGATGGCCTGGGCCGAACCGGTGACGACGTTGAATACACCCTTGGGTATCCCGGCACGAGCGGCCAGTTCGGCGATGGCCAGGGCCGAGAAGGGAGTCCGGCTGGCCGGCTTGACGACCAGGGTACAGCCAGCCGCCAGCGCGGCGCCGGCCTTGCGCGTGATCATCGCGGCCGGGAAGTTCCACGGCGTTATCGCGGCACAGACACCGACAGGTTCGCGCGTCGCCAGAATTCGCCGGTCGCTGCCGTTGGGCGGAATGATCTCGCCGTAGGCACGCCGGCCTTCTTCGGCGAACCAGTCGAGATAGCTGGCCGCGTAGGCAATCTCGCCTTTCGCTTCGGTCAGCGGTTTGCCCTGTTCCGAGGTCATGATCAAGGCCAGGTCATCCTGGCTGGCCATCATCAAATCGTACCAGCGGCGTAGCAGTCTGGCGCGCTCGGCGGCCGTCCGTGCCCGCCAGCCCGGCAGCGCCGCATTGGCCGCGTCAATTGCCCGTCGTGTTTCTGCGCCGCCCATCTTCGGTATCGTGCCCAGCGATTCACCGCTTGCCGGATTGCGGATCACAAGTGTTTCGCCCTGGTCGGCATCCAGCCATACCCCGTCGATGTAGCAGCGCTGGTGAAAGAGAGCGGAGTCCTTGAGCTTAAGCATACGCCATGTCCTTGTCTTGACAGATACAGGGGTGCGACTATGGATTTACTGCTAAGGAAACGCTGAATTATTCACTTCCGTCGTTCCCGCGCAGGCGGGAACCCAGTTAAATCAACATTCTGGATCCCCGCCTACGCGGGGATGACGCCCCGAATACCTCAGTATTTCCCTAAGTGCTTCGACCTACCCTGGCAAATTCCTGCGCGCAAGTGTCCGCAGCGCAAGACCGATGCAGCGCAATGATATCAGGCTATTGTTTATGTTCGCCGCGCAGGGACTGGCTTCGTGGATTTTCTGTTGTAAAGGCCAGGACAAAAAAATGGGCGCCGCAAGGGCGCCCAAAGGAGGGTTTTCTTTCAGAAAAAACTCAGTGGTGGTAAGCCGATTCGCCGTGCGAGGTGATGTCCAGTCCTTCGCGCTCTTCCTCTTCAGGCACTCGCAGGCCGATGAACATGTCGACCACTTTGTAAGCTACCAGAGAAACCACGCCGGACCACACGATGACCGTTCCTACGCCCCACAACTGGCTGACCAGTTGCGCCGTCATGTTGTAATCGCCGACCTTGTTGAGCACGTAGTCATAGACACCGGTACCGCCGAGCGAGGGGGCACAGAAGATGCCGGTCAGGATGGAGCCGAGGATACCGCCGACGCCATGCACGCCAAATACGTCGAGCGAGTCGTCCGCACCGAGCATGCGCTTCAGGCCATTGACGCCCCACAGACAGATGATGCCCGCCAGCAAGCCGATGGCGACGGCGCCCATGACCCCGACGAAACCGGCCGCCGGGGTGATCGCGACCAGACCGGCCACGGCACCCGAGGCCGCGCCTAGCATCGAGGGCTTGTCCTTGATCAGCCATTCAGCCAGCATCCAGGACATTGCCGCAGCGGCCGTGGCCACCCAGGTGTTGACCATCGCCAGGGCTGCGCCGCCGTTTGCTTCGAGCGCAGAACCGGCATTGAAACCGAACCAGCCGAACCACAGCAGCGAGGCGCCGATCATGGTGAAGGTCAGGCTGTGTGGGGCCATCGATTCCTTGCCGTAGCCGACGCGCTTGCCGATCAGGAAGGCACCGATCAGGCCGGCCACAGCGGCGTTGATATGTACCACCGTGCCACCGGCAAAGTCGAGCGCACCCTTCTGGAACAGGAAGCCTGCCGTCTTGCCGGCAGCTTCGCCCGCGGCAGCGTCAAGATAGGCATCCGGACCCGCCCAGTACCAGACCATATGCGCCATCGGCAGGTAGGAGAAGGTAAACCAGAGCACCATGAAGACCAGCACGGCAGAGAACTTGGCGCGCTCGGCAAAGGCCCCGACGATCAGTCCGCAGGTAATCGCCGCGAAGGCGCCCTGGAAGATGACGTAGGCAAGCTCGGAGATATTCACGCCCTTGCTGAAAGTGGCCGCTATGGAATCGATGGTGATGCCTTTCATGAAGAGCTTGTCCAGCGAACCGAAGAAACTGCCGCCTTCAGAGAAAGCCACCGAGTAGCCGTAAAGTACCCACAACACACTGATCAGCGAGAACGTGATAAAGACCTGCATCAGTACCGAAAGCATGTTTTTCGAACGGACAAGCCCGCCGTAAAACAGTGCCAGGCCGGGGATCGACATCAGGATCACCAGCGCGGCGCTGACCATGACCCAGGCGGTATCAGCCTTGCTTGCCGGTGCTGGCGCGGCAGTAGCCGCCGGAGCGGGTGCCGCCGTCGCCGCTGCTGCTGCTGCGGGCGCGGTGGCAGCGGGAGGGGTTGCCGCCTTTTCTTCTGCCCATGTCGGGGTGCTGATGGTCACAGCGCCAAGCAGGGCTAGTATGGCAAAGAGGTGTCTCATGGTTTGCTCCTTACAGGGCTTCCTCACCGGTTTCGCCGGTGCGGATGCGGATGACTTGTTCAATATCGAAGACGAAGATCTTGCCGTCGCCAATTTTTCCCGTGCCAGCCGATTTCTCGATGGCCTCGATCACCTGATCCAGAATCGAATCCTGAATCGCGGCTTCGACTTTGACCTTGGGGAGGAAATCGACGACATACTCGGCGCCACGGTACAGCTCGGTGTGGCCTTTTTGCCGGCCGAATCCCTTGACCTCGGTAACCGTGATGCCTTGCACACCAATGGTGGACAATGCTTCACGAACTTCGTCAAGCTTGAAGGGCTTGATGATTGCGGTAACCATTTTCATGATGGGCTCCATTTCTCGGGGGGCGTGTTGCTTCCCCGGTTATACAGGTGGTTAGAAAATCCGGCTGACGGAGAGCAGAGCGGTGCCGCGGCCGGCATCCTTGGTCTTGCTCGCATTGGTGCCAAGCGTGCCAGCATTGTCGGTATTCATGCTGCTGAAGCAGTAGAACTGGTAGTCCGACGCGCCGGAGCACTTGCCGGAAGCGTTGGTGTCAACATAGGACAGGCCCACAACCCAGCCGCTCAGGTCCTTGGTGACACCCAGCTTCCAGTCGGTATAGTCGCCTTTGTGGCTGTTTTTCAGGCTGAGACGACCAACGTGGCCATTGACGCCCCATCCGTTACCTAGGTCATAGCTGGCCGACAGGTCGAGGTAGCCGGTACCGCGAGTGCTCTTGCCCGTACTGGCGCCGGTTGAATCCCAGCCGCGCAGGGAGAAGTAATCGTCTACCGAATAGTAGTACTTCAATGAAAGGAATTTCCAGGAACCGCCGATGTAGATTTCCTTGTTGTTCACCGCGCCGGAACTTGCGCCGGTGCCTAGAACCCTGCCTTCGGAGCCAGGGTAGTAGTAAAGAATGGCACCAATGTCCAGGCCGAAATCGCCAAGCGACGTCTTGTAGCCGCCATAGAAGTCCATTTCCAGGTTGCCATCCGGGAAGCCTGCACCCGAACTGACGTTCGAGTTCCAGTTACCGACGTAAAGGCCGCTGGAATGTGCGTAATCAATACCGCCCTGCAGGGCCGGCTTGCCAAAGGTCTGGTCAATGCCACGGAAACGGTAGCTGGAGAACAGGCCGATATTGGAAGTAAGTGGCGATGGGCTGGCCGGCGCAGCTTCAGGTGCAGCCGGAGCGGCGAAAAGGCAGCCGCCAGCAGGGTAGCGATAAGGGTATGTTTCATAATTGACTCCTCAGGCAGTAATAAAGGGGTTGTGAGCTTTGCCAGTACGCTAAAGCATTTGCCGTGCCAATCACAAATATTGATATTTATCATGTAGTTGAGATATTTGTGCGCTACATTTTATGGTCTGGCGCACTTTGCTGGCGCAGGAATTCAGGCGTTTGCACCAAGGCAGTGCCGAATCCGAGCCGT
>JAIFKU010000055.1 GCA_020049495.1 Accumulibacter sp.
GTTGGATTGTTGTTGCTACTGCTGGCCATTACAACCATTCCGGAAATCGTATTGTGGCTGCCTCACAGTATGGGCTATGTAACACAATAGTCCTCACACAGATGAGCACGTCGGCATGACAAGCGGTGCGCTCATCTTTTCCTGCTTTGAATTAGCCTACCAATGAGCAAATACAAGCGACTGACGATTGACGACATTGCCCGCATGGCCGGGGTGTCGCGCACGACAGCCAGTATGGTGCTCAATGGCCGTGCCGAACAATTCCGCATTTCAGTTGCCACCAAGGAACGCGTACTGGCCACGGCGAGCGAAAATAATTTTCAGCCTTCGCACTCCGCACGCGCGTTACGCTCGGGCTGCAGCAATACGCTTGGGCTGGTCATCCCGGAACTAACCAACTTTGCCCACGCCAGTCTGGCGCAGGCCATGGAACCGATCTGCCATCTGGCCGGCTATCAGATGCTGGTGGTTTCTAGCAACGATGATCCGCAGCAGGAAATCGCCGGTATCGAGCATCTTATTGCCCGTCAAGTGGACGGACTGATCATTGTGCCCTGTTCGCCCGAGCCGGAGGTCTATCTCAAGTGGAGTGCCCGGCTGCCGCTCTTTCTGGTCGATCGCCGGGTGGACAACCCATCCCTGCCATTCGTGATAACCGATGCCGAAGGCGCCGTGGCCGAACTGGTGTTCGATGCACTGAAGACTGGTGCCAGCGAAGTCTATTACTTTGGCGGCCAGCCGCATCTTTCTCCGAGTATCGATCGCCTCCAGGGGTTTCGTACGGCGCTGTCCCAGTCAGGTATCAAGGAACAGCCCGGCTGGGTCCGTGCCCGGGATTATCGGCGCAGCAGTGGCTATGAATTGATGAAGGCGTGTTACCAGGATCTGGGACGTTATCCGCAGGTATTATTTACCGGAGCCATCACCCTGCTCGAAGGCGCGCTGGCTTTCATCAGCGAGAACCGGCATTTCAACATCGCACCCAAACGGATCATTACCTTTGACGACCACAATCTGCTCGATTGTCTGCCGTTGAAAATCGATTCCATCGAGCAGGATAGTCATGCTCTGGCTGCGGCCAGTCTGGAAAACCTGATCGGCCTGATCAACAGGAAAAAACCTGTGTCGGGGGCTGTCCCCGCCCGCCTGCACTGGCGCAGCCGAAGGGCATAGCTCTGTATCAGCTTAAAATACCGAGCTGTCTTTTCAGCGTTTCACCGAGATGCATCATCTGCTGCATGGTGCTCTGGAAGTGGGCCGAGTAATAGTTGCCGGCTTCCCTGGCGCGACTGGCAACGGTCTTGAAGTTGCCGATGGAAAGTTGATAGTCCTTGGCGCAGATCGGGTAGTCCAGATACTCGGCCAGAGAGGCGGTGGACAGGTAGTCGGAGACCACGATGGCTTTTTCCGGCTCCTTTTGCCAGTTCTCACACAGCCAGACATAGAGTTCCGGGTGGAAGTTGGTCATCACACCGCTATAGCCGTGACACCCGGCCTGCAGCGAGGCCAGCAGCGTCTGCCCATTGGCATTGGCCAGATGCAGGCGGCTGCCCTTGATCAGCCCCAGGCGGCGGCGGATGGTCTCAATCTGGCAGCAGGTATCCTTGATGAAGGTATAACGGCCGCTTTGCGCGCACCAGCTGACCACCTCGTCTGACAGCAGGCGCTTGTAGGGTTGCGGGCATTCGTAAATGCCCAGACCGACACTCTTTGGGAAGGCTGCAGTGATTTTTTGCAGGCTATTGAGGACTACCTCGTCGCCTTCACTCTGCATGGCCAGGCGATTGCTGATCAGGATCACGCTATCGACGCCGGTTTCCGCCATCCTGCCCAACTGCTCGATCTGCTGCGCAAGCCCGCATGCGGTATGCCCGGAAGCGACCACCGGAACACGACCGTCCACATACTCCAGAACGAAGCGGGTCAATTGCAGCGATTCAGCGTCCGACAGGAAGAACATCTCGCTCGACTGGCAGTTGGCAAACAGGCCGCTAACGCCAGCGGCGAGATACCAGTCGATCAGCTTTTTCAGCGAAGGCCAGTCGATTTCACGATTCTCGTCAAATGGAGTCAGCATCACCGGCCAGACACCCCGGTAGGGGTCATTTGCATTCATTACTGATCCTGAGAAAGTCATGCACCAAGCCGGCTGGCCGCATCGCCGGCGACCAGCACCCGGATATTCTGGGTTAATGCCTGCGCAACGAAGGCTGTCAGAACCTCCTGCAACTTTGTCTCATCGACATAGGCGATGGTGATGTGGTTGCTCTGGTGTCCGGCCATCAGGTCGTCACGCCCGACGCCATCGAGCACGCAGTTGAGCAGCGGCCATTCGTAGGTGGTCGCCCGGCGACGGCGTTCAAATTCGGCTGACGACAGTTCCACCGCCGTTCCCGTGCCGATGTGCAGGATCACCTGCGTCCCTTCATAGTGGGCACGGGCCCAGATCAGGCGTCCGGCCTTGCCTTGCCCGTGGATGGAAGACCCGCCCTTGGGGAAATACATGGCCGGCTGCCGATAACCGGTGGCCCCGGCAATGCCACCCTTGATGTGTTCGAACGGTACCGAACCGGAAATCTCGAAATCCCAGTAGAACGTACCTGCGAAGTCGCTGCCCCAGCGGATGTCGTGCAGGGTGGTTTCGGACGGCAGGCCGAGCGAGTCGAGCAGGCGCCAGAGCATGGTCTGCGGAATGGCGGTGCCCATGTCGACTTCATTGATGCAGGGAATCGGCTTGCCGGCGCGGATGATGTTGCCGGATTCGTCGGGAATCGGGAAACGGTCAGCAGAGCCGATGGCGCCTTCGGCGAAATCGGAGGCAGCGCAGGACTGTGCCAGTCCCTGCTGATATTGCACGCCGACGGCAGAAAGGCCAAAGCGCTGGGTAAAGCGTGCCATGGCGATCATCATGGCGCATTGTTCGAGCACCTGATCGCGCGTCAGTTCCCTGGCCGGATCGGAACCGAACTGGAATTTCATGCCGCGTGCTTCATACCAGGCCAGACAGTCTTCACGCAAGGATTGCGGCACTTTGGCCATTTCCACCAGCAGCGCCGACTGCGACAGCCCTTCCAGCGGCATGCCGATGTCGACCAGCGCTTTTTGCGGGAATACGCCGTTGATCATGCCCATGCAGAAGGTATCGAACAGGCCGAGTATTTCCTTGTGCTGCAACACATAGTCACCGACTTTTTTGCCGATGGCCCAGGCCGGGGTGGTGGAGGCCGGATGGGTGGCATCGACCGCATGCAGGTAGGACGTGTCATGCTTGATCTGTCCGGTTTTCAACCAGGATTCCAGACCTTTGAAGAAAAACTCGTCGTCAAATTCGGCAGACCACAGCCGGGCATACGCTTTGCCCAGACTGGTCAGGGTACCGGCCATACACAGCATGCCGACGAGACCCGGCCAGGTGCCGTCGAAGTTGGCGAGCAGCAGCACCGGGCCGCGGTGCCTGGCCAGACTCGGCGCCAGATGGTGCGAGTATTGCCAGGCGGTGAGCAGAACGATGACCGGTGCGTCCGGATCGATCGCGGCAAAGAGATCGCTGCCTTCGCGCTGGCTGCTGATAAAGCCATGTTTCTTGTCGCCCTTGTACAGGTGCGCACGTTTGGCTTTGAATCCGAAACGGCCGGACAAGGCCTGTTCCAGTTTTTCCTCAAATTTGTGCTGCACTGGCCAGCATTCGACGTTGGCCGATTCGCGCAGGTCGGCGTTGGTGACCAGCAGGACTTCCTTTTCGCCGGCCTTGATCATGGGTTTGGATTCGGGGAGATTCAGGTTAAGCATTTCAGTGACCTCGCGGCAGAGTGATCGGAAGTTGGCATGGACAACTTACTGCCATGCCCCCATGGCGGAACGGCAACGTTCCATGTCCTGATAAAGCTGCAAATAAACGGCGTATTTGGCATCGTGGAAAGCCTTGGTTTCAGGCCGCGCGGCGACACTGCCGCCGGGGCGCACCATTTCAGCCGCCGCGTCCGGAAGGGAGGGAAACGCGCCGCAGGCCACGGCGCCGAGCAAGGCGGCGCCCAGCGTGACGGCGTCTTCCTCGCTGACCAGATGGATTTCGCAGCCCGTGGCATCGGCATTTTCGCGCAGCCAGTAGGGGTTCTTGGTGCCGCCGCCACACATGATGATGCGTTCGATATTGTGGCCGGCAGCATTCATGCTTTCGATGATGTGTCGGGTGCCGTAGGCCAAGGCCTGCAGGGTCGCCAGATACAGTCTGGCCAGCGCATCCCGGCCCTGTTCCAGCGTCAGGCCGACGACCACGCCGCGCGCAGCGGGATTGGCGCGCGGCGAGCGATTGCCGTGATGATCGGAGAGTACATGCAGATCACGAGTTGGCCATGTTTCACGAGACTCCAGATCGGCCAGCCAGTCATTGAGCACGGCATAGATGTTGCGCCCCCCGGCTTTGGCGGTCGCTTCGAGCAGAGGCCAGGCATCGCTCTGACGCAAGGTCCAGTCAAGCAGGGCGCCGGCCGCGCTTTGCCCGCCTTCGTTCAGCCAGTAACCGGGCAGCATGGCGCCAAAATAAGGCCCCCAGACGCCCGGTACCATGACCGGTTCAGGGCTCACGACCATATGGCAATTCGAGGTGCCGACGATGATCGCCAGACTTCCGTTCGGTGCCGTGCTGGTCAGTGCCAGGCCACCGGCATGGGCGTCGATGATTCCTGTGGCGACAACGATACCGGCGGGCAAACCCATCTCGTCAGCGGCCCGACGACAGAGCTTCCCGGCCGGAGAACCCAGAGGCAAGACCTGAGGCGGGATCTTGCCCGTGATGTCGGCAAGACCCACAGCCTGCAGCATGTTTTCGCTGAAACGGTTCTCATGGGCCAGATAGTTCCACTTGCAGGTGAGCGTACAAATACTCGCCACATCCGCTTCGCTTGCCCGCCAGACCACATAATCGGCGAGGTCAAAAAAACGCCATGCTGCTGCATAACGCTCGGGGAAATTCTGCTTGAGCCACAGCACTTTCGGGAGTTCCATTTCGATGCTGACTTCACCGCCGACGTAAGCCAGCGCCTCGTCCCCGGTGGCATTGATGGCCGCCGTCTGCTCTGCAGCACGGTGATCCATCCACATGATTATGTCGTGCGCGGGATCGCCGTTCTCGGCCACGGAAACCGGTTCCCCCTTATTACCGACAGCGACCAGCGAACACGTTGCATCAACCCCGATGGCTGCAATTCTGGCCGTATTGATTCCGGACGTAGCGACCGCTTCACGAACTGCCGCACAGGTTTGTGCCCAGATGTCGGCCGAGGACTGTTCGACAAAAAGCGGGCGTGGATGGAACTGCTGAATCGGTCGTACGGCAAACGCCAGACGCTGGCCGGCGAGATCAAAAATCCCGGCGCGTACGCTGGCCGAACCAATATCAATTCCCACGAATACCTGGTCGCGCATGATTGCCCCGATGAAAAGCTAAGTCGAGTTAGCAATATAGCGAATACAGTACATTTTTTCAAGCACCGTAAAACGGCAAAGCCTCCATTGGCTGGAGGCTTTGCCGGGAATTGAACCGCTGGATCAGTCTGTTATTAGCTTGAAAGTCGCGCCAGCGACTCACGAACCTCCCCTCTCCTTGTGGGAGAGGGGCCGGGGGTGAGGGTAATGGGCAGGCCAGCAACTTTCATAATGTGGGGGTGGCGCCAAATCCAAGCCCGTTAGTCGTACAGCAGCAGTGGTTTATAAACCTAACAGACTGGCATGTACCTTGACCACGACCTTGCGGATCATGACTTTGCCCTTGATGGCCAGGCAAGGACGATGCAGTTCTTTCGGCAGGAAAACCACATAGGCGCCCGGGTTGATATTGATGAAGGATTCATTGGCTGGTGCCGGGTAGAAAGCCAGATCCTTTGCTTCAAGCTGATCATCAACGGCTGCCAGGTTCGCTTGCGGCATCGAAAATCCATAGCGCTCGCTGGTGCTTAACGGAATCTGTATGTCGGCATACTTGTTGTGGGCTTCGGTCCTGCTTTCGTCCATCGTGCGTAGTTCGACATCCTGAACCAGATAAAACAGCTTGTCGCCTTCGACTTCATAGCGACCGGGCTCCATCTTGCCCAAATCAACTTTCTGCAAAGCTTCAATGGCACGTACGATGGCCGCCGGAACAACGGATTTCTGGCTGGCTAAATCAGCTATTTGACCCACAATCATGGCTAAACTCCTATGTGAAAAATTGATGATACTTGCCCGATGCCACCACGGCAAATGAACTCGCACAGAATGGAGTAATGCTTGACAATATCAAAATTTATTGCATGCCGGATATTGGATCCAATAATACGAAAAATATTCATTTCGTAAATGTGATCCTGCCACTTAATCAACCTGTGAAATCCATCAGCTAAGCAGTTTTTAGCAATGTCATATTCCAAAAAATGGGATGAAATCATGCAGGATAATGAACCCGGTGCGACCCTCCGGCGGGAATGACGCGCAGAGGCATCACGCTCGGCAATGCCATGCTCGACCTGCATGGTGCGATTGCGGGACTTAAGCCGAGCCGCATGCCCATCCCAATGATCAGATTGCCATAATGCTGAAAGGCAAAATGCTCTATGGTAATAGACGGTGAAGTGCGAATTATGGAAACGGGAGAGTTCGCCTATTTACCCAAAAGTCTGCTGCATTGAATACAGACCTTGGAAGTTAACGCGCTGCTTCTGATTGTTTTCTCCCCCTTTTAGATAAGACATCGCAAAACGTCTTACCGAACTGGATAAATAAACTGGGCTGGCACAAATTTTCAGTTGTGTTCTTGCTGAGAGTCTGCTGAAGAGAAACGGTGATGGTATATACCTAGTCCGGATGCTACCACTAGCATGAAGTTGTACTGGCGAAGCCGGACTTCGGGGTTCGTTAGTTGGCGAGTTACCGATCCGGACGGCGCAATAATCGCAACATTTTCTTGACATCGATAAAAAATGAGGCATAGTGGATATTGTATCCACTTAACTGTCAGGAGAATAGAAAATGCAAAAAATGCTGCTTAAATCTCTGTCTCTAATAATCGCGCTTATTTGTTATCTCGTATCGCCAGCCAGCGTCGCTGCTGATGATAAACCGATCAAACTCAAATTGGCTTCTGTTTCAGCACCCTCGGGGCAGGTTCTTGACAGTGATGGCGTGCAATGGTGGATGGATAGGGTTACCGAAAGAACCAAGGGGCGGGTTACGTTTGAAACCTTCTGGGGCTCGTCACTAGCCGCTCCCATCGCGCATCTGGACATTCTTCAGAAAGGCATGGTTGACATCATTCTCGGCTGCCGGATTTATACCCCTGGAAAAACTCCGCTCGGCCCGTATCACTATGTCATTCCGTTTGGCCCGACCGACATGCGCATGGTCAATAAGGCGACACGGCAGATCTACGAGGAAATTCCGGCTTTCCGTGAGGAACTGGCCAAACAGAATGCGCTCCTGATCGCTAATTTCGTGACGATGCCCTATGACGTGATCAGCAAGGCGCCGGTTTCTTCACTGGCCGACATGAAGGGAAGGAAAATCGGTCTGATCGGGCAGTATTTCGGGCGTTGGGCCAAAGCCGCCGGGTTAGTGCCCGTCGTTGCGCCGATGAGCGAACGCTACAATCTGCTTCAATCGGGTGTCACTGAAATGGATTTCCATCCGATCACCCACATGAATGCCTTCAAAGTACAGGAGCTGGCCCGCAATTACATCAAAGTCGAGGCGATGGTCGGTGCGCCCTGGGATCTGCTGTTCAACCTCGAAAAATTCAAGTCGCTGCCTCCGGATATACAGAAGATCATGCTCGACGCCGGCAAGGAAGCCGAGATCGCCATGGCCAGCGAACTGTCCGGCAAATGGCGCGACAAGATCCTGAACTCGTGGAAGGCCCAGGGAGTGACGTTCTCCGAGTTCCCGGCAGAAGAGCGAGCCAAGTGGGCGGCCCTGGTAGAGGACATTCCCAGCGAATGGGCGCTCGAGATGGAGCAGAAGGGTTTGCCGGGCTGGCAGATCATGAATCGCTATCAGGAGATAACCACCGAACTGGGCTACAAGTGGCCGAGAAAATGGGCGGTCAAGAAGTAAGAGCCTGAGACGCAACAAATCGGTAATCATTGCCCTCATTGAAGAGCCGCCACCATCCGTGGGGGCTCTTCTTGTATCTTGAAAGCAGGGGGTGAAATTTGATGGAGAAAAATATGCAGCTTCCAGCGAGTTATGTACTCAAACTGGCCGATGGCCGTAATGAACCAATCAAGGATCTGGACGGAGCCTCGCGTACCATTCTGGTCGATGAGGAAACAGTGAATGCGAATGAAATAACTTTTGGCCACAGCAAGTATGAGCCGAAAACCTCAATTCACAAAAAACACATTCACCGGAACGCCGAAGAAATCATGTACATTCTTTCGGGCAGGGGAGTGGCCGGGGTCAACGATCAGGAAACGGTCGTCACCAGTGGCGATACGATCTGGGTACCCAAGGGCGCCGTGCACTGGTTTTCCAACCCGTTCGATGAGCCTTGTGAATTTGTTTTTTTGTATACGAAAAGTTCTCTGGAAAAAGCCGCCTATGAAATGATCCACGAGGATACTCATGAGTAATGAGATGCAACATCCTCTAGGAAAATTTTTGCGTTTTTTGAGAATGCTTTTTGTCGGTATATCAAGCCTGTCCTTGTTGTGCCTGACGCTGATGATTGTTGCGGACACGTTTTTCCGCTATGTTTTTTCCGCCCCGTTTCCGGCGTCCGTCGAGATCAGCCAACTCATTCAGCCGTATGTCGTGTTTCTTCCTTTAGCCTACGCGCTAGCAACCGGTAGCCATGTCCGTGTCACCTTGCTTACCGAGCGTATCAGCGGCAATCCTAAAAAATGGGTTTCCTGTTTTGCCTACCTTGTCGGACTGATTTTCTTTTCGATCATGGCTTATATGAGCGGTCTAAATTTTTGGGAATCCTTCAGGATCAATGAAACCATGCTGGCCGCCATCAAGTTGTACTGGTGGATTGGCAAGCTGGCGATGCCACTGGGAACAGCCATGATTGCGATCGAATGCGCCTATCAGATGTTTCTGGTCTTGACCGACTCGACAGTCCTACAACAAGGAAGGAACTGATATGGATTCCTTCACAATAGGTCTGATCGGTATAGCAGTTCTAGTGGCAATGTTGTTGCTCGGCGTGCATATTGGCGTAGCCCTCGGATTCATCGGCCTGATCGGTTCAATGATTCTGGTAGGTCTTGAACCGGCCCTATGGGGAGCCATGAACGTGTTCTACAGTCAGGTCGCTTCCTATGCCCTGATCACCGTTCCCCTGTTCATCGCCATGGGCTACCTGGCCACGGCGGGCAATCTGAGCAAGAACATTTTCAACTCGCTCAATCACTGGATAGGCGGCCTCAAGGGCGGAGTGGGCATTGCGACGGTGGCCAGTTGTACGCTATTTGGCACGATCTGCGGATCATCCATAGTCACTTCGTCAGTATTTTCAATCATCGCTGCGCCCGAGATGCGCAAGCAAGGCTATGACAAATCGCTGGCTTACGGGATCTGCGCATCTTCCGGCCTCATCGGCATGCTCATCCCGCCCAGCATCCTGATGGTAGTCTATGGAATACTTTCGGGTGACTCCGTGGGGAAGCTGCTGATCGCAGGCATCACTCCCGGGCTGGTCCTTGCCTTGTTTTATTCATTAACCATATATTTTTATGCAAGATTCCGTTCCGATCTGGTCAAGCAGAAAGATCAGGAGACATTCAGCCGGCGCCAGAAAATGCAGGGATTGCGAGATCTATGGCCGGTTGCAGTTGTAATAATAATTACTTTTGGCGGCATATTCGGCGGCGTCTTTTCCCCGACTGAAGCCGGCGCAATAACGACCTTCATAGTCCTCGTGCTGCTGATCTTGCTCGAAAAAAAGAAGAGCTTTCCGCATATTGTCGCCGCCTTCAAGGAAACCGCCCGGACTTCGGCCATGATTTTCCTGATATTTGGCGGGGCGGCGATTTTCTCCCAGTTTCTGATTCTTTCCGGTATTGCCAATCGTACGGTCGAGTTGATCATCGCGCTGAACCTGTCGACGGTCGGGTTTCTCTGCATGATCGCCATGGTCTACCTCGTCCTGGGCTGTTTCCTTGATTCGATTTCCATGCTGACGATCACCATTCCGCTGCTGCACCCGGTTCTGGGCCGCATGGGTATAGACCCCATCTATTACGCCGTGGTTGTCATTGTGGCCATCGAGATCGGCATGATCACACCCCCGGTTGGACTGTGTGTTTATGCGGCAAAGGCCGTCGCTGAGAATGATGTGACGCTTGAGGATATTTTCAGGGGATCTCTGCCCTTCTTCATTGTCTCCATGATCGCCCTGATGATTTTTATTCTGTTTCCCCCAATCAGCACATTCCTTCCGGCGAGAATGTTCAGTTGGTGAAATCATATAAGCATAACAGGATTCAATCACGCGAAATCAATGCAGAATTTGCAATGGGGTCATTGATTTCGTTGCGGGCAAAGTGCGTCACGCCGTGGTCAACATAGCGACGCAGCACCCTTTTGTTCACCAGATAATTCAGATGCGCCAGAGCCTCGCCCATGGCAAAACTGATCTGATGCCCATCCAGTCCGGGCGGGAAAAGATGGGGTATCAAGCTTCCAGCGCTAACCGGCCCCTTGGCGACTACGGCCAGCAGGGTGTCTAGGCGCTCGGCATGGTGATGCTCGAGTTCGGCGATGCGCGCATGAACGCCGCGAAAGGGTCGCCGATGCGATGGCAGCGCCAGGGTATCGGGGCGCAAAATGCCCTTGAAGCGATGCAAACTGCGCAGGAACAGGTGCAGTGGATCGGCCTCGGGCTCACTCGGCCAGACGCTCACATTGGTGGTGATCTCCGGCAGCAACTGATCTCCGGCAAGCAGCACTCCGGTTTCGTCGCAGTACAGCGAGGCATGCTCCGGTGAATGGCCCTGACCGACGATGACCTTCCAGGTGCGTCCGCCGATGGACAGTTCGTCGCCGTCAGACAGGCGATTGTATGATGAGGGCAAGCGCACGCCGTGCGAATAGGGAACCACACCGGCCTGAAATACGTCCTGATGGGCTTTGTCCAGGCCATTGGCAATATAGAACTGATGGCGACATTCAATGTTGTCGTTATTCAGGCTTTGTACCGCCAGGTTGGCCGTCAGCCACTCGGCCAGGGTCATCCACGGACGCAAATTCCAGCGTTCGGACAGCCAGGCCGAATTGCCCACATGGTCCGGGTGGAAATGGGTCACGATGATCCGGGTCACAGGCTTGGCCTGCAGGGTGCTCGCCCAGACCTGTTCCCACTGGGCGCGAACGTCAGTGCGCGAATAGCCGCAATCGACGATAGTCCAGCCGTCGTCATCCTCGAGCAGATATAAATTGATGGCGCGCAAGCGGAAGGGCAGGGGCGTGCTCAGCCAATAGATCCCTTGCCCCACCTTGATGGCGGTTCCGCTGGCGGGATAGTCGGGGAACGGGTA
>JAIFKU010000119.1 GCA_020049495.1 Accumulibacter sp.
CCCCCAACGATAACCCGTTTGTTCTATGGATCAGTCTAGACAGAAACCCCAGCCAATTTCAAGGAAATTGCGAAATAATCTGTCTCGCCGCGTTCTGCAAATGAGATTGGCGTCACCGTTGCCACGATAGTATAGCCAAGCTGCTCGGCGCTCGATTCGACCATACGTTGGCTCAGCCTCCATTCCATGGCGATCAACCAAAGTGGCAGCTACCAATTGATGAACAGTCGTTGCGGCAACCGAATACGCTTTATGAAGCTGATTCTCTTTCCAGCCATTTGAGCAAGATCGCGTAAAGCCTATCCGGGTTGAACGGTTTGGCGATGAAATCATTCATTCCGGCCTCAAGGCAGTGCATCTTGTCTTCGGCAAAGGCATTGGCCGTTATCGCCAGAATCGGCGTTTCACGGCAGCCCGGCAGTTCGCGGATGCGTTTGGTGGCCGCGATTCCATCCAGGGTCGGCATCTGCATGTCCATCATGATGGCCGCGTAAGCGGTTTCCCTGACCTTGCTGATGGCAAGCTCTCCGTTCAGGGCCGTGCCGACGCTCAGGCCAACGTCTTCCAGCAGGTACTGGGCCACTTCAAGATTCAAGGGCTCATCGTCAACAATCAGAATGCGTCGCCCTTGATGGTGCTGGCGGATTGTTTCTTCGGACTCGGTCATTTCAGCCTGGTCGAGCGGGGTCCTGTTCGTGTTTCTGGCCAGCCGTGCCGTAAACCAGAACGTGCTGCCGACACCGGGCGTGCTCTCGACGCCGGCCTCGCCGCCCATCAGTTCGGCCAGCCGTCGGGTGATGGTCAGGCCAAGCCCGGTGCCGCCGTACTTGCGTGAGGTTGATGTGTCCGCTTGTTCAAAGGGGGTAAACAGGCGTGACTGGGCTTCTACAGGGATGCCAATGCCGGTACCCTGCGTAGCTATATTGTGCGCATAATCCGGTGGGGCAGTTCAGGAGTGGGTGGCAGGATGAAAAACGCCAAGTTTGAAAAATTCGGGCGCATGCAGCGCCAGTACCATCGCCACCAGAGAGCAGCACCAAGGGTAGCGTATCGTCCGTTGTTAGGGTTCTCATGTGTTTTTGGAAATGACAATTAGGTCATTGAGTACAGTAAGAGCGTAGAAAATCATCTATTAAGATAATAATTGCTCTTATACGGATTGACTAAGTGCATTACAAGCGCCATAATTCACTCATTATGAGATTAATCGCGCTATGGATAACTTAAGCTATCACCTCTCTGGCCTGGGCAAGCTTGATCGAGAGCGCTTGTCCGCCGTCATGCGCGGCACGAAGGGAACGGTTACCAATGGGCAAGCTGCCAGGATCATGGAGCTTGATCAGGCTGACGCATCGAAGTTGCTGGCACGCTGGTGCAAGAAGGGCTGGTTGTCGCGAGTAGCCCGAGGCCTTTACGTGCCCGTACCGTTGGAGGCCGAACGATCTGATTTGCCACTCGATGATCCTTGGCTGATCGCCGCCAGTCTCTACTCGCCGTGCTATATCGGTGGCTGGAGTGCGGCCGAGCATTGGGATCTGACCGAACAGATTTTTCGGACGACAGTGGTGATGACCACGACCCGCCCACGGAATAGAAAGCCCACGCTCAAAGGGGCGGCTTTTTGGGCTTCCACCATCGCTCTGGAAAAAATGTTCGGCCTGAAGACGGTTTGGCGTGGCTCGGTGAAAGTCTCTGTTTCCGATCCCACCAGAACGATGCTGGACATGCTGTCCGACCCCCAGCTTGGCGGCGGTATCCGCTCAGTCCAAGATATGTTCAAAAACTACCTCGCTTCTGATGCAAAGAATCTCGGTCAGCTATTGGAATATGCCGAGCGTCTAGGCAACGGTGCGGTATTCAAACGCCTTGGTTTTCTGTTGGAGGCCAATGCACCGCAGGAGGCCGAGGCAATTGAACAATGCCAACACCATCTGACGATGGGCAACGCACGTATTGATCCAAAAATGCCTGCTGAGGCATTGGTGATGCGGTGGCGGCTATGGGTGCCCCGCGACTGGAAGGCAGGTGTGAAGTGATCGAAAAGCAGGAAATATCAGAGCTGGCGCGCGAACTTTCGCTGGATCTGCACGTCGTTGAAAAGGATTACGTCCTCGGTTGGCTGCTGGCAGGGATTGCCGCGGATCTCGACCTTTCGGAGAACTGGGTCTTCAAAGGCGGAACGTGCTTGAAGAAATGCTACTTCGAGACGTATCGATTTTCCGAGGATTTGGATTTCACGGTGACCGATGAGGCTCAACTCGATGAGGCGTACCTGCTGCAGGCCTTCCGTCAAATGGCGGAATGGATATATGAACAGAGCGGCATTGAGATCCCAGGAGAGCAAATTCGGTTCAAGTTGTCTGTATTCGAAGGGGGCCGGTACGCGGAAGGACGTGTCTATTACGTCGGCCCTCTCATGCAGAAGCGCAACCTGGCGCGGATCAAGTTCGACCTGACTAGCAAGGAGAAACTCGTACTGCCACCACAGAAAAGAATGGTTCATCATCCGTACAGCGATTGTCCGGTTGATGGCATCCATGTCTTGAGCTACTGCTTCGAGGAGGTTTTTGCCGAGAAGATGAGAGCCTTGGCAGAGCGGGAGCGTCCACGTGATTTGTACGACGTCGTGCATTTGTACAGGCATGATGAGATTCGGCCTGATCGTGCTGTGGTGCTGAAAACGCTGCAGGAAAAATGTGCGTTCAAGGGCATCTCTGTTCCGACCATCGAAAGTCTGCTGCGTGAGGACGCCAAAATCAAGCTGGCCGCTGAGTGGGAGGACATGCTTGCCCATCAGTTGCCCGTTTTACCTGACCTCGAGCAGTTCTGGAATGAGATTCCGAACGTTTTTCGCTGGCTTCACGGCGAAGCAGAAAGGCACTCACTTGGATCGGCGCCAATCATTGGCTCGTTGGACAATACGTGGCAACCGCCCGCGATGGTGCACGCATGGCGTGAAAATGTGCCGCTGGAGTCCGTCAGATTTGCTGCAGCAAACCACCTATGCGTGAATTTGCACTATCAGGATTCCTGGAGACTGATTGAACCGTACTCGCTACGCCGCAGCCTGGACGGAAATCTGCTGCTTTGTGCCGTCAAACATGAAACCGAGGAATCCAGAACGTATCGAGTGGATCAGATTCAAGGTATTGAGGTCAGCAAAACGACTTTCAACCCCCGGTATCAGATTGAACTGACCCCGGCCGGACCATTGGCGGCACCGCCGGTGCAACGCCATGCTGCACCAAGGCAATCGATCAGTGCGCGACCCAAGGGATCGGCTGGACGAGCCGCAAATGCGAAGATCGGGCCCGCCTATGTGTTCAAGTGCCCGAGTTGTGGAAAACAATTCCGCCGGAAAACCTATGACGCAACATTGCCATCTCACAAGAACAAGAATGGTTTTCAGTGTTTTGGGGGCTTTGGTTCGCTGGTAAAAACGGAATACTGAAATGGCCAGTTGATAGCAGGTGCGGATACAATCAAACATCCGAGGGTTAGACAGTTTGTTATGACATATCTTCCGTCTCCGCCAGTGATATAGCAACGACGCCACTTTCGTGGCGTTTTTGTTGTGTACCCATCAAAGAACCCATCAAAAATTAAACGCTTGAGATAGTTCTTTTTTTTGCGTGCCGAAATAACTATCGCATTTCAACCGCACAAATAAAAAAGGCCGGGATTTCTCCCGGTCTTGCGTTGTAGGCTGAATGGCAGCCTACAACGATCCCTGGTCAGAGATCGCTGGATGACGGTAAATCATCAATCGATCGTCTTGCGTCTGCGACTCAGGTCGCCAGTTTGGCGGATACCAGACGGTTGATGCTCACACCCTGTTCGGCTGCCTCGGTCGCAAGGGCACGGTGTACAAGTGAAGGAACGCGAACAATGAAGCGCCCACTGTATTTCTTTTCCGCCAATGCCTCAGGAATGGCCTCTCCCGCCGCTTGCATATCGACCACAACCTCGGAGATGACGCGACGGATACCGGCAAGCGCTTTCTCGGGCGTAGGGGCAAGCCAGGACAACGACGGAAACTCAGCGCACAAGGCGACATGCTCGCTGTCTTCCTGTGACCAGGTCACGCGGTAGGTGTAATGATCGATGTTCATGGCTTCACCTCTAATCGTTCGATTGCCAACAGCACTTGCCTGACCTGATACGCCTTGGCCTTGCCCTTGTCATTCTTAATATTGACCCGCGGGTCACCTGGCCACGGCGTCTTGAATATCGAATGACTGGTGCCGTTATTTCTGGGCTTGCCAAAGTAAGCCTCACAGACTTTTTGCAAGTCGCCAAAGCGAACATTGGCCGGCTCGCGTCGCATCTGGACAAGAAGTTTTTCGACTCCACTCATTTGTTCATGATATCAATAGTGATATCGAATGTCAAATGTGCGTTTCGCCACGGAACCTGCCACACTCTGAGACCAAATCTTGAGCACCTACACCGCCGTCGCCACGCAGTACGCCCGGGATGTCGTGGCCGGCAATTCGTCATGTGTGTGGCGAACCGGTGTCAGCCTGGTTGTTCCCCTGGAAGTGCGTAACGAAGCCGAGTTGACCTTGGTTGCAAAGCTTGCGCGTCGCCTGATGCTTTGCCAGACGACACTGGAAGCTGAGTTTCCTGGATATCGATACGGTCAAGTTGATTGGCTTCGTGAGCAAAATTTGCGATGACATCGGAGCGCCAGGTTGTTCGTGGCAGTTGCCGCAAACGGCAGCGTTGTTCCTTAAGTTCGTCACTTACTTGCATTCGACGAAGATATGGAACACACTTTATTAACTATGCGCCACGACACCTACACCCAACGCGTCCTTGATCTGGTAAGCCAGAAGGGCATGCTGCGTCCTAGCGATCTCGCTGATATCGGGGCTCCCCGAGTGGTTCTTACGCGCATGACGGCCAGCGGTCTGCTGGAGAAAGCCGGGCGCGGCATCTACCGGCTGCCCGACAGTCAGGGTTCCGAGCATGAGAGCCTAATCACTATTGCAACCAAAGTGCCGCAGGCGGTCTTCTGCCTGCTCACGGCTCTGCAGTTCCACGAGCTGACCACCCAACTGCCGCGACAAGTGTGGATTGCCATGCCGCGTGGCAGTCATACGCCGAAGATCAATTACCCGCCGGTCAAGATGGTTCAGTTTGCGGGTGAAGCCTATTCCGAAGGAATTGATCTTGTTGAGCGGGATCAGGTCAAGCTGCGTGTCTACTGCGTGGCCAAGACCGTCGCCGATTGCTTCAAGCACCGCAACAAAATCGGACTCGACGTTGCGCTGGAGGCGCTGAAAGATGCTCGCGCAAAGAAGAAGGCCTCGGCCGATGAACTCTGGCATTTCGCCAAAATTTGCCGGGTTGCCAACGTGATGCGCCCGTATCTCGAGGTGGTGGAATGAACAAGGATCTAGCCGCCTCGGTACGGGCACGGTTGCTGAACGTTGCCAAAGCTCAGGGCGCTGATTTCAACCAAGTGCTCGTGCGCTTCGCTCTGGAGCGAATCCTCTACCGACTGAGCCAGTCAGCGTACGCCGATCACTTTCTGCTCAAGGGCGCGTTGCTGTTCACGCTCTGGTACGACATGCCACACCGCACGACGCGCGACGCCGATCTGCTCGGCTTCGGGCCAAGCGACATTGAATCGATTGCCCAGACATTTCGTGAGATCGCCAGTGTTGAGGTTGAGGACGGCATTACCTTTGATCCGGCATCGGTTAGCGTCGAGGAAATCCGCAAAGATTCGGGGTACGCTGGCGCGCGGGTGTTGATCACGGGTGAAATTGCCAAGGCACGCTGCAAAACGCAGATCGACATCGGGTTCGGTGATGCAGTCACCCCTGGCCCGGTTCACGCCGTTTATCCGGTACTGATCGAAGATTTGCCAGCACCCAGACTGCGGACATACCCCGTCTATACCGTCATCGCGGAAAAGTTGCATGCCATCGCATTGCTTGGCATGACCAACAGCCGGTTGAAGGATTACTTGGACCTGTGGGTATTGCTGGACCGCGAGGTGCTGAATGCCAATACGCTCGCGCAGGCAATCGCTGCGACCTTCATCCGGCGTGGAATGCCCGTCCCGGCAGTCCTGCCCGTTGGCCTAGCGGATGAATTTGCGATCGACTCATCGCGCCAAGCCATGTGGCATGCATTCCTGAAAAAGAACGAGATCACCGTCACGCCGCTGCCTGAGGTGGTGAAGCAGCTTCGGGCAATACTGGAGCCGGCACTCATTCAAGCCGCGACTTTGTCCGATACCGGTGTCGAACAAGCAGGCGATGAGTCGGTCGATCGCTTGTTCTGAATTCGTAAGACGCAGTGCGCCAGAATGATTGCGATTTGGCGTAGTGGAGTTATGGGGTAGGCAGGTACCTGCATGTCGGATTCCTCTTGGTCTCGTGGTGTCCGCATAAATCCCGTAACCAAGGGAAGGAGTCAAGGTTGCAACCCCGTTTCCACCACCGTTCGGGACGATGCAGAAGCAATGAGAAGACCCTGCCGTAATCACATAGCCGCCTTCAAAGCCAAAGTGGCGATCAGCCGCCCTCAAGGGCGATGGAACTTTAACCAGAACACGAAGTCAAGACTTGTACGGAATTAGTACGGATATCTTGCTACTCGTCTGAGTGCGCCGTACAATACTCCGTAACTTTTCCGTACAGAGGTCATGACTATGTCGGTCGCAGCACACGAGCGCATTGATTTGCGCACATCGCCGGAAATCAAGGAATTGATCGTCCGTGCCGCTTCCACTGCCGGTATGTCGGTTAGTGCCTTTTTGCTTGGTACAGCCCAAGAACGTGCCAAGAAAATTCTCGCGGAAAGCGAAATGATCACGCTGACATCGCGAGACTGGAGCGCCTTTGCCAAAGCGCTGGACAATGCAGATAAGCCGAGGCCGATGCTGTCCGCTGCCATCAAGCGTCATCGTGATTGGCAACAAGGAAAGTCGTGATTCCCGGTTTCTCCGGAAGTATTGAACCGCTGGCGCCTGGTCATGATCGTCGCGCCTTTTCCTGTAGTGTCGATGCACTTGACGAATATTTGCGCCGGTTTGCTCGTCAGCACGCCGAAGCCAATGTCAGTCGGACCTATGTTGCCGCCGAAGGGGCAGCGATATTTGGCTTCTACAGTTTGGCCATGTCTGGTATCCGCAAGGAAAACTTGCCAGTCAAGTATCTCGGTCGCTTCCCGAATTTCCCGCTGCCTGTCGCACGTTTGGCCCGACTCGCAGTGGCATTGCTCCACCAGCGGCAAGGACTCGGTGAGTTGCTCTTGGCAGACGCTCTGCAACGTTGCTTGCGCCTTTCTGCCGAGATCGGAATGATTGGCGTCATCGTAGATGCCAAGGATGAGCAAGCCCGAGGATGGTATGAACGTTATGAATTCGAGCGGCTACCGGATTCGCCGTTGATCTTGTGGATACCAACGGCAGCGATTGAAAAACTATGATTTATAATCAATAAGTTGCGTTAAGACAGTTTTCGTTGGCATACCTTAATGCATGCGTTTCCGCATAACGATTTAACCGCCATTGTGATTACGGGTGTAGTATTTCTGGCAGCACCAGACAGGGATCTATCATGGTTGGCATCATAGCGGCCGTTCGTGCCGATCTAGCCCCGACCGGGAAACTCCGCGCCGGGGTTAACTACGGAAATTCCATTCTTGCCACGAAGGATCGGGCGACAGGCAAATCATTCGGGGTGGTTATCGACCTGCTGCACGAGATTGCCAAGCGCCTCGGTGTGCCTCTCGAGATCGTAGCTTATGACAGCGTCGCCGTCATGGGTGATGCGGCGCCAACCAATGTCTGGGACATCGCTTTTCTCGGCTCTGATCCGCAGCGCGAAAAGCTCATGAGTTTTACCCAAGCCTACCTCGAGATCGACGCAACCTACCTCGTGCCCGGCACCTCACCCTTTCGCGCTGCGACTGAAGTCGATCGCAAGGGGGTTCGCATCGCGGCGCCATCTCGTGCTAATTACGAGCTTTTCCTGAGCCGAAATCTGAAGCATGCCCAACTGGTGTCGACGCAGGGGGGCGACGCGGCGTTCGACCTGCTGGTGTCCGGCGAAGTGGACGCGCTGGCAGGCTTGACGCAGGGCCTGCTTGATCTAGTCGAGAAGTTGCCAGGATCTCGTGTCCTCGACGAGCGTTTTATGGGCGTCCAACAAGCCATTGCGGTTCCGAAGGGCCGTAACGCCGGCCTCACCTACCTCAGGCGAGTCGTCGAAGAGGTAAAGGTATCTGGCCTCGTCGCACGCGCGATAGAGCGGACAGGAGTTCGGGGTGTCTCTGTCGCACCGCCTGGAGAGTAGGGTGTTTCGTTTATCCAGTGCGTCCGCCATGCGCTGGCAATTTTCCGCAGCGCTGCATTGAGTTTGGCGAACAGATTTTCGATCGAGGTGAATCATTAGCCAACTGGATAGCAGCCTGTATTCAGTATTGGCAGAGAAACAGAAATTCAGACAGTTATACGTCTTTGACGTATAACTGATCATGCTTACGATTGTAGAAACTCCTACTTTTCGCGTCTCTGGTCGAATTACTGGACCGAAGAGGAGCGTGGCGAGTTTGCTGCGTGGCTGGTGGAGAACCCAGAAGCAGGTAACGTTGTCAGAAAATCCGGAGGTGTTCGCAAGGTTCGTTGGACCCGAGCAGGCTCAGGCAAATCGGGTGGCGTGCGTGTGATCTACTTCAATCGATTGGCGAATGGTGAAATCTGGTTGTTATTCATGTACGCGAAAGCAAAACTCGACTCGATTGCAGGCGAGGTTTTGCGGGAGATGAAAGATGAAATCGAAAAGACCCTTGACTGACGAAGCGTTGGATGCCTTCGAGTCATCGCTTGATATCACTGCGGAACTTCGCCAATCGGTCAAGGAGATGATTGCGAAGAAGGGAACCAAGGTCTTTGTTTCTCCGGTTGTCTCTGCGCGAATCAAATCCGGACTCAGCCAATCGCAATTTGCCGGACTGCTCGGGGTTTCAGTCCGAACACTTCAAGAGTGGGAGCAGGGGCGTCGTTTCCCATCAAAGGCAGCACAAACCTTGATTGCGATCGCAGAGCGGCGCCCGGACGTACTGAGGGAATTCGCCGCTGCAGCGTAGCCAGTTTTCATTGGCATATCTTCTGGCCCGCCAAGCAACAACGCCCCTACGTCCCAGCGATCTCGATGATATGCGCTGGCGCTGGTCAAGGCCTGCCACAAGCGCGGTGCGCCGGCGATGGGCGGCATGAGTGCGCTGATCCCGATCAAGAACGATCCACTCGCCAACGAAAAGGCGCTGGCCGGCATCCGCCACGACAAGAAACGCGACACCAACGACGGTTTCGATGGCGGCTGGGTGGCGCACCCCGGACTGGTGCCGATCGCCGCCGAGGAATTACGCAAGGTACTCGGCGAACGCCCGAACCAGTGGGAAAAGCAGCGCGATGAAGTATTCACTGCCACGGATTTCCTGAACTTTCAGCCGGCGCAACCGATTACCGAAACGGGTTTGCGCAACAACATCAATGTCGGCATTCACTACCTGAGCAGTTGGCTCGCCGGCAACGGCTGCGTGCCGATCCACAATCTGATGGAAGACGCGGCAACAGCCGAAATCTCGCGCTCGCAGGTCTGGCAATGGGCGGTCTCGCCGAGGGGTGTTCTCGAAGACGGGCGCAAGGTCAGCGCGGCAATGGTGCGGGCGATGATTCCTGAAGAACTATCCAGGGTGAAAGACTGCATCAGCGGACAGGGTGAGGATCCGGCGAGCTATGAGCGGGCTGCGGACATTTTTGAAAAGATGAGTCTGGCGCCGGATTATCCCGAATTCCTGACTCTGCAGCTCTACGAGGCGATGGATTAGTCCGTTTGCCAACAGCAGAATAGGTTGCGGATACCTTGCACTAACCCAAACCCGTCACCGGCAAATCAACAGGAAATCTTCATTCAAGGCCAAACCCCCGTTCAGAATATGGTTTATGATTCACTGCGTTAATGATAGATATGAGGGGTGTGCCTTATGAAATTCATGGGATATCGCCGTCCTGACGGGAAGGCGGGCATTCGCAACCATGTGCTGGTGATTCCGGCCGTCGTCTGCGCCAACCGGGTCGCACGAGGCATCTCGGAGATGGTGAAAGGCACCGTCTATGTCGAGCATCAGAATGGATGTACCCAGATCGGAGCCGATCTTGAACTGTCTCGGCACGTCATAGCGGCCCACGGAACTCACCCCAATGTCTTCAGCGTCATCGTCGTAGGCCTGGGTTGTGAAACGCTCCGGGCACAGGATGTGGTCGCGGATATCAAAAAGGCCTGCCCCTACAAACAGGTTCATCTCGTCATCATTCAGGATGAAGGGGGTTCGGTGAAAGCCACCGCCGAAGGGGCGAGAGTGGCACGCGAAATGGTCTCTGAAGCCTCCCGGTTGTCGCGTGATCCCATCGATGTTTCCGAACTCATCCTCGGTACGGAATGCGGCGGTTCAGACGCCTGTTCCGGCATCTCGGCGAATCCTGCACTGGGCAAGACCAGCGACCTCCTCATTGAAGCAGGAGGCAGTGTGATATTGGCCGAGACCACCGAACTGATCGGTGCCGAACATATCATCGCCGCGCGCGCGGTCAGTCCGGAAGTCGCCCAGCGCTGTTTCGACGTCATCGCGCGCTGTGAAAAACAGGCGACGGACATGGGCGTTGACATGCGTGGCGGACAACCTACTCCGGGAAACATCGAAGGCGGTCTTTCTTCCATCGAGGAAAAATCGCTGGGCTGCGTTTACAAAGCAGGAACAAAACCGCTTCAGGATGTCATCGACTATGCCATGCCAGTGACGAAAAAAGGGCTGGTCTGGATGGATACGCCGGGTCAGGATATCGAACAGATCACCGGCATGGTTGCCGGCGGCTGTCAGATCGTCATCTTCACCACCGGCCGGGGCACCTGTTGCGGTTCTCCGATCGCTCCGACCATCAAGGTGGCCTCCAACAGCGCCCTCTTCGCGAGAATGAACGACAACATTGACCTCGATGCAGGCGCCATTGTCACCGGCGAGGCGACGGTGGACCAGGTCGGGCACCTGATCTTTGATGACATGATAGAAATCGCATCGGGCAAGCTGTGCAAGGCCGAAGTACTTGGCTTTAACGATTTCGCGATCCACAGGATCGGACCGTCGCTGTAAGAGGAAAATAAAATGCCAAAAGCAAAAGCGGTTGTCATGAACTCTGCCGACAATACGGCCACTGCCGTCGAGGCGGTAGGACCTGACGTCGATGTGGTGATGGCTGTCGGGGGGAAACCGGTAACCGTCCATGTGGTGGATCCGATTTCCTTCGGTCACAAGTTTGCCGTGCGTGACATCCTCAAGGGCGACAAGATCATCAAATATGGTGAAACTATCGGCCTGGCCACGCAAGATATCCAGGCCGGCCGGCATGTCCATGTGCACAATCTGGAAAGCGGTCGTGGACGCGGTGACAAGTAAA
>JAIFKU010000023.1 GCA_020049495.1 Accumulibacter sp.
CCCCGGCGATCTGCTGGTCTTCAACGATACGCGGGTGATCAAGGCAAGGCTTTTCGGAGAGAAGGAAAGCGGCGGCCGGATCGAAGTGATGATTGAACGCATCCTGGACCGCCGCCATGCGCTCGCCCAGATCCGTGCCAGCAAGTCGCCCAAGCCAGGCAGCCGGATCATTCTCGAAAACGCTTTTGCCCTGACGGTTACAGGACGAACGGGAGAGCAGTCGGAGTTTTTCGCCCTCGAACTGCCTGGCGACGGCGATCTTTACCAGTTGACCGAAGAGCACGGCCATTTGCCGCTCCCCCCTTACATCACGCATGCCGCAGAGCCTGACGACGAAACGCGCTACCAGACGGTATTTGCCCGCCATTCCGGTGCCGTTGCCGCGCCCACAGCCGGTTTGCACTTCGACAAAACCCTGCTGGCCCAACTCACCGCACGCGGCGTCGAACTCGCCTGGCTGACGCTGCACGTCGGTGCCGGCACCTTTTTGCCGGTACGCGTGCGCAATCTTGCCGAGCACCGTATGCATGCCGAACGTTTCAACATCCCCCACTCCACGGTCGAGGCCATTACCCGTACCCGCGCCCGTGGCGGGCGCATCGTCGCCGTCGGCACCACCAGCCTGCGCGCCCTGGAAGCTGCAGCGCAGGCCGGGGAGCTGTGCGCCGGTGCGGCCGAAACCGACATTTTCATCACCCCCGGGTATGCCTTCCGCGTCGTGGATCGCCTGATCACCAATTTTCACCTGCCAAAATCAACGCTGCTCATGCTGGTTTCGGCTTTTGCCGGTAGCGACCTGATGCGCAGGGCCTACGCCCACGCCATCGCCAGCGGCTATCGCTTTTTCAGCTACGGCGATGCCATGCTTCTGGAGAAGTCAAAATGAAGAAAACAGTTTTAACCACGAAGAACACGAAGGACACGAAGAGAAACAAGAATGAAAATCTTCGTGAACTTCGTGTTCTTCGTGGTTCATTGAGTTGCCCTTCATGAAATTTGAACTCCTCACCACCGACGGCGGTGCCCGCCGCGGCCGCCTGACCCTCGCCCACGATGTCGTGGACACGCCGGTGTTCATGCCGGTCGGTACCTACGGCACGGTCAAGGCGATGACGCCGCGCGACCTTGCCGAGATCGGCGCACAGATCTGCCTCGGCAATACCTTCCATCTGTGGCTGCGCCCCGGCCTTGACGTCATCGCCGCACACGGCGGACTGCACAAGTTCATGGGCTGGGACAAGCCCATCCTCACCGACTCGGGCGGATTCCAGGTCTTTTCGCTCGGCGCACTGCGCAAGATCAGCGAGGACGGTGTGAAGTTCTCCTCGCCGATCAACGGCGACAAACTCTTCCTGACGCCCGAGGAGTCGATGCGAATTCAACACGTGCTGAACTCCGACATCGTGATGATCTTCGACGAATGCACGCCCTACCCGGCCAGTTTCGATGACGCCGCAAAATCCATGCGCCTGTCGCTGCGCTGGGCGCAACGTTCGCGTGACGAACATGATCGCCAGGCCAATAGCAACGCCCTTTTCGGCATTGTGCAGGGCGGCATGTTCGAAGAGCTGCGCGACGAGTCCCTGGCCGGCCTCACAGCGATCGACTTCGATGGCTTTGCCATCGGCGGACTCTCGGTCGGCGAGCCTAAGGAGGAAATGTCGCGCATCCTCGCGCATACGGCGCCACGCCTGCCGCAGAACAAGCCGCGCTACCTGATGGGTGTCGGCACGCCGGAAGACCTGGTGCACGGCGTGCAGACCGGGATCGACATGTTCGATTGCGTGATGCCGACGCGCAACGCGCGCAACGGGCACCTGTTCACGCGCTACGGCGACATCAAGATCAAGAACGCGCAGTACAGGAACGACCTGCGTCCGCTCGACGAAAGCTGCGCGTGCCATACCTGCCGCAACTTCTCGCGCGCCTATCTGCACCACCTGCATCGCATTGGCGAAATTCTCGGTGCACAGCTCAATACCCTGCACAACCTCTACTATTACCAGACCCTGATGCGCGAACTGCGCGAAGCCATCGCCGCCGGCAATCTTGCCGAAACTGTCGCTCGATTTCATGCCGGACGCAGCGAACAGGCCAGGGTGATACAATAGCTCGCTAATTTTCCGAAGACTTTCCGTTTCATCCCGTTTTTACCCAAGGAGACTAATGTGCTGATCAGCAACGCCTATGCTCAAACCGCCGCCGCTGCCGGCCCGATGGACAGTGTCATGCAATTCCTGCCTATCATCCTGATGTTCGTCGTGCTCTACTTCCTGATGATCCGGCCGCAGATGAAAAAGGCCAAGGAACACAAGTCGCTCATTGAAGCACTGGGCAAGGGTGATGAAGTCATTACCTCGGGGGGTATTGCCGGCCGCATCACCAAGGTCAGCGATGACTTCGTGACTGTCGCCATTGCCGAGAATGTCGAGATACAGATACAAAAGCCGGCCATTGCAGTGGTTCTGCCCAAAGGCACGCTTAAAAGTCTGTGAGGAGCGAGGTGTGAAGAGTGAGGAGAACTTCTCCCGCTCCTCACACTGACTCCTCACTCCTAACTCTTCACTCCTCACTGCCTCTATGAACCGCTATCCTCTCTGGAAATACATCATCGTCGCCTGCGCGCTGATGACCGGCTTCATCTACACCCTGCCGAACTTCTTCGGCGAGTCGCCTGCCGTTCAGGTCTCCAGCGCCAAGGCCACGCTCAAGGTCGATATCAAGACGCTGGAACGTGTCGAGAGCACGCTCAGGACAGCGGGGGTCGAAAGCAATGGAACCTTCCTCGATACCAATGGCGTCAAGGTTCGCCTCAAGGACACGGATACCCAGCTCAAGGCCAAGGATCTGCTCGAAAAGCAGTTCAATCCGGACGCCAGCAACCCGCAGTACGTCATCGCCCTGAACCTGCTCTCCAGTTCGCCGCAATGGCTGACCAACATGCATGCCCTGCCGATGTACCTTGGTCTTGACCTGCGCGGCGGGGTGCACTTCCTGCTCCAGGTGGATATGAAAGGTGCGCTGACCAAGCGCCTTGATTCGATCAGCGCCGATCTGCGCAGCCTTATGCGCGACAAGAATGTCCGGCACGGGGGCATCAACCGGGAAGGCGAACGCATCGTCATCCGCTTCCGCGACGAGGAAACCCGGGTCAAGGCCCGTACCACACTGGATGACAATCAGCCTGACCTGCAGCTTGCCGATCAAGGCGAAGGCAGCGAGCTCAGGCTGGTCGCTACGCTGAAGCCGACGGCGCTGAAGCGCATTCAGGAATTTGCCATCAAGCAGAACATGGGCACGCTGCATAACCGGATCAACGAACTCGGCGTTGCCGAGCCGGTCATCGCGCAACAGGGCGCCGACCGCATCGTGGTTCAGTTGCCGGGCGTGCAGGATACGGCCAAGGCCAAGGACATTCTCGGCCGTACCGCGACGCTGGAAATCCGCATGGTCGACGATACACCAGGCGCACTCGAATCCGCGCAAGCCGGCCAGGTTCCTTTCGGTACCGAACTCTACGTCGAGCGCGGCGGTCGCCCCCTGCTGGTCAAGAAGCAGGTGGTATTGACCGGTGACCGGCTGACCGACGCCCAGCCCGGTTTCGACAATCAGACCCAGGAGCCGGCGGTACATCTCAGCCTGGACTCGGCCGGATCGCGCATTTTCAAGGAAATCACGCGCGAGAACGTCGGTAAGCGCATGGCCATCCTGCTCATCGAAAAAGGAAAGGGCGAAGTCGTCACGGCACCGGTGATCCGTACCGAGATCGGCGGCGGACGCGTGCAGATTTCCGGCAGCATGAGCTCCATGGAAGCCAATGACACGGCGCTGCTGCTGCGTGCCGGTTCGCTCGCGGCGCCGATGGAGATCATCGAGGAACGTACCATCGGCCCGAGCCTTGGTGCTGAAAACATCACCAAGGGATTCCATTCGACGATGTGGGGCTTTGCCGCCATCTCGGCGTTCATGATCTTTTACTACATGTTGTTCGGTCTCGTTTCGGTAATTGCCCTGGCCTCCAACCTGCTTTTCCTGATTGCCCTGCTGTCGATGCTGCAGGCCACGCTGACCCTGCCGGGTATCGCCGCCATCGCCTTGGCGCTGGGCATGGCCATCGACTCCAACGTACTGATCAACGAGCGCATCCGCGAAGAACTGCGTAACGGATCGACGCCGCAGGCGGCCATCAACACGGGTTACGAACGTGCTTTCGGCACCATTCTCGACTCCAACATCACCACCCTGATCGCCGGTATTGCGCTGCTGATCTTCGGTTCCGGTCCGGTCCGCGGCTTTGCCGTGGTGCACTGTCTGGGCATTCTGACCTCGCTGTTCTCCGCCGTGGTCGTCTCACGGGCGCTGGTCAACCTGATCTACGGCCGTCGCCGCAAGCTCGAATCGCTGGCCATCGGCCAGATCTGGAAGCCGGGCAACAAAGTCGCTGCAGCCAAATAAGGACTGACGAAGATGGAATTCTTCCGCATCAAAAAAGATATCCCGTTCATGCGCCATGCGCTGGCCTTCAACATCATTTCGCTGGTCACCTTCCTGCTGGCGGTGTTCTTCCTGTTCCACCGCGGCCTGCACCTCTCGGTCGAGTTCACCGGTGGCACGCTGATCGAAGTCAACTATGCCCAGGCCGCCAATCTGGAACAGATTCGCGAGGGATTGAACAAAGCCGGCTATACCGATATCGCGGTGCAGAACTTCGGTTCCAGCCAGGACGTGATGATCCGGTTGCCGCTCAAGGCCGAGCAGAGTTCAGCCAAGATCGGCGAAGCGGTGATGAGCGCACTCAAGGTCGAAGCCCCAGGTGCCAGCTTGCGCCGTGTCGAATTCGTCGGTCCGCAGGTCGGCAAGGAACTCGCCGAGAACGGCTCACTGGCTCTGCTACTGGTTATCATCGGTATCGTGCTCTATCTGGCGATGCGCTTCGAGTGGCGCTTCTCGGTTTCGGCGATCATTGCCAACCTGCACGACATCGTGATCATTCTCGGTTTCTTTGCCTTTTTCCAGTGGGAGTTCTCGCTCTCCGTGCTGGCGGCGGTACTGGCTGTGCTCGGCTATTCGGTCAACGAATCGGTCATCGTCTTCGACCGCGTGCGTGAAACCTTCAAGAAGGTGCGTGGCCTGACCACGCCGCAAGTCCTCGATCACGCAATTACCAGCACAATATCGCGCACCATCATCACGCACGGCTGTACGCAGCTCATGGTTCTCTCCATGCTGCTATTCGGCGGCGCGACCCTGTACTACTTTGCCCTGGCGCTGACCATCGGCATCTGCTTCGGCATCTACTCTTCGGTTCTGGTCGCCAGCCCGCTGGTCATGTGGCTGGGCGTTTCGCGTGAGCACTTCATCAAGCCGGTCAAGAAAATCGATGGTGCCAACGAGGATGGCGCCGTCGTCTGAACGAACGGCATGAATCGCTGTCCGACCCGATAGAATCATTTTCAACGGGCGCCTGATCGGCGCCCGTTGTGTTTTGTTCCTATTTTTCGGGGAGAATCACGTGGGCGTAAAACGCATCAAACTCTGGGATCTGCCAACGCGACTTTTTCACTGGTTGCTGGTCATCCTCATTGTCTCTGCCGTTGTCACTGGCAAGATTGGCGGAGGGGCCATCGAATGGCATGGCCGGATCGGCCTGGCCATCCTCGGTCTGCTTGCCTTCCGCCTTGCATGGGGAATCATCGGCTCAAGCCATGCCCGCTTTGCCAGCTTTTTCCCGACCCCCGCTTCCGTGCGCGCTTACCTGAGCGGGCAATGGCGCGGCGTCGGCCACAACCCGCTCGGAGCATTCTCCGTCTTTGGTCTGCTGGCGCTGATCGCCGTGCAAGTTGGAACCGGAATTTTCAGCAATGATGACATAGCCTTCAACGGCCCGTTGTACGGCGTGATCAGCAAGGCGCTGAGCGACAAGCTGACCGGCATACATGAATTCTCGATCAATATCCTGATTGCGCTGATCGTCCTGCATCTCGCCGCCATCGTGTTTTATGTCCATGTCAAAAAAGACAATCTGGTCAAGCCGATGCTGACAGGTTGGAAGGATATCGAACCAGCAAAGGGTGAGGCCGGTGAATCCGCCAAGGGCGGCGGAGCAATCGCCTTCATCGTGGCCCTGCTGATCGCACTGGCGGCGGTTTACGGCGGCTCAGGCGCATGGATTCCCGCTCCGCCAGCAACAAGTTCGCCAACGCCTGCCTGGTAAAAAAAGGCCGCCCATTGGCGGCAATACGGTTCAATTTAGCCGTCATCCCCGCGCAAGCGGGGATCCAGCCAGGGTCAAGACTGCAACTGGATTCCCGCCTTCGCGGGAATGACTAGTTTCTACGCCTTTGCACTAACTGAACAGCATTGCTCAGGAGCGGCCTTTCTCGAACCAGTAAGAAAAATCAATCCTTGCGAAACACGTCGTGGCAGCCCTTGCAGGAACCGCCGGTCTTGCCGAACTGGGCCTTGATCGCGGCCACATCACCGGTCGCCGCAACTTTTGCCAGTTCGTTGGCTTCCCTGATGTAGTTGCCCGCCACTTCCTTGAGTTTGTCCTGATTCTGGGGCTGGAAGAACTCGGGCTTGACGCGGGTCTTCTGGTCGCCAACGTCATGCTCGGTTCCCGGAGCGAAGAGTGCACCCATGCCCGAATTGGCCGTCGCCGCAACGACGTTGGCCGCCGCAATGACCTGATCCTTGTTGAAGGTACCATCCAGGTTGGCCTTGATCTTGCCCATGTTCCACGACATGAAGCTGTAGCCTGACTTGCGGATTTTGATCATGTCCTCCGGTTTCAGGGTTTGCTGGGCGAGAACCGATCCGGCAAAGCAGGCCAGCACAAGAACTGCAGCGATTTTCTTCATGAATTTCTCTCCTTGGTGGTTGATGACTCTGTGGTCAAACCGTCATCCAGAGCCGGGCAGCAGGCCATCGACAGCGGTTCGTATTAAATGCGCATATTCATTACGATAGCTTAGTCAACAAATAACCACAATAAGTTTCAGGATTCAGATGGCAAACACATGCTTGATGCGCAAGGTCTTTTTTTCTTCGATCAAGGCAAGCAGGCGGTCAATATTGGGGTGTTTCCCAGGATGAGCGCGCGCCTCCTCAGCATGTTCGGCAAAAAGTTCCAGCCCTTTCCTCGCCGCATCCGGAGTGATTGCGCCGAAAATCTGCGCCAGATGGTTATAGACGGCCAGCGAGCCCTGACTGCCAGGCTTGTTCTCGATGGACGCCAGTACCCCGCCCTCGGTATCGAGCAAATTGATCGCCGCCAGATGCGATATTCCCGGCAGCTTCTTCAGATTTTCAGCAAATTGCGCCACGTTTCCAGTTCCTTGTTATGGTCGTCCTGACGGATCAAATCCGCCGCGCCAGATCGGCCGCCTTGCCGGTGTAATCCCATGGCGTCAGCTTCAGCAGTTCTTCCTTGGCCGCCTGCGGTATTTCCAGCGACTGGACAAAATCCTGCATGACCTCGCGCGAGACGCGATTGCCGCGCGTCAGTTCCTTGAGTTTTTCATACGGATTGGCGATTCCGTAACGGCGCATCACCGTCTGGATCGGCTCGGCGAGCAGTTCCCAGTTGGCATCCAGATCGGTACACAGGCAATCGGCATTGACTTCGAGCTTGTTCAGGCCACGCAGCAGTGAATCGTAGGCCAGCAGGGTGTAACCCAGTGCCACGCCCATGTTGCGCAGCACCGTGGAATCGGTCAGATCGCGCTGCCAGCGCGAGATCGGCAGTTTTTCGGAAAGATGCCTGAGCAGCGCGTTGGCCAGACCGAGATTGCCTTCGGAGTTCTCGAAATCGATGGGGTTGACCTTGTGCGGCATAGTCGATGAGCCGATTTCGCCGGCCTTCAGCTTCTGCCTGAAGAAACCGAGCGAGATATAGCCCCAGACGTCGCGGTTGAGGTCGATCAGGATGGTATTGGTGCGGGCGCAGGCGTCAAACAGTTCGGCCAGCGCATCGTGCGGCTCGATCTGGATGGTGTAGGGATTAAATTCGAGACCGAGGTTTTCCACGAAACCTTGGGCAAAGCTCTCCCAGTCGTAGCCCGGATAGGCTGCGAGGTGGGCGTTGTAATTACCGACGGCGCCATTGATCTTGCCGAGCAGACGGACGCCGGCAATGCGCGAACGGGCGCGCTCAAGGCGATAGACGACATTGGCCATTTCCTTGCCCAGCGTGGTCGGCGTGGCGGGCTGGCCGTGCGTACGTGACATCATCGGCAGACTGGCATGCTCGTGCGCCAGATCGCGCAGACGGACGATAACCCGGTCGAGCATGGGCAGCATCACGTCATCACGAGAAGACTTGAGCATCAGCGCATGCGCGAGATTGTTGATATCCTCGGAGGTACACGCAAAGTGGATGAACTCCGAAACCCGCATCACCTCGACGTTGTCAGCCAGCTTGTCCTTGATCCAGTATTCCAGTGCCTTGACATCGTGATTGGTCACCGCTTCGATCGCCTTGACTTCGGCGGCCTGCTCCGGCCCGAAATCGGCGACCAGCCGATCCAGTACGGCCACGGTAGGCGCAGAGAAAGCGGGAATCTCCGAAAAATGCGCTTCGGCGGCCAGTGCCTTGAGCCATTCGATCTCGACCTGCAGGCGGCGGCGAATCAGACCGAACTCTGAAAACTGCGGGCGCAGAGCATCAAGCTTGCCGGAATAGCGGCCGTCGAGCGGCGAAAGTGCGGTGAGGTTATTGAAAGACATCAGGCTCATCCTTTGCGGTAAGCCTGTTATTTTACCCGTCCGGCAAAACCTCCAGCAAATCGATTGCAGTAGCGATGCTATAATTCTGCCGGATAACTAACGAACAGGATGCAGATGAAGCTCATAGGATCATTGACCAGCCCCTACGTCCGCAAAGTGCGAGTAGTTCTGGCCGAAAAGAAAATCGATTACGAATTCGAGCTGGATTCTCCGATATCTCCCGAATCCATTGTCCCCAACCTCAACCCGCTGGGCAAGATTCCGGTGCTAATCCTTGATGACTCGACGGTGCTGTTCGACTCGCGTGTCATCGTCGAATACATTGACAGCGTTGCTCCGAACAACAAGCTGATGCCCGAATCCAACCGCGAGCGTGCCGAAGTCAAGCGCTGGGGTGCCGTTGCCGACGGCATCTGCGACGCCGCCGCACTGATCTTCGTCGAAAGAAAGCGTCCGCAAACTCAGCAAAGTGCCGACTGGATTGCCCGCCAGCAGGACAAGATCACCCGCGGCCTTGACTACATGTCAGTTCAGCTTGGTGAAGGCAACTGGTGCATGGGCACCCACTTCTCGCTGGCCGATGTCGGCGCCGGTTGTGCACTGGGTTATCTGGCCTTCCGCTTTCCCGAGATCAAATGGAGCGAAAAGCACCCCAATCTTGCCCGCCTATATGAAAAGATGATGCTCCGTTCGGCCTTTGCCGAAACCGTTCCACAGAGCTGATTGGCCGCTGGTGGCTGGTGTCATGACCCTCCGAAAAGAGCCGCAGCGTGCGGCTCTTTTGTTTGGGTGTCCGGAATTGACTGTGGATTCATCCCGGATTGCCCATTACGCGAAATCTGGAGGAAATCCATTCGTGGTGAGCTTGTCCCCAAGAAGACTTGAGCCCAAGGCCCCGTTGCCTGCAGGGCGTCGAACCATGATCGGGGTTTTACCTGTCCAACTGAGGTGCATCAACTTGCAAGCAAAAACAAGATGATCCGCCACGAAATCGGCAGTACGCTTTGAGCTACCGGGTAATCAAACACCAATTCTCACCAGAAGACAATCCTCATGCCAATCACCAAGGGATACAAGCAGTTGATCGCAGAAGCACGCGCGAAAATTCGCACGCTTTCCCTGGAAGAATCCAAAAGAAAATTGGACGATCCGAATGTCGTCTTCGTGGACATCCGCGATGTGCGGGAGCTTGAGCGAGAAGGAATGATACCGGGTGCCCTCCATGCTCCTCGCGGCATGCTGGAGTTCTGGGTGGATCCAGAGAGCCCCTATCACAAGGAAATCTTCAGTTCCGGAAAGGAGTTTGTTCTCTACTGTCATTCCGCCTGGCGCTCCAGCTTGGCGACAGCGACGCTACAAGATATGGGGCTGAGCCCGGTTTTCCATATCGAGGGTGGCTTCGAGTCCTGGAAGACGGCAGGTCTGCCTGTCGTGGAAAAGCCTCGGCATAAGCTTTGATAATACCGAGTGCCTGCTCAGAGGCTGTGAAAAAATTGGCACAGGCTTATAAATTCGTCTTCCCGGCCTCTCAACTCAGACCGACTGATGCCATACCCGGGTATGTAATCGACGGACCCACAATTTTTCCGGGGAGTAAAACCGTCGGCAAGGTCTCGCTTGACCCTGAGACCAGAACAGTTTCCGGTCACCCCAAATAAACGCCAGAGCCGACCCCCGACTTCGGCTAGCGCCCTTCGCCGCGTGCCGCCAGGTAAATGCCGGTCAGCAGCAGAACGAAGCCGATGCCTTGCAGGAGGGCAAAGGACTCGGCGAAAAAGAGCCAGGCCATTGCCGCGCTGCCCATGGGTTCACCGAGCGTCACCACGGCAACAAAAGTCGGAGACACATGCTTCAGAGACCAGTTGTAGGCGGTATGGCCGAGCAGTTGCGGGCCCAGCGCCATGCCCAGAGCCACCAGGTAGGCGGGGGTGCTGTAGCCCTCAAGCGAAATGCCTGCACCGCGGCAGGCGGCCAGCAGAAACAGCGCGGCCGTGCCGTAAGCCAGCCAGATATACGCCGGTAGCGGCATATCAGCGCGCAGGCGGCGACCGATCAGCAGATAGGCCGAAAAACACCAACTGCCGACCAGGGCCAAAGCATTGCCGAGCAGCGGATGGCTGCCCGGCAGGCTATTGCGGCTGTCGCTCCAGAAAATCAGCAGGCTGCCGGTGAGCGAGATGGCGATGCCGAAGGCCATCTGCAGGCCTGGTTTTTCGCCAAACAGCAGGAAGGAGGCGATTCCTATCCACAGCAGGTTGGTCGTCACCAGCGCCGTGCTGCTGGCCACCGAGGTGTATTCGAGCGAACTGATCCAGGTTGCGAAGTGCAGGGCGAGAAAGAAACCGGCTCCCAGGGTAAGCAGAACCTGCCGCCGATTCATGGCCAGCAGTGTGCAGCGCGACCGCCACAGCGCGACCGGGGTAATGATCAGCGCCGCCAGCCCCAGACGCAGCGCCGCGATGGCCAGCGAAGGCAAACCGTAGCCCTGAGCGAAGCGGGCGAGAATGGCACCGAAGGAAATGGCCAGCAGTCCGATGCCGAGGACCAGAAAGGGCAACCAGCGGGGCGGTAAAGAAGGTTCGTGCATGAGGACGTGTTCAAATGGAGTAGCAGAGCCTGGGCATGCGCTCTGCTCTACCCGGCTTTGCTCGCCTGCCCGGCTTCCAGGTACGCGGCGCGCACCTCCGAACTGGCCAGCAACTCCCTGCCCGTCCCGGCCAGCACGATATGGC
>JAIFKU010000136.1 GCA_020049495.1 Accumulibacter sp.
CTGCACTTCCTTCGGTCGGATTCCGGCACCCCGAGAGTACTTCCTCAGGACGGCTTCGCCTTACCTTCGGGGCGCCTTCGCCGGAATGACGGATTTGGAATACTTCAGCGTTTCCCTAGGTCAGCGACGGGCCTTTTTTCTTTCGTACGCCCGGCCATTCCTTGGCCGTAGCAAGTCAAGCCTTTATTGGCGATGAAAGACGCACAGGGGTTATCGTTGTTGCAGGCGGAGATATGACTGCCAATTGAACGTCAGTAGCAATGTCGGCCTGAAGGCCGACCTACAAGGGCTCAAGGAAAACTGTGCCGATCTGCGTAACTCGAAGGTGGGTGACGTGATCAACGAGCTGAAGAGCTACGGTGTCGAGGTATTCGTGCACGACCCGTATGCCGACCCGGAAGAAGCGATGCCCGAGTACGGCGTACGTCTCACTGCGTGGAATGACTTGCCGCGTGCCGATGCCATTGTGGCTGCGGTGTCATACAAACCGTTTATCGCGCTGCCGGTTGAGGATTTCCAGAAGAAGCTGGTCAAGGGCGGGTTTTTTATTGATGTGAAGGCGTGCTTTGATGCGGCGGCTCTGGCGGCGGTGGGGTTGAGGGTTTGGCGGTTGTAGGGGGTTGGGGTATCGCCCGGCACAGCCGGGCTCCTACAGGGAGCGGATGAAGCGATGGGGTTGTAGGAGCGCACCAGCATCAAACAAAGCGCACCTCCAGCCGCTTGCCCATGGCGGCTGCGTATTTGCGCAGCGTTGCGAGCGACGGCGAATGTTTGCCCGAAATCAGTGCGCTTTCCAGCCGAGCCACAGCCGGCGCTTTGGTGCCCATGCGCTCAGCCACATCGGCCTGCGTCATCCCTGCCTCGCGCCGTGCCTTAAGGATGGCATCGAGCATCGGCATTTCCTCGCGCTCGATGCGCTCGTACTCCGCACGAACAGCCGGGTTAGAGAGCGCAATGGCTTTCAATTCTTCATGGGTTCGCATTTTTAATCTCCTTCAAACGGGTTTTTGCAATCCGCAGCTCACGCGGCGGGGTTTTCTGCGTCTTCTTGATAAAACTGTGCAGCATCACAATCCGCCGATCCACCAGCGTGCAGTAGAAAACACGGGCGATACCCTCTGCGCTTTTCAAACGCAACTCAAGCAGACCACCGCCGAACGCCTCGGTATGCGGTTCGCCCCCGCCGTCGCCATGCGGTCGGTCAAGCTGAAGTAACGCGCCAGCAACCCCGCAGGCAGCGCAAGCACGTCATCTTCAACCGCTTCGCTATAGTAGGTAATCGTGTAATCCATGTTCAAAATAATAACATATTTGTTATCAAAAACAAGCCGATTAACAACTCGCCGTTAATAATTTAAGGGGAATCAAATGAACCGCAAAGGCATCATCCTCGCCGGAGGTTCCGGTACCCGGCTCCTATAAAAACTTCTTGGCCGCCGAGGAAGTTGCATTATGGTATCCGTAAGGATACACTGTACCCCATGAACACCTTTCACCGCTCCGTTGAATTTGACGCTTGGCTTGCGGCATTGAAGGACAAGATTGGCCGTGCTCGCATCGCTCTTCGTATCCGTTCTGCCGAGCATGGCAACTTCGGGGACTATGAACCAGTCGGCGAGGGAGTTTCTGAAATGCGCATTCATTTCGGCCCTGGCTATCGTATCTATTTCACCCGTCGTGGTGAGGTGCTCTATCTGCTTCTGTTGGGCGGCGACAAGTCCTCGCAGAAGCGCGACATAAAACGCGCCATTGAGATGGCGCGGGCTTTGGATAAGGAGTGAACCATGGCTAAATTTTCCCCGTTCGATGCGGCCGACTACCTCGACGACGAAGAAACCATCGCTGAGTACATTACTGCTGCACTGGAGGATTCCAATCCTGATGTGTTTTTAACCGCCGTGCGAGATGTGGCTCGTGCCCGTGGCATGGCACAACTCGCCAAAGATGCTGGCCTTGGGCGCGAAAGTCTCTACAAAGCGCTTACGCCCGGCGCAAAGCCTCGTTACGACACAATGCTCAAACTCCTTCATGCTCTCGGTGTGAAGCTCTCTGCTTCTCCCGTTCATTCATAAGTTGTTCAATGTGCCGGGCCTGACCTTCAAGGAAAACTGCGCCGATCTGCGTAACTCAAAGGTGGGCGACGTGATCAACGAGTTGAGGAGCTACGGTGTCGAGGTGTTCGTGCACGACCCGTATCAAGGGCATCGTTGTCGGCTTCGAGCCGTATGGCGGCTTCCTGCTGGAGGGCGACGAAATCGTGCATTTTCGCCCTTCGGGCAATGCGCCGGAGTTGCGCTGCTATGCCGAGGCGGCAACGCAGGAAAGAGCCGGGGCGTTGGTGCAGGGATGCTTGCGGCGTCTGCAAAGGGCATGTTGATTGAACCTTGCAAAGCGACGATCTCCACCGAATATAAATGGCATCAGTCAAAGCCGGTGTATCATTTTGGGTAGAGGCTTAAGGAAACGCTGAAGTATTCCAAATTCGTCATTCCGGCGAAGGCGCCCCGAAGGTAAGGCGAAGCCGTCCTGAGGAAGTACTCTCGGGGTGCCGGAATCCGACCGAAGGAAGTGCAGGGACCCTGGCCTTCGCCGGGGTGACGCCCCGAAGGCAACGGGGCCTTGGGCTCAAGTCCTCCTGGGGGACGAATAAATCAGCGTCTCCTTAACCGAAAGAAGGTATGGGAAATGAGAACTGTAGGCTGTCGTAAAGTACGTCCGGTCAGCATCACTGCTTCCGGTCTTCTTCTTGCTGAAGGGGCGCGTTTCAATGATGAAATCCATCAGCTGCCGACTGGCGAGACAAGCTTCATTCCCAAAAACGTAAAAGAACGGAAAACGGAAAAGGGGACGCTACCCTTTAAAGAACGGAAAAGGGGACGCTACCCTTAAAGGGAAAAGGGGACGCTACCCTTTAAAACGATAAATAGTAAAAGGGTAGCGTCCCCTTTTCTGTATTTCCGTTGAGCCTGATAATCACGCGCATGCGTGATTGTTTGATGCGGCTGAGCTGGCGGCGGCGGGGTTGAGGGTTTGGCGGTTGTAGGTTTTTATTTCTTATCTAAGCTAAGCGCTTCTACGGCGGCTTCGAGCGCTCTTTTCATGTTTATGTGCAAACTACCCATTTTCGGCGTCTGTCCATGCGCAGGCTTTGGACTTACAGCAAAAAATTGGTTATTCCACGGCACTTCAACCAATTGACGCAAATCGAACTTTGTGTCATACGATAACCCCGCCATTTCATAGGCCGCCTTGTTTTCGGCTTTTCGAATAACAAACTCGCCGGCGTACAGGCGATCCGTTTTCTGAGAAGTCCCGTAAGCAATCTTTACCATCACGCCATCGTCGTATTCCGAAATGGAAACAACCAGTGAGGGGCGGGGTTTTGGGCCAGGAATATCGCGCGGCTGTTGCGGAAATCGACACCAAACGATGTCACCAACATCTGGTTTTTCCCACATAGACGCTCCTTATAACAACGAGCGTGTGTTAAGTAGCTTACCCTTGGGCAGCATAGGCTGTGCGGCCTTACGGATTCTTGCAATATCTTTCGTGGTAAGGGGTCCGTCATCCTTCTCGTAGGCGGGGAGCACTTCATTTGCGAATCGGGAAACGGCAAGATGCACCACCATCGTTTCACTAACATCCATTTCTTCAGCCAAAGCCCTTAGGGTTTCTCGCGTCACGCCGTATGGCGAGTCTTTGGACTTGAATTTCAAAAGTAGATTACTCATGACACGCTCCTTGTGATATATATTTACTATATACTACTCTGTACGTGTGTTTGCAATCACAGTTTGTTCGTTGTTGCGTCGACTCATCGGATGGACTGAGCAATCCGGGCGGCGCATCAATGACGGCATGGGCAAGTTTCTGGCTGAACAGACGATCAAGGAGATGATTGCGGCTGGCAGCTATATCAAGGGTGCGCGGGTGAATGTTCTGGGCCTGACCTTTACTCAGCAGTCAGGAATTAAGACTACAAAAAATGCCCTCACACCCAAAGCACCCAAAGGGGACGCTACCCTTTAAATAAAAGGGTAGCGTCCCCTTTTAAGAAAGTCATAAGACTTGCAATAATTCGCTTATAAGCTAAAATATTGCCATGCACGAAGTTATCCACTATCTCGATGAGAACGAGAATGATCTCTATCAGGATTGGCTTGACGGCCTTCGTGATCGCATAGCGAAATCGCCGTCATCAAACGTGTCGCACGTGTTGAGGCGGGTTTATTTGGGGACCACAAGTCCTTGCGAGACGGTATCAGCGAGTTGCGAATTGATGTGGGGGCTGGGTACCGTGTCTATTACGCACAAGTTGGCAATCGGGTCATATTGCTCACCAGTGGTGGCAACAAGATTTCGCAGAGCAGAGATATTGACCGAGCAGTTGGATTTTTGAAAGACTGGGAGAAGCGAAATGGGTAAAACGCACCGGACTCACGAAGAAGCAACGGTTGAAATGTTCCGCCGCGATCCTGACCTTGCGGCCGAGTATCTGAATTCCGTACTGGTCGACGGCGACGAAACCGATTTGATGCTGGCATTGCGCAGTCTCAGCAAAGCGTTTGGCGGCGTTCAGGAGATAGCGCGTCAGGCAGAGGTGAATGCACATACGCTCTATCGCACACTGTCCGAACAGGGAAATCCTGAATTGAAAACGCTTTCTGCGATCCTCAAGGCCATGGGGATGCGATTGGCTGTACAACCGATCCATCAGGTACATGCTTAACCCACACATAACACATAAAAGGGTAGCGTCCCCTTTTAAGGAATCCATGCCCCAACCTGAAAAACAACTCTCTATCCGCGCTCTGATGGACACCTGCGGTGTGCGCTTCGGCACCAGCGGCGCACGCGGTTTGGTGGCGGATATGAGCAGCGAAGTCTGCTTTGCCTATACGGCGGCTTTTCTGCAGGCGATGTCTGCAACATCCGGGCGTGTGGCGCTGGCGATGGACTTGCGGCCGAGTAGCCCGGAAATTGCCTCGGCGTGTGCGGCAGCGATTGAACATGCCGGGCTGACTGTAGATTTTTGCGGGGCCATCCCTACGCCGGCGCTGGCTTATTACGCCCAGACGCATGGCCTGCCAGCGATCATGGTGACGGGCAGCCACATTCCTTTTGATCGCAACGGGATCAAGTTTTATAGCGCTACCGGGGAGATCACCAAAGTTGATGAGGCGACTATCACCGGCGCGGTGGTTTTGCTGCCGGCAGTGCGGCTGACGGTGGCGCTGCCGCCGGTGAATCGTGCTGCCTTCGAGCTGTATAGCGAGCGCTATCTCGACTTTTTTCCGGCCCGCTGTCTGGCCGGGACGCGGCTCGGGTTCTATGAGCATTCGAGTGTCGGGCGGGATTTGTTCACGGAGCTCCTGCTGCAGTTGGGTGCCGAAGTCGTCTCGCTGGGGCGGACGGATGACTTTGTCCCGATTGACACCGAAGCCGTGAGCGATGCCGATGTGCAGCAGGCACGGCGCTGGGCGGAGGACGTCGGGTTTGATGCGATTCTTTCAACCGATGGCGATGCGGACCGGCCGCTGCTCGGTGATGAAAACGGCCAGTGGTTCCGCGGTGATGTTAGCGGCATTCTCTGTGCGCAGTATCTTGGCGCGCAGGCGGTGGCTACGACGGTGAGTTGCAATACGGCGGTGGATTTGTGCGGGGCTTTCGCCAAGGTGGTCAGGACACGCATTGGCTCGCCTTATGTGATTGCGGGTATCGAAGAGCTGATCGGCGCCGGTGCGCAGAACGTTGTGGGCTTCGAGCCGAATGGGGGGTTTCTGGTGGGTTCGGCTATCGAGAAGGATGGCCGCGTACTGGCGCCCTTGATGACGCGGGATGCGGTGCTGCCGATGCTTTGCCTGCTGTCGATGGCCAGAGAGAGGGGGGTAAAGGTCAGTGCCCTGCTGCACAGTCTGCCGGCACAATTTACGGCGAGCGACCGGTTGCAGGATTTCCCGACCGAAAGCAGCCGGGCCTTGTTGCAGGCACTCGCCGCTTCTCACGCGGCCATCGAGGCCTTGCTTGACGGCCTGTGCGGAAAACCTGTCGGGGTCGATCAGACCGATGGGCTGCGCATTACGCTGGAGGGCAATGAAATCGTGCATTTCCGCCCTTCGGGCAATGCGCCGGAGTTGCGTTGCTATGCCGAGGCGGCGACGCAGGATAGAGCCGGGACGTTGGTGCAGGGATGCTTGCGGCGTATGATGGCACACAATGATTTGCAGGAATTCATCAGGGATCAGGATTAAGGAAGCATTGAATTATCTGTTTGGAAAGTTCGCGTTTAAGGCCGTTCGCCTTGAGTCTGACCCCAAATAGGATTTCGATTCGACGGGCTCAACCCGAGAGCATTTCTTGATAATTAAAAGTGTTATTGCATTCACGGCAAGTTTTCGGAGTATTTCTGATGCTGATTCAACCCGTTGTTCTTTCCGGTGGCTCGGGTACACGCTTGTGGCCACTCTCGCGTGAAAAGTATCCGAAACAGTTGTTGCCGCTGATTGGCGAAGATTCGCTGCTGCAGGCAACCGTGCGCCGTGTGGATGGAATCGCCGGCGCGCAACTGGCGGCGCCGATGGTGGTGTGTAACGAGGAATACCGTTTTGTGATCGCCGAGCAGCTTCGGTTGATGAGCAAGAAGGGGCCGATCGTGCTCGAGCCGGTTGGGCGGAATACCGCACCCGCTTTGACGCTGGCCGCGCTGGCGGCGATGCGTGAGGGGGCTGATCCGATCCTGCTGGTGATGCCCTCCGATCATGTGATTCTCGATACACCGGCGTTTCAGGCGGTGGTGTATCAGGGGGCGTTGCTTGCCGATGAAGGGGTAGTGGTCACTTTCGGCATTACGCCGGATTCGCCGGAAACCGGCTATGGCTATATCCAGTCGGGTGCTTCATTGGGCAAGGGCAGCGCCTGCATGATTGCGCGCTTTGTGGAGAAGCCAGATCTGGCTACGGCACAAAGTTACCTGGATGCCGGCACCTATATGTGGAACAGCGGGCTGTTCATGATGCGCGCTTCGGTGTGGCTTTCGGCGATTGGCGTGTGTCGCGCCGATATTCTTGCAGCCTGCCGCATGGCCTGGGAGAAGGGTTCGGCTGACGGCGATTTCCTGCGCGTCGATCAGGAGGCGTTCTGCCAGTGCCCCCCGGATTCGATTGACTATGCGGTGATGGAGCGCATCGCTGCATTGGATGCGGCTTTGCCGGCCGGTGTGGTCATCCCGCTTGCGGCCGGGTGGTCTGACGTGGGCGCGTGGGATGCGTTGTGGAAGGTGTTGCCCAAAGATGCCGATGGCAATGTGGCGCAGGGCGATGTGTTGCTGCATGATTGCCGGAATACTCTGGTGACATCGGCCGGCCGTCTGGTGGCCTGTATCGGGGTGGATGACCTGGTGGTCGTTGAAACACCCGATGCCATCCTCGTCTCCCACAAGGACAAGACGCAGGAGGTGAAGAAGATTGTCGACCGTCTCAAGCAGGATGGCCGCAGCGAGGGCTTGCTGCATCGCAAGGTGTTCCGCCCCTGGGGTTCGTATGACGGCGTGGATGCGGGCGAACGTTTTCTGGTCAAGCGCATCATGGTCAACCCGGGCGCCTGTCTGTCGCTGCAGATGCACCACCACCGTGCGGAACACTGGGTTGTCGTGTACGGTACGGCCAAGGTTACGCGGGAAGATACGATCTACCTGGTTTCCGAGAACGAATCGACCTTCATCCCGCTGGGCACCAAGCACCGGTTGGAAAACCCCGGCCGTGTGCCGCTCGAGATGATCGAGGTGCAGTCGGGTTCGTACTTGGGCGAGGATGATATCGTGCGCTTCGAAGACGTTTACGGGCGGTGAGGCCGCAAAGACGGTTTATCTATGCGATTCGGCATGACTACCGACTAGTCTGAACGGACTATTGCCTGTTCATCTCAGCTTGATATAATCGACCCAACGAACGCTGTTCAATGGAGGTTCCTATGTTCATATCAACACTGAAAAAGCTCACCGTCGCGGTTGCATTGATCGCTACCGTCGGTCTAGCTAATGCAGGACAAGCTCCGTATGACTTCGGCGTTCTCGACACCTCTGTTTCTGCCAGTGCCTTGAGATCGGGGATCTTTGAAGACATTTACAAATTCACCGTGGGCAGCACCATGAACAGCGTTCTGGCCGGCGTTGTCGGGATTGATATGGCTGGTGATCTCATGGCTCGGTACCGTGTTGGTATTGGGGCCGAAACCTCAACGGCATGGTGGTCGGACTGGTCTTCAGAATCATACATCCCCGTGCCCAGCGATCCTGACACGGGTGTATTTTCGTATTCAAACACCTTTAACAACCTGACCCTCGGGCAGACCTACTGGTTTGACCTCAGGGGTAGCGCGACGCAGGTCAGTTACACGCTGACGCTCGCTCCCGTCCCTGAACCCGAGTCCTACGCCCTGCTGCTGGCCGGCCTCGGATTGATGGGTACCATCGCCCGTCGCCGCAAGAACACCACTGCTGCGTAAGGAGACTGGCATGAAAAAACCCATCCGCATTTCCCTGATCGCCGCGATGCTCGCCCTTGCCAGCACGGCCCATGCCGACACTGACTTATCGTTCAACACAGTGGCAGGTATGTCCTTCACCGAATTTTTTTCGGTGACCCCGGCTGGCCCAGACCTGATGGCTCTTTCCGTATCGGGCCTGCAAGCCCAGTACAGTTCGCTCAGTTTCAAGTTTCTGGATGGCTCGCTGGTCGGCCAGACTTTCTCTGCCTCTCTGATCGGTGGAAATTGGGTCGCTGCCTTCAATGACATGCGTAACAAAACGCTGTCGCTCACTGGCAGCACTACGTACAAACTCGAAATCGACGGCGTCACCAAGCAACTGATTCCTGGTACTTTTGGCATCGTTGGCATTAATGTCGTCAATGGCACGGTGACTCCTCCGGTTCCCGAACCCGAGTCTTACGCCCTGCTGCTTGCCGGCCTTGGCCTGATGGGCACGATCGCCCGCCGTCGCAGCAAGTCGAAGGCGCTCTGATCGATTGATTGAACCGCATAAAAAAAGCTTGCTTACGAGCAAGCTTTTTTTAACCCGGAAAAGGGAAAAGGAAAAGGGGACGCTACCCTTTGCTGATTGTGAGAGTAAAAAGGTAGCGTCCCCTTTTACCGCGGGAAAGGCCTGTTTGTCCGGCAATTTGCGCCATGCCCTTCGCACGAGCGACGACGCCAAGCGCGTGCGCTATGTAGCTGGCATCGCTCGTCTCGAACGCTTCGGCCATGAATGCTGCCATTGCTTCGTCAGAAGCCAAATCTTCGGCGGGATCGTAGGTTGTCAATTTGTCAGCCATTTCATTCACTCCATTCAGTAGCCAGGCGCTTTGCCGCCTTGATGTCTTTTGCTTGCGTGCTCTTGTCGCCACCGCACAGATAAAAGGATAAAAGGGTAGCGTCCCCTTTTACTACCCTTTTACCTGGTGTTCAATGCCTGCAGCTCGGTTTTTGCCAGCTTCTCGACAAAGGCAAACGATTCCTGCGGCACCCGCGTGGCCAGTTGTTTGCGTCGATTCGTCGAGATTGCCCCGCCGTTCTGGAGGGCCGCAACGATCATCATGTGCAGATCATTGTTGCGGATATCGAACTCGGCGTTCGTGGCCTTGTATATCCGGTCGAACTGGGCCAAGTAGGCCGTTTCTTGTCGCAGGTGAACATCAAGTGATTGTTCAGCCATTCTGAAGCCGAATTCAACGCCGGGGGTTGCATCCCAATAGCGGTAGATGGAATGCTTGCCCTTGAACGCGAAATCAAACTGATTTTCGTCGATCCAGCGAACGTTCCATTGCGCTCGGGCCGGTTTGGAGAAGCTTTGCAAGGCGCTCAGATAGGCATTTTCGTTGAGCTTCATGGCCACTGAAACCGGGAGCAGCAGGCCGTGCTCCAACTGCCCGGATTGGCAGAGTGCGTGGTGGAACAGAAATCGCGACAAGCGCCCGTTACCATCCATGAAGGGGTGTAGATAAACGAGCGCAAAGGATGCGATTGAAGCGGCAACGATGGGGTCAATCTGTTTGGGGGCGGTGTTGGCCAGCCGCAGGAATTGGGGCATCAAGTCTGCCAGTAGCCCGGGCGATGGCGGCACATAGCTGACGCTGCCGGCACCGCGCAACCCACCGCTACGCAACCAGTTTTGTTCATGGCGGAACGAGGCGGCTTGATTAAACGGGTTGGCGATAGTCGCCGACTGGAGTTCCACCAGGTAGTCTTCGCTGAGCTCACGCGCTTCGTGCGCTTGCTGGAGCAGCGCTACGAAAGCATCGGCCTTGTTTTGGCTGGGCGTTTCGTGCTCGATCGCAAAGGAGTGCTCTGTTTCACTCAGATAGGCCCACGCCAGGGCGCGATCTGCAGTAACGGCGCCAATTTCGTTGAGGAAGGCTTTGGTACGGCCGAGGATGTCGCTGGCGATTCCCCGCTGGATCGAAGCGGTACGTTCGACGCTGGGGCAGTAATCAATCGAGCCGATCCCGTTAAAGTTGATGCGCCATTTGCTGTTTTTCTGTGCCGGCGCGGTGATATAGCGGTCAGGATCAAAGAGGTCACCATAGGAGCCGCCAATGGCCGGGATGTCACTCAGTTGATGGCCGGTAAATTGCTCCCAAAGGTAGCAGGCCTTGCGTACGAGCAGGCTATTCGGCGTGTTGCGCAGTCGCCCGATGAGTTGCTCCGCAGGTATGTGCGCCATCGTCTCGGCCAATACTTGCAGGTTGGTGCCTTCGTGTTTGAGCGCGAAGAGAACGTGATCCAGCGGATTGTCGGTTTTTGGGGCGACATCCTTCGGGGTCTGCAAAATGCCATCGGGCGTGGACAGTACCCGCTGGACAGGGCTGATGCGTGCCGGACAGGAAACCGGGAATGCAGAGAGGGCGAGGTGATCGCGGAGAAATGCATAACCAATCGTTTTCATAGGCCGTTCCGGGATGTAAATCTTGCAGCGAACAGGTTTTTTATAAAAAACAATGTTTATACCAAGAAAATGCTACGGCATAGTATAGCGATATTTGTCAGGAAAATTTTCATAAAAGGGACATAAAAGGACATAAAAGGGGACGCTACCCTTTAGTGATTGTGCTAGCCTCTCGTAATGCCCAGACTCTCCAGAACGGTATTTGCTGGTGTGCCGCACCACATAACCCAGCGCGGCAATCGGCGTGAAGATATTTTCTTCACAGATGAAGATCGTCTGACCTATCTATCGTGGCTCAAGGAGTACAGCGAGCAACACGATGTCGAAATACTCGCCTACTGTCTCATGACCAACCACATCCATCTCGTCGCCATTCCGGCAAACGACGATGGGCTGCAACGGGTGCTTAAGCCGCTACATATGCGCTACGCCCAACGGATTAACCGTGCGCGGGGTTGGAAAGGGCACCTTTGGCAAGGGCGGTTTTTCTCGTCACCGCTGGACGAAGTCTACCTGTGGGCGGCGGTGCGCTATGTGGAACGCAACCCGGTGCGTGCCAGGATGGTGCGTGCCGCAGAAAACCACCCATGGTCGAGCGCCTCAGCGCATTGCGACAAGGCCCTGAGTGGTCTGTTGAATCCGCAATCCGCCTGGAGCAAACAATTCCTCGCCATCGATAACTGGTCCGTCTGGCTGTCTGAGGGGGATGAGACGGAAGAAATGCAGATCTTGAGGCGGAATGTCGAAAAAGGCCTGCCCTGCGGCACCGAATGTTTTATTCAGGAATTGGGAAAGCAAGCAGGCCGTTTTCTGGAGTACCGCCCTCAAGGCCGCCCAAAAATAGTTTGATAATAAAAGGGTAGCGTCCCCTTTTTATCTGCGCTTTTTATCTGCGGCGAACAGCCTTGGAAAACATTCACGTACCCACTCAATAACGACTTTCGCTTGTACTTGGTCTCGCCGTCGTTAGTCTTAAAGTACTATTGTCCAAAATTGGAATTGAAATTAGAGTGCCAATGCTATTTTCATCTGGTGAAATCATGAAAACTTCGACATTGAGTATCGTCTTTGGTCTTTCCCTTGCTGCATTGGCTTCATCAGCGAATGCCTTAACGACCTCGGTAACATCAGGTCCTTCAAGTCCTGCTTCAGGAGTGACGACCTATGATTTTGGTGCTTCGTCAAGTACCAATGATTCGTCCAGGGTTGGGTACTTAGGGTCGGTCAATTACAGTACAGCCACATTTGCAGGCGGGGAGCTATTCAACTTCAGTTCTTCAATATCTGGCATTAGCGGTGTTGCCGCACGCCCTGTTAATTCAACCGGAAACTTTTGGTCTATCGAAGCCGGCCAAACTGGAACGGTCACTTTTTCTGCGCCGATCTCCTATTACGGTTTTCTCTGGGGATCGCCAGATCCACTGGGCTGGAATACTGTGACGTTCTACAACGGATCGAACGTCCTGGGCGCTTTTAGCGGAGTCGATATACCAAGCACGAATACATGGGACAAGACCGTTTACTTCAATGTCTCGTCAGGAAACGGTCCTGCTATCACTTCGATTGTTTTCACGGCAAATCAGAATGCCTTCGAAACCGACAATCATTCGTTTATTGTGGCCGTCCCGGAGCCTGAGACCTATGCAATGCTTTTAGCCGGCTTGGGTCTGATGGGTACCATTGCCCGTCGTCGCAAGGCAGCCCAAGCGTAATTTCTGATCCTGTATTTACCCTTACAGACCCCGCTGCGGCGGGGGTTTTTCTGCTTTTCTCGCGCCAATTGGTATTAGTCCGATCGGACTATTGCACCCGGTAAAGTTGTCATTTAGCATCAGGCCACTATTAATCAGGGGGAATGCGATGAAAACTCCTTCGTCATTCGTAGCAACAACCGTTTTTCTTGCCGTATGCAGTGCCAACGTCACTGCGGCGGATTGGACCATAACCGATCTCGGCTCGGCCCAAAACGTCATGACCATGGCGATCAACGACAACGGCTGGATCATTCTAAACAACAAGATCCTCACCCCCAGCGCTGGCGGCTATACCACCACACCTCTGCTTAATACACTGGGCAACGCCAATAACTTTGGTCTGTATGACATCAATAACAGCAATACGGTGGTCGGGGTAGACAGAAGCTCAGGTCCTGAGCAAGCCTTTGTCTGGTCATCGGGAACACGTACAAACCTGCCTCAGGTGCCGAACTGGGCTGGGTATACTTTCTCCAAAGCAGCTGCAATAAATAATAGCGGCCAAGTGATAGGAAACACCGGCGATGGTGCAGCCATCTGGACGCCGAGTGCAGCAGGTGGTTACACAATTAACTCACTGGATAAGTGGAGTACAGGTACCGCCATCAACGATGCGGGCGTAGGCCTGATGGCCTTTACTTACACGACCGGGTACTCCACAGCCGCAGGTAGCACTACGTACATTCCGGAACGTGCCGGTTTTCGGCCTTCCGGCACGGCAATCAACAACAGCAATACCGTGGCCGGCAACGCGTTTTATGAAGCCGGTGGCTACAGTTGGAATCAAACCTTCGTCTGGCAGGGCGCCAACGTGTCCGTGTTGCCCGTCAGCGCAACGGGGGCAAACTGGCAAGCAAATACGGGCACGGTATGGGCGATCAATGAAAAGGACCAGATCGTCGGCACAGGCTCTTATGGCGCTTACGACGGACGCGCCGTCATGTGGACTAATAATGCATCCGGCTGGAACGAGATCGACCTGAATACGCTGTCGTTCTCAGGTGCAAGTTTCGGCAAACTGACAGAAGCCAGAGACATCAATGAACAAGGCCAGATTCTCGGCGTTGGCGATTATTTAGACCAATCAACAAACGGTTGGAGCCAACACATTTATTTGCTCACCGCTCCCGTTCCCGAACCCGAAACCTACGCCATGTTGCTGGCTGAGTAACAAATAGCCTGATCCACATTCAGTGTTGCGAACAACGGGGGTTGCGGCTCCCGTTGTTCATTTGTGGCATGTGTTTGGTGCACCCACACCCATGATGCTGGGCGCACCAAACAAAAAGGGAGCCCTGACGGACTCCCCGAATCATGCAAAAGAATTTTCAGCGACTAGACCTTCTTGCTGCGGCGACGGGCAATGGTACCCATCAGACCCAGCCCGGCAAGCATCAGAGCGTAAGTTCCAGGCTCGGGCACGGAGGTGATGACCAGGTAATCCTGGGCTCCCTTGTTATTTAACCTTTGCGCCAGGAACAAAGGATCGGGACCTTGAAAGTTAGTTACTGAACTCAGCAATCCGTTTGCGGCCATTGTGATGGTGCTGTTACTGCTGCCCAAATACCCCTGGAAGCTGCCATCCGCGAGACTGTAAGGTCTGGATGTTTCGTGAGTGATTTCCCACACCGCAGCCTGGAAAGCGGCTGAATCTGGAATGGTGGTCGGAGAAACTCCCCCAACTACGGAATACAGACGGGCAAGATCCCGGCCGACATTATTATTTAACGATCCTAGCGTGTAGGTATTCCAGCCAGTCGATGCATGCTCATTGAGCTCGACACAGTAGGCGGCAAAGGAGCCTGAAGTCGTCTTTGATCCAGCTATTCCTGCGTTAAAGAACAAGCTGCCCGCGTAATAACCCCCAATACCGCCTGTACCGGTGAACCAGGTATAGCCGTCAGTACTACCGGCTGTTGTTGATCCCAAAGCACTTCGGACGTATTGAAGATCAATCGACGGATCGTAATTGATGGCGGGTTTGATCTCGGCGAGAGCGGGTGACGCTGCCAAAAAACAGCCTGCAACGAGCGCCACACTGGCAGAAATTTTCAATACGGGGAAACGGGTTTTCATCTCGGTATTTCCTCAGAAAAGTTCGTGTTCAACACGTA
>JAIFKU010000121.1 GCA_020049495.1 Accumulibacter sp.
CCGTATAGCCCTATCAGGCTGGCTGGATACCATGTCACAGAATGTCGATGATGCCCGGTTGTGCGGATTGCATCCCTGAGTCACTGTCCTGGAGAAATTCATGAATGATGCCTTAAAAGGAAAAGTAGCATTGGTCACCGGTGCATCGCGTGGGATTGGTCGCGCGATTGCGCTACGTCTGGCTCGCGACGGCGCCGCGGTAGCCATCAACTACAGCAGCAATGTCGGGGAGGCGCAAAAAACCGTGGCGGAAATCGAGTCAGCGGGCGGCACCGCTTTCGCCATTCAAGCCGATGTCAGTCGCGTGTCCGAGATTGTCCGGCTTTTCGATGAAAGCATCGCGCACTTTGGTCGGATCGACATTCTCGTCAACAATGCCGGCGTGATGTTCATTAAGCCGGTCAGCGCCACCACAGAAGCAGAATTTGACCGGATTTTTGCGATCAACGTGAAAGGCACTTTCTTCGCGTGCCAACAAGCGGCGACACGATTGTCCGAAGGCGGCAGGATCATCAATTTATCCAGCTCAACGACGGCGCGGTTCATGCCGACCTATGGCGCTTATGTCGCCACGAAAGGTGCTGTCGAGCAACTCACCCGTTCCCTGGCCAAGGAATTAGGGCCTCGCGGCATCACCATCAACGCAGTTTCTCCTGGCCCGATCGAAACGGAAATGTTTATGGAAGGCAAAACGCCGGAGCAGCTTCAGCAGTTCGGACAATTGTCCGCCTTTGGCCGGATTGGCCAGCCCGTTGAAATAGCCGATGTCGTTGCGTTTTTGGCGAGTGATGCGGCAGGGTGGGTCAGCGGTCAGAACATTCGTATCAATGGCGGACTGGCGTAACACGTTCTAGCATTGTGCTCCAAAGGACTTGAGGCCGGCGTATCGGGAAAATGATGGTGTTTTGCTCGATCAGCCACAGGCCAGGATACAAAAAGCGAGCGGCACACGCTTATGCCTTTAGTCTTATATTCCGGTACCAGCAAACAGGCTAAGATACCACTCGAGGCTCAAAAGATGAGCCCGTCGGGAGGTTTCTAGTCAAAATACGACTGCTCTCCAAGCGTGACCAATCAGCAATTTCCACTGGAAAGGATTGACGAATGCTTGGCGGAATATTCGGCGACATGTTGGATCGGCATAATCAATGACGGATAGTCTGAGCTACTACAATCAGCACGCGTCTGAATTTTTCGCCGATACGGTGTTGGCTGACATGGAAAGCCTTCATCAACGGTTTCTCTCTCACCTTCCTGCTTGTGGTCTCATCCTGGATGCAGGGTGTGGCTCAGGCCGCGATACAAAAGCGTTTGTTGAGAAAGGGTTTCGTGTTGTCGCCTTTGATGGATCGGCTGAAATGGCTGGCCTGGCAACTAAGCACACCGGGCAACAGGTTGCATTGCGGCAATTCGCCAACGTTACCGAGCAATCTTGTTACGATGGCGTATGGGCTTGTGCAAGCCTGCTTCACCTGCCGGTTGCTGATGTTCCGGATGCAATCGATCGCCTGTGGGCATCACTAAAACCCGGCGGAGTCGCCTATTTCAGTTTCAAACATGGTTGTGGGGAACGGCAGCATAGCGGTCGACACTTCACTGATGCAGATCAAACCCGTTTGTCTGAATGGTTGGATGTGCTCCCGGAACTGGCTCAGGTCGAATACTTGATAACGGCCGATCAGCGACCAGAGCGTAGCGAGGAGTGGATCAATGCGCTAGTCTTTCGTCGGAATCTGAAATCGGAAAAACTGGTCACTGGTGGCGAAAATCCGTTTCTGCCCAATCTGTGTGCAGCGATCCGCAATGCATCCGAGATCGATTTCGCAGTTGCTTTTACCAAAGTCACCGGCCTTCGGCTCTTGCTGCCCGATCTTCATGACGCACTTCTGCCCGAATCAGATGCATCCCATCCCCGTGCGCGAATTAGATTTCTGACCAGTGACTATTTGGATGTTACCGATCCCGAAGCGCTGCGATTACTTATGTTGCTGCAGGAACAGGGCGCGCAGGTGCGCGTCTTTGAAGCAAAAAACAGCAGCTTTCATCTAAAGGCCTACTTATTTGCCCGATTTGACGGCCAGGGCAACCTCAGCGGTACTGCTTTTATTGGCTCCAGCAACATCAGTCGCCAGGCGTTGCAAAACGGACTGGAATGGAACTATCGAGTCGATTATCCAACTGACGTCGGATTTCTTGAAACCCGCAACCAGTTTGATCAATTGTTCGCGCATCCCAGCACGCTACCTTTAACCGACGCATGGATCGAGAAATACGAGGCTCATCGAGTTCAAAGGTCGATTGCTATTGCCCCAGGTAGTCAAGAAAAAGAAACACTTCCCGAGCCAACAACAGTACAAATCGAAGCACTTCATGCGTTGACACGAACCCGCCAGGAAGGATTCCGTCGAGGTCTTGTTGTACTGGCAACTGGTCTTGGCAAGACTTGGCTTGCGGCGTTTGATGTCGAGCAGACCGGAGCGCGACGTGTATTGTTTATTGCACACCGGGAAGAAATCCTGAATCAGGCCGCAGAAACTTTTCTGCGCATACGGCCTAAGGCGAGAACAGGTTTCTACATGGGTTTCACACGTGACGTCGAGGTCGATGTTCTCTGCGCGTCAGTACAGACCTTGAGCCGGGTCGCACATCTCGAACGATTTGCGCCCCAGCACTTTGATTACATTGTGATTGACGAATTTCATCACGCAGCAGCGGCTACTTACCGGAGGGTAATCAATTATTTCGCGCCAAGATTCATGCTTGGTCTGACGGCAACGCCAAACCGGACCGATCAGTCAGACATACTTTCATTATGTGATGACAATTTGGTATTCGCGCATGATCTGGTTGCTGGGATAAACGCCGATTTGCTAGCTCCTTTCTACTACTTTGGCATTTACGACAGCGAAGTTGATTACCAAGCGATACCATGGCGGAACGGTCGTTTTGATCCAGAAGCCCTGTCCAATAAACTCGCGACACTCGGGCGTTTCCGACATGCGCTGAAGGAATGGCAACAACACGCCCAGCAACGCACACTTGCTTTCTGCGCCTCCATTCGTCATGCAGAATTCATGGCGAGCCAATTTGTCAAGGCAGGGGTGGCCGCTGCTGCAGTCTTTTCAGGTTCGACCCTTAGCCGAGCCGATGCACTCGCCCAACTTCGTGACAGGCGGCTGGCAATCCTGTTCTCTGTGGATCTGTTTAATGAAGGTGTCGATCTGCCCGAGATCGACACGGTGATGATGTTGCGTCCGACTGAGTCGAAAATTTTGTTTCTCCAACAACTTGGGCGCGGGCTTCGAAAGTCGATCGGTAAAGAAAAACTGGTTGTCCTCGATTTCATTGGTAACCATCAAGGCTTCCTACATAAACCACAAGCGCTGTTTGGTATCGGAGCCAGTTTTCGTGAACTGGCGCGTTTTGCGCGAGAAGTGGAACAGGGTCGCTTCAGTTTGCCCAAGGGGTGCTATGTCAATTACGACCTATTACTCATCGATTTCTTGAAGAGTCTTGACGGTGATGGTGTCACTCGCGAGTACGTTGCACTGAAGGAGACTCTAGGGCGCCGTCCCTCTCTGACTGAATTTCATCGTGCGGGAGCCAGCATTACTGCAATGCGGCATCAGTTTGGTGGCTGGTACTCGTTCGTAAAAGAAATGGAAGACTTGGAGCCATTGGAGGTTGTGGCTCTGAGTGCTTATCAAGACTTCTTGAAAGAAGTCGAGACGACGCAGATGACCAAGAGTTTCAAGATGGTTTTGCTTGAAGCGCTGCTCGAGGTTGATGGTTGGCGCGCACCGTTGACAGTGGCCGCCATCGCTGAAAATTCGTGGCATGTGCTGCAACGTCGTCGTCCTCTGCTGGCTGATCTAACGGACGATATAAGCAACATAACCCACGGAAATGAGCACGCTTGGGTGGCCTATTGGAGACGAAATCCTGTAAATGCGTGGATTGGGGGAAATCGGGGAGCAACATCCCGTGTATTTTTTTCTGTTGTGGATGATCGATTCATTCCGGCATTCTCTGTCTCGACCGAAAATTACGATGTATTCGAGTCAATGGTGCAGGAACTGCTGGACTACCGCCTTGCGGCTTACGAAGTTCGCCGCATCGTGAATGACGTACCGAACAATGTCATTCCGCTTCAAAGTCGCAAGACCCAGCGTACACAAATCCCTTTTTTTCCAAATCTCAAAATCGCCTGTGGGCACTTTCGCACTGGTACGGCAGATGCAGAGGAATACCGCAGCCTTGGCGTCGGTCATGGGCAACTCGACCCAGCACGGCATTTCATCGCTCCTGCGGCAGGCAGTTCGATGGACGGTGGTAAGAATCCGATCCACGATGGCGATTATTTGCTCCTTGAATTGATCTCACCCACTCGTGCCGGCTCAATCAGTGGCAACGTTATCGCCATCGAGCAACAGGATGACGCTGGCGACAATCAGTATTTACTGCGTGTCGTTACCAAAACGCCCGAAGGCGAATATCTTCTAGAGGCCAACAATCCAGCTTATCCCGATATGTTAGCCACTGAATCAATGAAAACGCTGGCGCGTTTCAAAGCCGTACTGGATCCGCTGGAGTTTGCTGTTGGGCAGTCCTTTGTACGTGAAGAGATTCCGAAGCTCTTTGGACAGGTCTTCAATCCGGGCAATTGGCATTCCGGACACGTTGTTCTCGATGGTGGGGGCAAGGTGCATGTACTTCTGGTAACGATCAGCAAACAGGGCAAGACCGAAGATCATCGCTATGTTGATCATTGGGTTGATAAGCGAACGTTTCACTGGCAGAGCCAGAATCAGACAGGGCCAACCGATAAACGCGGTTTAGGTATCATCGAGCATGAGAGGCAGGGAATTGCCATACATCTATTCGTGCGTGAAACTAAACTGGTAAGTGGTAAGGCGGCACCATTCATGTATTGCGGACAGGCACACTATGTTAAGCATTCAGGCAGCAAGCCTATGAACGTGATCTTTGATGTTCCTGAGATGGCGTAAGCGACCGACCTCTAAATACATGACAAGGGAAATACCTACTGAACATCAAGACCTGTACTTTACATGAGTGAGATTTGATCTCGGACCAAGCGGGGTTGGATACGGTAAGTTTAAATGATGCTCAGGGAAGCTGGGGTCATTCCTGTATGATGCTCACCTAGTGCAACAATTAAATCCTCGTTGACCATGAGTAGTTTTGCTCCCCGCTGTCTTTCCTTAGACTTGGAAGTTGGGCTGCGCGATACTCGAATTCACAGCTTTGCCGCTGTTCGCGGCGATCGACCAGATGCTTCTTTCCATTTCAGGCAGGGCAGCCTTGTCGCCGCACTGGAACAACTGGACACTCTTGCAGAAGGTGCTAGTTTCCTCCTCGGTCATAATCTAATCGCGTTCGACTTGCCTCATCTGGCTGCTGCAAAGTCCGACTTGCGCCTGCTCAAGTTGCCGGCAGTGGACACGCTGTGGCTGAACCCGTTGGCTTTTCCGCGAAATCCCTACCATCATTTAGTTAAGCATTATCAGGACGGACAACTGAAACGCGGGCGTTTGAACGATCCTTTGCTCGACGCGCAATTGACACTCGAAGTCTTTCGCAATCAGCAAGTCGCATTAACCGAAAGCGCACCAAATCTCGTTCTCGCCTGGCATTGGCTGACGACTATAAATCGCACCGGATCGGGGGTTGATCACTTTTTTATGGCTTTGCGGGGCAAATCGCGTCCAACGGATAGCGAGGCGATAGCTGCCATTCGCGAGCAATTCGCAGGGCAAGTGTGCCTAAAACATTGCGAAACAACTCTGAAGAATGCGGCCAAGCACGGCTGGTCTTTGGCTTACGCGCTGGCCTGGTTGTCCGTGGCCGGCGGCAACTCGGTGATGCCACCATGGGTGCAGCATCAGTTCCCACAGGTAGGGGTACTGATCAAGCAGTTGCGCGACACCGCCTGTGCTGACACTTCTTGCAAGTGGTGTCGAGAACGACATGACTCACTGAAGGAACTGGCTCATTGGTTCGGTTTCACCGAATTTCGACCGGAGCCGGTTGGCGATGATGGACGTCCTCTCCAACAAAGTATTGTTGAAGCGGCAATGCGTGGTGAACATGTTCTAGCCATTCTTCCGACTGGGACGGGCAAGTCCTTGTGCTATCAGATTCCGGCTCTATCTCGTTTTGACAAGACCGGCGCGCTGACCGTTGTCATTTCACCTCTGGTGGCTTTGATGTCGGATCAGGTCGCGGGGTTGGAAGCGAGAAATATTGCAAGCTGTGCGGCACTGAATAGCCTGCTGTCGATGCCTGAACGCGCTGATGTGCTTGACCGGGTGCGCTTGGGCGATATCGGGATCCTGATCGTGTCACCGGAACAGTTGCGCAACCGCACCTTGCGCAAGGTTCTGGAACAGCGTGAAATCGGCGCCTGGGTTCTCGACGAAGCGCACTGTCTGTCCAAATGGGGGCAGGATTTCCGGCCCGACTATCGTTATGTCGGACGTTTCATCCGCGAAAAAGCCGGCGAGCAGCCTATTCCGCCGGTACTCTGCCTGACAGCTACGGCCAAACCCGATGTCGTTGTCGACATTCTTGCATATTTTAAGGATAAGGTCGGGATTGAATTACGTTGTTTCAACGGAGGCGCCAGCCGAACCAATCTGGACTTCTGCGTCGTTCAGACCAGCCAGGATGAGAAGTATTTCCATATTCATCAGATTCTGGAAGCTGACCTCCCGCAAGACGCTACAGGCGGCGCAATTATCTATTGCGCGACCCGCAAACACACCGAGGAGGTCGCTGGGTTCCTGCTACAAAAAGGATGGTCGGTAGGACACTATCATGCCAAGTTGCCGCCTGAAACCAAGACGAACGTTCAAAAGTCCTTTATTGAAGGTAGTCTCCGCGTCATTGTCGCTACTAACGCCTTTGGCATGGGGATCGACAAACCGGATGTGCGGCTCGTTGTTCACGCGGACATTCCTGGGTCGCTGGAAAATTACCTACAAGAAGCAGGCCGTGCCGGGCGCGACCGAAAAGTTGCGCGTTGTGTTCTTCTATATACGCTGGAAGACGTAGAACGGCAATTCGGCATGTCTGCACGCTCGCGGCTGAGTCAAAAGGAAATCCAGGCGATCCTGCGCTCTCTAAGAAACTTGGAGGGAAAGAAGCGAAAAGGCGGTGGTCAGGATGGAGATCTTATTGCTACCCCCGGCGAAATCCTCACCGAAGAGGAAGAAGGTGTATTCGAGCGCGATTCGGCGACCGATGACACGCGTGTGCGTACCGCCGTGTCGTGGCTGGAAGAGGCCGCACTGCTTACTCGCGAGGAGAATCAGGTACAGATATTTCCCTCATCGCTGCGAATCACCTCGCTCGACGAAGCGCGCAAGAAGCTTGAGAAGAGAGATCTCCTACCGGCCTATCGAGAAAGTCTCTTGGCCATTATCGACGCGCTGATCGGCGCGCCGATCGATGAGGGTATTTCAACAGACGAGTTGATGGTCGTCTCCGGGCTTTCTTCGGAGAAAGTTCGTGCCGCCTTCTACGACCTCGAGGCGCTAGGGCTGGCAAGTAACGACACCGCATTGACCGCATATATCCATGTTGCCGTTGAAAGGTCATCAAGGAAACGCTTCGAGCAAGCTTCTTCACTTGAATCTGCGTTAATCGGTCTGCTGCGTGAAGAACATCCGGATTTGAGCAGGGGTGAATCTTCCGTTCTGCATCTGCGGCATGCCAATCAGCACCTGAAGGATGCGGGCCACGGGGAAGCTTTGCCCGAACGTCTCCGCCAATTACTGAGCAGCCTCGCTGCTGACGGCCGGGATGATGCCGAGGGTTACGGTAGCCTTAAGCTGCGCCGAGTCGATGCCGAATCAGTCACAATCGAACTGCAACGTGAGTGGTCAGTCCTGGGCACTATCGCCCAACGTCGTCGTGCCGCTGCCGAGCAACTGCTCGAACATCTCCTCGCCTGTTTGCCGTCCACGGCCCGCGGCATTGATCAGTTGGCCGAAACTACACTGGGCAAACTGCTTTCAGCGCTTGAGTCCGACCTGGTGCTCAAGGCCGAGCGGGCGATTACGCCCAAGCTCCTCGATCGCGCGCTGCTGTGGCTCCACGAGCAGGAAATCATCCGGCTGAACAAGGGGCTCGCCGTATTCCGCCCGGCGATGACGATTCGCCTGGGGCCCGACTGGAAGAAGAAGTTCACGCAACCGGATTTCGCGCCGCTCAAACTGCACTACGACGAACAGGTCGTACAGATTCACGTCATGGCCGAATACGTGCAGCGTGGCCTCAAAACTATGGCCGACGCGCTGCGCCTGACGATGGATTATTTCAGTCTGCAACGCGACGAATTCATGCGCCGCTGGCTGCCCGAGCGCGACAGAGAAATGACGCGCCAGACTACGCCGCAATCCTGGCACAATATTGTCGAAGCGCTGAACAACAGGCCGCAGCGCGAGATCGTTGCCGACGACCGCGAAAGCACCAACGTGCTGGTGCTCGCCGGACCGGGCTCAGGCAAGACGCGGGTATTGGTGCATCGCATCGCCTATTTGATCCGCGCGCGCCGCGAGAACCCGCATGGCATTCTTGCCCTGGCCTACAACCGCCATGCCGCCGTGCAGATCCGCCAGCGCTTGAGCGCACTGATCGGTGATGACGCCCGTGGCGTTTCGGTACTGACCCTGCACGCCTTGGCCATGCGTCTGGTCGGCGCCAGTCTGCTGGAGCGAAGCGCAAGTACTGACAGCACTATCTTCAAAGAGATCATCGAACAAGCAGTCAGTCTGCTCAAGAGCGAGGACTTGCCGCCGGAAGAGGCCGACCAGCAACGCGATCATTTGTTGGCGGGATTCCGCTGGATTCTGGTCGATGAGTATCAGGACATCGCGCCGGAACAATACGAACTCATATCGGCGCTTGCCGGACGAACGTTGTCGGATGAAGAAGGCCGTATCAATCTATTTGCCGTCGGTGATGATGACCAGAATATCTATGCATTCAATGGTGCGTCGGTCGAATTTATTCGGCGTTTCGAGGCCGACTACGCGGCCAAGCCAGCCTTCCTCGTTAGTAACTATCGCTCGTCGGCGCATATCATCGAAGCTGCCAATCTGATGATTGCACCTGCAGCGAATCGCATGAAGAAGGGCTACCCGATCAGCATCGATGCGGCTCGCGCGAAACAGGCGCCTGGAGGTGATTGGAAGCATTTCGATCCGGTCGGTCAGGGCCGCGTGCAGATACTGCCCGCCGGTAGCGGAGACCAGACCCAGGCCCTGGCCGTGATAGCCGAATTCGAGCGGTTATCTTCTTTGACGAAAGAATGGGATTGGGCGCGTTGTGCGGTCATTGCACGGGAGTGGAAGATGCTTGATCCCGTGCGCAGTTATTGCGAACTCAAGGGGATTCCGGTTCAGCAAGCTGATGAGAGCAGCAGCGGATTCTGGAGTCTACGTGAGACCCAGTCGCTGATCCGCTGGCTGCACGAGCGATCCAGTAGACTGGTCGATGTCGCAACAATCTCGCTTTGGCTGAATGCGCAACCAAGCACGTTGCCGGCGGCCCATTGGTGGAGCTATCTGAGAGAAGCTATCGCCGAATATGCGCTGGATGTGCGAGAGGCCGAATTGCCGCTTGAGCACTTTATCGAATGGCTGGCCGAATGGGGCAGAGAGGCGCGTCGCCGGCAAAACGGCTTGCTGCTACTTACCGCGCACAAGGCCAAGGGGCTCGAATTCGATCACGTGGCCGTATTGGATGGGGAGTGGCAGCGCACGGGTGCCAACGATGATGCCGATGCACCGCGTCGTCTTTACTACGTGGCGATGACGCGCGCGAGAAAGACACTAACGCTGGCCAAATTCGATCGTGCACTCAATCGCGAGCAAGGCTTGCTTGATGGTTTGCCCGAATCAGTAAGCCTCTTGCGCAGATCGCCAACTGTGCTGCCGTCACCGATGCCAGCGCTGGCTTATCGATATCTACGCCCCGGCTGGAGCGAGATCAATCTCGATTTTTCCGGTACCCATCCCGTGACTCATGCAGTCCATCGCCACATTGACGCACTAACGGTTGGAAGCCCGCTCTTCCTGCGGCAAGATCAATGGGGGCGCTGGATAGTATGTGATTCACATGACGAAATCATCGGCAAGCTATCAAGCAACTTCAAGGCACCGTCGGACATGTATTGCATCAAAGCGAGCGTAGCTTCGATACACGTTCGCCGCATCAAGGACGTGGGCAACGAACACAAGAATCGAATTAATGACAAATGCGAGTTTTGGGAAATGGTCGTTCCGGAACTCGTTTTTGCACCGAATCGCTATGCTGATCACTAAGAATCATATTTAGTTGAGAGTCCCAAGACCAATGACCGGCCTTGGTTCGCGGAGGTAGATCATTCTGAACTCGCGCCTTCGTAGCCTTCTGAGTGCATGCTTCTGATGTGTATTGTGAGGAACTGGTTAAAGTGTCGCCAAAAGTGTCACTAACGTCGCTGACGGAGATAAGAAAAGAAAAAAGGCTAGATCATTACTGATCTAACCCTTTGACTTTATTCAAAACAGTTGGCGCGCCCGGAGCGATTCGAACGCCCGACCCCTTGGTTCGTAGCCAAGTACTCTATCCAGCTGAGCTACGGGCGCAGTTCCATTTTGAAGCCGCGGATTATACAGAGCCAATCTGCTTACCTCAAGACATTTTAGATACTTGTAGAGGATCTATTCGGCAATTATGGCAAGTTGGCTATATAACAGATTGATCTTGAACAGGAAACAGAACGACTGGGGGTACCGACTCGAACGTGTGCTTATTGGGAAACTGGGGTTTCACTTCATGTATTCAGGCAAATTGATGTTCGCACAAAGCCTGGAGCATGCATCACCCAGCGGGTTTTTATACGTACGTTTGCGTTGTCGTTCATCCCGATCTCTGTTTTCAGCGGGCTTCATTTTATGCATTTGTATTTTATAGTGTTGATCAGCGGCTATTGTGTTGACGAGGTAGGATGTAGTTTGCTATAGTCCGCCCCCTTGCAGCACGGCAGGTCATTCGGAAACGAACCGGCAAGCAAATTTTGGGCAAGCAGTGTTGACGAGATGAGGGAAAGTTTGCTAGAATTCTCCCTCTTTACCGGACGCGGGGTGGAGCAGTCTGGCAGCTCGTCGGGCTCATAACCCGAAGGTCACAGGTTCAAATCCTGTCCCCGCAACCAAGCAGTACGCTCTTTAAAAATCTGACAATCGATAGGTGTGGGTTCTTGGTCTTGTTGTCTTTGCTTAGGCAGAGCGCAAAAAGATGAAGTAACTCGCAC
>JAIFKU010000152.1 GCA_020049495.1 Accumulibacter sp.
CTCTTCCGGTCGAATTGCCGGGTGCCATGCTGGCACGCTTTGTTTGATTGATCGTGAACATTACAAAAGACCACCGTGGCCGCGCACCTCTTCGTTGACATCTCTTCGCACGGTTTCGGTCATCTGGCGCAGGCAGCTCCTGTGCTCAACGAACTGACCCGCCTGCTGCCCGATTTGCAATTGACCGTGCGCAGCGCCCTGCCCCTTGAAAGATTGCGCACACGCCTGAACGGCGACTTCGAGCACATCGCCGACCGCAGCGACTTCGGCTTCGTCATGCGCGATGCGGTATGCATCGATTTTGCCCGGACCGCGCAGGCCTATCGGCAACTGCACGCCAACTGGCCGCAACGCATCGCTGACGAAGCGGCCCTGTTCGCTCGCCTGCTACCCGACCTGGTCTTGACCGATGTCGCCTATCTGCCGCTGGCCGGCGCGGCGCATGCCGGCATTCGCTCGCTATCGATGTGCTCGCTCAACTGGGCTGATCTGTTTGCCCATTTTTTTTGCCACGAGCCGTGGGCCGCAGAAATCCACCGCGAGATCCTGGCCGCCTACCACAGCGCCGAATGCTTTCTGCGCCTGACGCCGGCCATGCCGATGAACAGCCTGCCGCGCGTGCGCGCCATGGCTCCGGTTGCCGCTCTGGGCAAGGATTGCCGGGGGGTGCTGCGCGAAAGGACGGGCGGGCCAGCGGACGAGAAAATCGTCCTGATCGCCTTTGGTGGCATCGACAATCTTCTGCCTGTCGAAGGCTGGCCATACGCCGAGAATCTACGCTGGCTGATTCCGCAAAGCTGGCCGGTCGTGCGCAAGGACATGAGCGCTTTCGAGCCCATCGGGCTGAATTTCACCGATCTGCTGCGCAGTGTCGATGCCGTGCTCACCAAACCCGGCTACGGAACCTTTACGGAAGCGGCGTGCAACGGCACACCCGTACTCTACGTCAGGCGCGATGACTGGCCGGAACAGGATTGCCTGATCGACTGGCTGAAAATCAATGCCCGCTGCCGCGAAACTGACGCAGTCGAACTGGCTTCCGGTCGGCTGCAGACAGCGCTCGCTGACCTGTGGCAACAGCACCTTCCACCTCCCCCAATTCCTGCCGGGGCACAGGAAACGGCGGCGCTTGTATCGAGCTGGCTTGAAAAGCCGGATGCCTCCTGCCGCCCACGCTAAGGACACAGAGCATGCGCCGCAGATGGCGGATGCGCTCGGCATCGTCGTACCACGTTTCCAATTTGCGCAGCACCGGTTCGCTATCCCAGCACCAGGTGCACTCCGGATCGGTGAAAGCCAGGATGTCCAGCGATGACTGGCTTCTTGCGTTCGGGTCGATCGATTCGCCCATCACACCTTCAGGCCGCGTTCGTTCCGCTCAGGAACGGGTAGTCGATGTAGCCTTGGGCGCCAGGCGAGTAGAACGTATTCTGGTCCGGCACATTGAGCGGCGCGCCCTGGCGGAATCGTTCCGGCAGATCCGGATTGGCCAGGAAGGCACCCCCGAACACCATCGCATCGGCCCGACCATCGGCCAGGGCAGCCTCGGCGCTCTTCTGGTCGAGACCCCCGCCGATCAGGTAGGCGCCATCAAAGCGCGGGCGCAGCAGGGCGTGGTAATCAAGCTTGGCACCAAACAGGGCCACATGCAGGTAGGCCAGATTGAGGCCACGCAGTTGCTCGACCAGGTAAGTGAAGGTTTCCTGTGGATTGGCATCGACGATGTCGTTGAAGTTCATTTCCGGCGAAATCTTGATTCCGACGCGGTCTCCGCCGGCTTCTGCCACCATGGCTTGCAAAACATCCAGGATAAAGCGTGCTCGCCCGGCAAGCGAGCCGCCGTATTCGTCCTGGCGCTGGTTGGTGCCGGACGAAAGAAATTGTTCCGGCAGGTAACCCGAAGCCGCATGCAGTTCGACTCCATCGAAACCGGCTTCAAGCGCGCGTCGCGTCGCGCTGCGAAAGTCCGCAACAATCTTGGCAATCTCATCCACAGCCAGCGCCCGCGGGGTGACGAAATCCTGCAGACCAACAGGGGTCCAGCCCTGTCCAGCCGGCTTGATTGCCGACGGCGCCACGGGCAGCGCCCCTTCAGGCAACAATGAGGGGTGAGAGATGCGCCCGGTGTGCCACAATTGCATGAAGATCCGGCCGCCTTTGGCATGCACGGCGTCGGTCACCTGTTTCCAGGCAGCCATCTGGGCATCAGTCGCTATCCCCGGCGTACGTACGTAGCCTTTGCCCATGGGCGAAACATAGGCACATTCAGTAATGATCAGCCCGGCGCCGGCACGCTGGGTGTAATACGTAATCGCCAGTTCGCTCGGCACGCCATCGTCACTGTTGCGGGAACGCGTCATCGGTGCCATGACCAGGCGGTTTGGCAAGCTAAGGCGGCCGATGCGAACGGGTGTGAAGAGTTGGCTCATGGTGTGATCCTCGATGAGTTTGGGTGGAAACATCTTCTTCTAAAACGAATCGGAGATAAAGAGGCTAAAAGCGAAATGACTGGCCTCGCTCGATCCGGGGATCGCAGCTCTTCCTTGTGAAACCCTCGCCGAAGACGTGGCGCAAGGTCGCTTGCGTCGAATTCTTCCCGACCGGGAAGCGCCGGCAGTGAAGGTTGCTTGATGTCGGCTCTGGCACATCAGCAATCAGGATACGAATTGTAAGAGCCCTGTGCATCTTGTGCTGTTCGCCATGATTAACCGAGGGCAGTTTTAAGCAAACGCCTTCGTGATTCTTGCAGCGGGGTATTGATTCAGCCAAACTATATTGGTATATTGGCCTATTGGTAATTGGTTGACCAATATAATATGCCCAAAAAAGCCGTACTCCAACACCTTGAGCCGATCCGCCGCGAGAAGTCATCTACCCTGATTGTCCGGCAGTTGCGGGCATTGATTGCCAAGGGCACACTCCCTCCGGGCAGTCTGTTGCCGCCTGAGCGGGAACTGGCAGAACAGTTCGGCGTTCCGCGCAGTCAGGTCAGAGAAGCATTGCAACGCCTGGATTTTTTCGGCGTGGTACAGACCTACCCGCAAAGCGGAACACGCGTCGCAAGCCTGGGTAGCGAGGCGCTGGAACGGCTGTTTGCCAATATTCTGGAACTGGACAAAAGCGACATCCGGGCGCTTACGGAAACGCGCTGCACCCTGGAAGTGGATGCCGCCCGCCACGCTGCCCTGCGGGCGGAACCCGAAGACCTCGCGCGCTTGACGGAAATCCTGCGCAACCTCGAGGCCGAAGTGGCTGCCGGCCGTAGCGGAATCGACCTCGACATGGCCTTTCACCTGGCGGTCGCCGATGCGGCAAGGAACTCGGTCATGTCGGCCCTGATCGGCATGATCGCACCCGATATCATCGTCAAGGCGGCGAATGATTTCAAAACCTGCAGCCCTGAACGCTCGCTGATGGCGCTGCAGGAACATGCCCGGATTCTCGACGCCATACGCGCCCGCTCTCCGGATGATGCCGCTGCTGCAATGGCCTTGCATCTGAAGATGGCCGGTCGTCAGTTCGGCAACAAATCCGAAACGCCACCCATGGCATAAACCGCAGTTCAACGTAACACCAATTACCGTAGCTCAACCCAAGGAGAACATCATGCGCCTCGCTTCAGCCCTAACCGCAGTTGCTGCCGCCACTCTTCTCATCGTTTCACCGGCTATCGCCCAGCAGAAAAAAGTCATCAAGCTTTCGCACAGCCATCAGGCAAACCTTGATTCGGAAATCCATACAGCAGCGCTGGAAATCGAAAAATACATCGCCGCAAACTCCAAGACGCTGGAGGTCAAAATTTATCCGGCCAATGCACTTGGGCAGGAACGTGATGTTTACGAAGGCATTCAGCTCGGTTCGGGCGCAAGTTGCGTGATCTCCGGAACGGCAATCCTGAACAATTTCAACAAGCGTGTTGGCGTTCTGGATCTGCCGTTTGTCTGGCGTGATTACGCGCATGTGCACAAAGCTCTGGATGGCGCCGTTGGTGCAACGCTGGCTAAGGAACTCGAAGGGGCGAACCTGAAAGTTCTGGCGTGGATGGACAGCTGGGGTTATCGCAATGTGGTGACGGCAAAAAAGGAAGTTAAAACCCTTGCCGACCTGAAAGGCCTGAAGATCAGAACGATACAGACGCCGATCTACGTGGCAACGCTCAACCTGCTGGGCGCCAATGCGACGCCGATGGCCTTCGGTGAAGTCTATTCGGCCATGCAAACCGGTGTCCTGGACGGATACGAGCACGGTGCTTCGGTGACCCTGGCGCAGAAGTTCTACGAGGTAAGCAAATACATGACGCTGACCAAACATTTGTTCGGACCGCTGGTGATGGCCTGCTCAATCAAGGAATGGAACGGCCTGACGGCCGACGAAAAGGATGCGCTGCAAAAAGCCGCCCTGCGTGGCCGTGATGTCCAGCGCGCCGCAGCACCTGTCGAGGAAGCCAAAGCATTCGACCAGCTCAAGGCCAAGGGCATGATCATCAACCCCATCGATCTTGCCCCGATCATGCCTGCGGTCAACAAAATGCAGGACGACCTGGCCAAGGATCTTGGCGCTGCCGATCTTCTGACCCAAATCAAAGCCGCGCGCTAGTTCAGGGCTGATTGTTCTACTGCGTCATCCCCGTACCAGCGGGGGTGACCGGTATATTCAGTTCCTCCCTGAACCGGTTCCTGATTCGAACAACTTTTCGGGTTGCCAACTCAACATGCTCAATAAAATCGATCGTGCGGCGGAATCCATGCTTGTCGTCCTGTTAGTGGGGATGGTTGTCATCGGCGGATTGCAGATCTTCAACCGTTTCGTACTTAACATGTCTCTTTCATGGTCGGAAGAATTGCAGCGTTACGCCCATATCTGGCTGGTTTTCCTGGCCATTCCGGTGGCTTACCGGCGCTGCGCACACATCGGCATGAACATGCTGGTTGCGCGTTTTACGCCGTCCGTGCAGAGCGCACTCAGACTCTCATGCGAATTGCTCTGGCTGGCCTTTGGCCTGTGCGTGGCCTATTACACGCTGATCATCATGCGCGTCGCAAAAAACCAGACGACCTCGGGTCTGGGCATCACGATGGACTGGGTGTATCTGGGGCTGGTTGTCGGCTCCATCTACCTGGTCATCTGCGTCGTGCGCAATCTGGCGCAAGGTTCATGGAAAATCGCCGGGGGTGCGCAATGACGCTGATCCTGATATTTACCGGGCTGCTGCTATTGATCGGCTTGGGTTTTCCGGTACTGCTGGCGATCGGGGCTACGGCATTCTGCGGGATCATCGGTACCGATGGCCTGGTACCGGCACTTTTCCCGCAAAAAATGCTGGCCATGCTCGACACCTTTTCCCTGCTGGCGCTGCCCTACTTCATTCTGGCCGGCGAATTGATGTCGCGCGGCGGACTGTCCAAAAAACTGGTGTACTTTGCTGAAGTGGTCGTCGGGCATCTGCGCGGCGGACTCGGCCATGCTTCAATCGTCTCCAGCATGATTTTCGCCGGTGTTTCGGGTTCCTCGACGGCAGATACTTCAGCCATCGGATCGATCCTGATCCCGTCGATGAAGGAACGCGGTTACAAACCCGGCTTCGCTGCTGCGCTGGTGGCCTGTGCAGGCACCATAGGCGCCATCATCCCGCCCTCGATGACGATGATCGTTTACGGTTCCATGACCGGAGTATCGATCGGCTCGATGTTCCTGGGCGGTATTATTCCCGGCGTATTGATCGGCTCTGGTCTGATGCTGGTCATCTACCTGTATTCGCTCAATGAAAATTTTCCCGAACTCAGGCAGGTATCCGGTGGCTTTTCCTTCGGCAAAGCCATTCGTGCGTTGGGTCAGGTCTGGCTCGCCTTGCTCGCCCCCATCATCATCATCGGAGGCATTCTGACAGGGGTCTTCACCGCCACCGAGGCCGGCGTTACGGCCTGCATCTATTCGTTTATCGTTGCGCTGTTTGTGTACCGCATCATTGGCTGGAAAGATCTGCCGGAAATCCTGATCGACACGGCGGTGACCACCGCGATGGTCGTCGGCATCATCGCCGTAGCCGGTGCGCTCGGCTGGCTGCTGTCCTTTCTGGATTTCAATGACACGGTGCTGAGACTGATCAAGCACATTTCAGGCAGTCCCACCGGCGTTCTTCTCTCGTTGCTGGGCATCATGCTGGTGCTGACCATGTTTGTCGAATCTCTTGCCGTGATGGTCATTCTGGTTCCGGTCTGCGCATTCATCGGACAGCAATACCACATCGACCCGATTCATCTCGGTCTGCTCGTCACGATCGTGACGCAGATTGGTGCGACGACGCCGCCTGTTGCCGTCCTGCTGTTTGTTTCGACCAGCATTGCCGGAACAACCTACGATCAGACCGTCAAATACTGCTGGGGCTTTATCGCGGCAGAGGTCAGCGTTTTGCTGCTGGTGGTCTTTGTTCCACAAACGGTCACCTGGATTCCTCACACATTCCTATAGGTAAATACCATGCCAGCGAGACACATTCTTGCCTGTAATCATGCGAACAAGCCCATCCTCAATGCCGAATCACCCGTAGCCAACACCTACTTCCGCCTGCTTGTTCTTGATGTCGGGCAGACGGAAGAGTTCCAGCTTGAAGACTTCGAATGTCTGGCTGTCGTTTTATCCGGCACGGCGGATATTACGGTTTCCGGCGAATGCTTCGCAGCGGTCGGCCAGCGCGCCGATATCTGGTCCGGGCAAGCCGATTCGGTATATTGCGGTCGCAACAAATCGGTCAGTATCGTAGCGCGCAGCCGGGTCGAGCTGGCCCTGGCCGGATGCCGATCAAAAGCCGACTATCCCGCTTTTCGCGTACGGCCCGATGAAGTGGATTGCGTGGATGTGGGATCGAACGAAACAAAATCACGGCGGCGAATATTCCATATCCTCGGCCATAACGGCGTCGGCCGCAGCGGCGATTTTCTGGTCTCCGAGCTGTACTGTGACGAAGGCTGCTGGTCGGGCTATCCGCCGCACAAGCATGATACCGATCGCGAAGGCGAAACGGCACACGAGGAGGTTTACCACTACCGCTTCAACCCGCCTAGCGGCTTCGGTGGCCAGTTCTGGTACGAAGAATCGAATTCGGGAGAATTGCTCGATTCACGTGTCGTGATGACCCGTCACGGAGATACGGTTTGCTTTGACACCGGCTTCCACCCGACGGTCACCTCGCCGGGCCATGCGGAGTACATCTTTACGATACTGGTCGGCAAGACGCAGCGTTCACTGGTTCAGCATTTCAACGCGAAACATCGGCACATGCTGGACAAGATCCCCGGCATCGCCGCGATGTGCGAGAAGTTCAAGTAGCGCCGCTTTACATCGCGCCGCCATCCGGCGCAATTCCTTTTGCCCGGCTCAGAGGCTGTGAAAAAATAGGCACAGGCTTATAAATTCGTCTTCCCGGCGTAGGCCGGGATCCAGTGCGCACCACCGACGTCCATTAAATCAATTCGATGAACGAACTGGACCCCGGGCTCTGCATTTCCTGCGGTCACCTTCGCCGGGGTGACGAGGGTGGATGTTGTGCCAGCTCGATATTTTCACAGCCTCTCAGAGCGGGTAATTGAAACGGCGGAGCAAGCGGGCGGTTTCGTAGAGCGGCAAGCCCATCACGCCGGTGTAACTGCCGGTCAGATGCTCGACAAAGAGGCCGGCGTGTCCCTGGATGCCGTAGGCCCCGGCCTTGTCCATCGGCTCGCCACTGGCCACGTAGCGCCGGATTTCGGCTTCGTCAAGCACGCCGAAACGGACCTCGCTGATCGACAGCAGCGATTCGATGCGCCCTTCAAAGGCGATGGCAACGGCGCTCAGAACGCGGTGCGTATGGCCTGAAAGACGGCGCAAGATATCGTGCGCATCATTGGCGTCAAACGGTTTGCCGATGATTTCACCGGCGAATTCGAGCGTGGTGTCGGCGGCCAGTACCGGCTGCGGCAACAGTTTTCGCCAGCCGACGATATGCCAGCCGTGCCCGGCCTTGGCGCGTGCCACACGCTCAACGTAGTCGATCGGCGCTTCGCCGGCCTGCGGGGTTTCGTCGAGTTCCAGGTCGGCACGCGGCGGATTGCGAAAGACGATGGTATCGAACGCAAGACCGATCTGCGTCAGCAACTCGCGTCGACGGGGACTACGCGAAGCCAGGTGAATACGCGGATTGTTGAGATTGATCGGCATCCCGGCTAACCCTCGCGATGATAGGGGTGATTTTTGACCACGCTGACGGCGCGGTAAAGCTGTTCGCAGAGGATCAGTCGCGCCATGGCGTGCGGCAGGGTCAGGCTGGAGAGACGAATCGTCTCATTGGCGCGCTGTTTCAGTTCCTCGTCGATACCGTCGGCACCGCCGATGATGAAGGCCGTGTCGCCGCCCTCGCGCATCCAGTCTTCAAGGCGCTGGGCCAGCTTCAGGGTGCTCAGGTCGGTACCGCGCTCGTCGAGCACGACAATCCGGGAATACCCCGGCAAGGCAGCCTGCAGACGGGTTTTCTCGGCCGCCAGAAGCTGTTCGCGGGTTTTCGACCCGCGTGGCTCGGGCTTGATTTCTGTCACGGACAAGGGCAATTCGCGCGGCATGCGCTTGATGTACTCGGCGCAGCCCTTGGCCACCCAGTCGGGAAGCTTGTGGCCAACGGCGAGAATGCCGAGTCTCATGCGCTGGCTGTAGCCGCCTTGCGCACGCGAGCCGGGCCTTTGGCGCTCCACAGCTCTTCGAGGTTGTAGTAGCTGCGAATGGCCGGTTGCATGACATGAACGACGATATCGCCAAGGTCGACCAGCACCCATTCGCCGCCATCCTCGCCCTCGGTCGAAAGAATCTCGCCACCGGCTTCGCGCACCTTTTCTTCGACATTGTTGGCCAGTGAGCGGACCTGACGGTTCGAATCGCCGCTGGCGATGATGATGCGCTCAAAAAGCGGCGTGAGTTTGGCGGTATTGATCACTTCAATGTCCTTGCCTTTGATGTCTTCAAGAGCGCTGACGACGAGTTTTTCGAGCTGGGGTAGTTTCATTATGGGTTCAAATCTCCGAGTAAAAGTGGTGAGCCTGAATGTGCTCGACCAGCACCTCAGGCAATAAATAGCGTGGGCTATGCCCTTTGGACAGCAGCGTACGTATGCGGGTTGCAGAAATATCGAGCGCGGTCATGGCGAAGGTGGCAATGCGGCCGGCGGGCGCTTCAGCCAGCAGCAAAGGATCGGCGCAGAAGCGATCACGGTAGAGACGGGCCAGCGCCGGCGACAGGCTGGCCGCATCCACCGCATAACCCGGACGATGGGCAACGGCGATGTGCGCCAGATCAATCAGTTTCTCCCAGCGATGCCAGTCCGTCATGGCGGTAAAAGCGTCGGCGCCGACGAGCAGCACCAGTGGGCGCTCCATGCCGCAGACCTGCGGCTGGCGCAGGCGCTCAAGCGTGGGTACCGTATAGCTTGGCTGCGCCGCCTCGACTTCGGCGGCATCGAGTTCAAAACGCGGGTTGCCGGCAATGGCCAGACGGACCATTTCAAGGCGCTGCGCGGCGCTGACCTTCGGTGAATCACGCAGTGCCGGCTGTCCGGCGGGTATCCAGCGCACCGCGCACAGTCCCAGCGCATCGACCGCCTCCTCAGCCAGACGCAGGTGAGCGAAGTGCAGCGGATCGAAGGTCCCGCCGAAAACGCCCAGCGGCTTGCGAACTGAGGCGTCAGACATCGTCATCAATGCTGACAAAAACGTCACGATAACTCACGTAGAAACTGGCATACAGCGTCGGCAGCACAATGAAAACAATGAGCAGCGTGAGCATGATGGAGGGTAGGCTGCCTTGATCGGAGAAGAAAGAGCTCAGCGCCGCCAGAACCAGCCCCGGAACCAGTGCGCCGGCGATCATTACCACCAGCGAGTAGACCAGAAATGCCCGCCAGTTGCGCGCACAGGCCACGAAGCTGAAGAACAGCGCCTTGCCGGCCGACAAGCCATGCCAGGCGGCAAGCACCGGCGCATACCAGTAAGCCATCATCAGTGGCGCGAACATGAGCAAGGCGAATTGCGCCGCCAGCATGAGATCGCTGTCGGCCACGCCCGGCTGCTTGCCGGTCAGGAACAGGTTGAACAGCGCACCGTCGTCAATCAGTGCCGAGATTCCGAGAATGGCCACCGCGATGACCAGATAAATTGCACCGAGAACAAGCTGTACGCGCCAATTCTCGTTAAAGCCCGAGAACAGCACGTGCGGGCTCAGCGGCGCACCTTGCTCGATCATGCGACAGGCATTCATCAGACCGACCGACAGGGCCGGCATGCAGACGGTCGCGGCAATCTGTCCGACAAGCGGAATGGAATTGAGCAGCGCCATCAGCATCCAGTAGGAGAGCACAAGCAGGGTCAGCATCAACTGATTCTTGCGGAAGATCCTGAATCCATCGTAAAACCAGTGCCAGCCTCGGCTGGCAGGAAGAGTCAGTGCTTGCATGGCGATACGACAGTACGATTAGTTGGCAACGAAGATATCCCGATAGGAAGCATAGACCGACCCGGAAAGCACCGGAATCAGCACAAGAAAACCAAGAAAGACAGGCAGTGCCGCGAAGAACGCGAGCACCATGACGAGCAGGCCATAGACCAGGAAAGGCAGGGTGTTCTTCAGGCAGGCATTGAAGCTGGCCTTGAGTGCCTCAACCGGCGGCATGTTGTTGAAGAACACCAGCGCCGGAGCAAACCAGATGGCCATGAACAAGGGCACCGAGAGCGCCAGCGAGAGCAGCATGGCGAATATTATCCCGCCGAAGGCCAGCCCGATACCGGCCGCATGCCCCATCATCAGGCCACCGGCCAGACTGCCGCCGCCAAGGACGACAACAATAGCGAGGATGAGCAACATGGCCGCCATATAAAGCACGCCGAGCATCACCAGAGCACTGGAGTTCTGTCTGAAACCGGCAAACAGGTCGGGAATCTCCGCTGTATTTCCATTCGCCACCTTCTGGCAGACCAGCAGCATGCCAGCACCCAGCATCGGGGTCAGCAGGTTGGCCGCCAGCGGGCCCACCAGAGGAACGATGGACAGCCCGAGCAGCACCACAAGGAGCACAATGGTCAGCGCAATCCACAAGCCCGGATTGACGATAAACAGCGCCCAGCCCTGCCTGAGCCATTCAAAGGCGCTGCCGGAGGCGACGACGCGACTGTGCCCGTTGAAGGCCGGAGCCTGAATCGGGAAAGATTCCATGTCATCGCTCACTTGATCGGATGGGGAAGAA
>JAIFKU010000160.1 GCA_020049495.1 Accumulibacter sp.
GAAGATCCGGTGATGCTTGCCTTCCTGCATTTCATTGAGAAGGACATGCTCGACCATCCTGAAAATATCGCCCCGCTCGATGTCGCTCAGATGGATCGCATCGCCAGCCTTGTGGCCGGCGTCGAAACAGACTGATCGGCGACGACAACGCGACATGATAAGGAACGGATGGCACCTTTACCGCCACAGGTTGTTTGCCGAGCGGCTTACTGAACTGGAACAGGCCGTTGCTTCGTTGGCTGCGCGTGATCCGACGGGCTACAAGCTCCATCCCCAAACGAAATTGCTGGCTTCGGTGTTCAAGGCGATCAATGAGACCGTTCCTGCCAATCCGGCCGATCCCGTGTTTCGACTGGGTCATACGCTCGGTGATGACAATGCGCACTGGCGTCGCGTCAAAAAGGGAATGCCTCAGCGATATCGTTTGTTCTTCCGATTTGCCTCATCCCCACTCCCATTGATTGTCTATGTCTGGCTAAACGACGAGGACTCGCTGCGCAAGGAAGGGGCCAAGACCGATGTCTATGCGCGTTTTCGTGCCATGCTGGAGCGCGGTGAGGTTCCGACAGGCATTGAGGATCTGATTCGCGACAGTACGCCGTGATCCTCTCGAGGGAGGCACGCTCCCAAAATTTTCACGACTCCAAGAAAATTGCATTTATTCTGTGCGCTAATTCCATCATTTTGATGCTCCAGAGCAGACGCCCGCCAACGCCGCTTCCGAACCTCAGCGGACGGTCGAGTCATCAGTGGTTCAACGGCAAGTTTCGCAGAGTGAAGCGGTCGCACAGGGCCTCTACCCAGTGTCAACAACTCGGCCTCAACGGCCATTTAGGGCTTGCCGCTTGGGCGACCGCAACTTGCCACATTGCTGACGTTGAACAATTTTCAAGGATGAATTCGCGATGAATTCGCGGCGAGGGGACTGAGCGGCTGCTTGTCGAAAACCGCTACTCACACAATCGACCCTCAACCGACGGTCGCGAAAATTGGAAGCAGTCATTCGCCGACCGAGCAAGAGAATCGAAAGCGGTCTTTCGCGAAGCCAAATCCTGAATATTGGCTAAAGGTCGGCAATGCAGCGGTTGCAGTCAGTGGGTGTAATATGACGTCAGGCAGTTGCCGGCCAGGAACTGCCGGTCGCAGTCTCCACGAAGCCGACATTTAGATGACCGCTCCGCACAATGGCTGCCGTTCCCCGTGCCGGCATCTTTGGCCATTGCCGTCGTCCAGTTGATGCCGATTTCGGTCTGCAGTGGTTCGGTTAACTGTCGCTCGGCGACCTATCGAATTCAAAGGCAGCCGTTCTGTCTAGTGAAGGCACCCACCCGACCCGCAACCGTTTTTCGGCGTCTCGAATTGCGAACGTTCCTTGTCCTCTCTATAGGTTCTCTGCGTGGCAAAAGAGGTTCGACGCCAGTACAGTAGTTTCCGGAAACGGCGTGAACCTGCTTTTACGGCAGCACGCAACGCACACCGCAAAAGCGGGTGCCTACCAAGGCGAGCAGAATACTATGGTTGAATCGTCTTTAGCCAGCGGCCTGATGCCCGCCTAACCTTCAGGAAAAGTCCCTGCTCTGAGCGCTTCGATGTGCGACAAGAGGGTCGGTGCGGCAAGGAGAGGCATTCCAGTAAGCCTGCTACGCAATTGCGGAACCTCATACAACAAGTCGTCGAGTGCCTTTCTCGCGATTTCCGCGTCCGATCCGGCGTCACCCTTCCCAGCTTGGCGAACAGCCTCATGAATCGCATTTGAAGTCACTAAAGAAGATTTGAGGAATGCGGCAACATCGCCCCCGGTGCGTACGGGATTGTTTACCAAGGAGCCGCCGTGGAAAGCATGTCCGAGGCAGAGCGTTCCTGGATTGATGTCCTGTATCTTCAACACTGAACGTTTGTAGTCGGGGGCATTGAAATAATAGGGAAAGCTTCCCGGCCTCGCTCCCTGTCCTTGAATACCGTCGGCGGTAAATAAAATACCTTCTTTCTCGAAGTAAAAGCAGCACAGGCCGGGCGTGTGGCCGGGGCAGTGCACGACACGCAACCTCACTTTTCCGACGTCGATGGTCATCCCGTCTTGCAGCAATTCGTCCGGCTCGAAGGGAGATCCCGCGTTGTGCCTGACATGCTGCTCACGCGCCTTTAAGGCCTCTTCAGGAAAACCGAGCGCGCGTTGTGGACCGACGTGATACTCGACCTGCGCCTCGACCGATCGCGCCATGAACAAATCGGCCTCATGAAGGTAAATCTTGGCGCCGGAAGCATCCTTGATCTCCTTGTGCCCTCCGGCGTGGTCGAGATGCGCATGTGTTATGAGAAGGAGATCGACGTCTTTCAATTGAAGATGAAGCGATTCTAATGCCGGAACAAGGACAGTGGCCGGCGAATCAACTGCCCCGGTATCGATCAGTGCGACGCAGTCTTCGCTCCTGATGACATAGAGAAAAACCGTCCCCGTTTTGTCGAACGGTGTCGTCACTTTGTAGATCTGCGACTCGATGATCGGTTCAATGGCCATATAAGTTCCTTCCAGCGGGCTGGTTGGGTACGTTGCTCTGCGCACTAGCGTAGGGCACGGGGAATAAAGAGGACGATATCCGGGAAGACGATGACGGCTAGTAGAACAAGAAGGAGTGTAGCCAGATAGGGCACGATGGCCCTGACGAGGTCAGCCAGACTGATATCGGCGATCTTGCTTATCACATAGAGGACGAGTCCGACGGGGGGCGTAAGCAGACCGATCATCAAGGTAAACACCATAACGAGGCCGAAATAGACGAGGTCGATTTGGAGGCTTTTCAAAGTCGGGAGGATCAACGGAGTAATCAGGATCAATGCGCCGATGGGCTCCATGAAGCAACCTACGAACAGGAAAATCCCGACCATCACGAAAACGAAGCCCAGCGGCGACGGTCCCATCGAAAGAATCCAGCCATTGAGTTCATCGAGATAACCGTGTCTGGCGATCGTCCACCCGAAAAGCGATGTGACGGCGACGATGAGAAACAGACTTCCGGTGAAGTCGATCGTTTTTTTCAACGCGGCGACGACATTGCTTATCGTCAGCTCTTTGTACACGCAGCCAATGATCAGTGCATAGAGCACGGCGACCAGGCTAGCTTCGGTCGGCGAGAACACCCCCATGTAGATTCCAAGAACGATTATGACCGGCGTCATCATCGGCAGAGCGCCCTCTTTCAAGGCGATCAAAAGCTCTTTCCCGGAAAAGCGGGTCGGTGCCGGACAAGCGCCCGACTTTGCGTAGAAAAAAACGGCCACCATGAGCGCCATCCCCATGAGGAGGCCGGGCAGCACACCAGCAAGAAAGAGGTCTTTCACCGACTCGTTAACGAGCGAAGCATAGATGACCATGGGGATACTCGGAGGGATAATCGGTCCGATAATCGCTGAAGCAGATGTTATCGCAGCCGCAAAATCCTTCTTGTATCCTCGATCGATCATTGCCCTGATTTGAATGAGGCCAAGCCCTCCCGCCTCGGAAACGGCCGACCCGGTCATTCCAGCAAAGATCATGCTGGCAACGATACAGACCTGCCCCAGACTCCCCGCCCACCAGCCGACCATTGCTTCGGCCAGACGGAAGATACGCTTGGTCATCCCACCCGTATTCATCAGTTCGCCGGCAAGCATGAAAAAGGGTGCTGCTATCAAGACAAAACTATCGACGCCAGAAACAGTGACCTGCCCGAAGACCATCGTCCAATTATTAACGGGAACCGGGCCGGTGAGCAGCAGGAACAAAGCGGCGAGTCCGATCGATACGACAATCGGAATCCCGGCGAAGAGCAAGACGAGAAGAATTAGAAAACCCAATCCCAGAATCATGATCCGGCCTCTTCTTCCTTTTTGTCATGGAAGATCAAATAGACAGAAGCCAGGCTGCATGCCAGGAAAGCCGAGCCGGTCAGAACATACATGAAGCCGATTCGCCAGAAAGGCATTGTCTGAGAAACGATGTTCCAGCGCACCGCAGCCATCTGAAAACTTCCGTAGGCGCATAAAGCAAAGAACGACGCTTGCACGATGAGCACGACGACCTCGTAGCTTTTCCAGCAGCGGACAGACATTTTCGGTCTGCCGTAAATGTTTATCAGGTCGACGAGAAGATGCGCCCGGTTCTTCGTCACGGCAAAGGCGCCAAAGAAGACGAGGAGAAGGAACGAAAGGCGCATCGCTTCTTCCCCCCAGGTCAGCGGGTAGGAGAAAATGAAGCGGGAAAAGATCTGAAAACAGCCGATCAGAAAGAGCAAGCCGATCAAAGCGCCTGGCAGCCAATACTCGTAGTCGACCGGTCTTCTCCCCCGCCTCATATCCACGTTCTCCGCCTTACTTTACTGTCTGGATTTCGTCGTACAGCTTCTGCGCGGCGTCTCCACCGACCTCTTTTGGCAAGTTCTTCAAGAGCGCTTGCAGCCCCTGCAGATCGGGGCGGATAATCTGCATCTTTCCCTCTGCGCCGAGGAACCTGGTTGCCTCGACATCAGCCGTCTTCGCCTGTTCGGTCACCCAGAGAGCCGCTTCCTGAATGGATTCCGTTAACCACTTTTTCTGTTCGGCGCTGAGCGATTGGAACTTCTGCTCATTCATGTACCAGCCGTTGATGTTCTGCACGTGATTGGTCAGCATGAGGTATTTCTGAACTTCGTAAAATTTTTGTCCTTTGATGAAGTCGGCGGGATTTTCCTGCGCATCGACGGTTCCGGTCTGGAGCGCGAGATACAACTCGTTGAAGGCGACGGTAGCAACCGAAACACCGGGCTTTTCCCACGCCTTGATCCACCACTTGACATCGGGAAGCCGCATCTTCAAACCCTTGAGGTCGGCCAGCTTGTTGACGGGCTTGTTGCTGGTGAGTTGCCGCGCCCCGATATTCTGCCAGCCCATGATGCGAACTCCTGAGTTCTTGAGCATCGCGTCGTTCATCCGCCGGCCAATATCTCCAGCCCGAACGTTCATCGCGTGATCAGCGTTACGGAAGACGAAGGGCATGGTCATGACGGCAAAATCAGGTGCGTTGGCGGCGATCATCCCGTCGCCGGTGGCCATGAGGTCTATTGTTCCCGTTGTAACCTGCTCGATATGAGCGCGTTCGTCTCCGAGCGCAGATCCCGGCTTGTAGATGACATTCATATTGCCGCCAGACTTGGCCTTGAGGATGTCTACGAACTTGTAACCACCCTTCCCGGCCAAAGTCTCAGGAGCGAAGATGTGCCCGAAGGTCAGCGTCACCGGCTTGGATGCGGCCTGGGCATACGCCTGTGTCGCAGCGAACATAATCAGTACTGCACATAACAGTTTCTTGTTCATGATCTTTCCTTCTCCTCGAATGAAAAAGTGACATCCCTTATTGTGCCGTGATTCGCTTGCTTGTAACCAGAAATCTAAACGGAGTCGATCAACGAACTGCGCGCTTGCCGCCACTCTGACTATTGTTTTGAGCTTCAAACGAAGATTTCATCTAACCTTGTCCAGTAACCCGTAGTTGATACGACGAAATCGGCAATAAGCATACACCCGGAAATCCCAGAAAACTACCACATGGCGATTTCTTCATCGTGCCTAAAGCAACTTCTGGTTACCGACTGAAAGCAGACTTACTGCTCTGTCGAGATGTGCAACCGTTTAGGCCGAGCTGCTGGCCGTGAGTAGCAAAGTTGGGCGACCGCTCGACTCTACAACCGGTTATAGAACCATCGCGGCGATGGACGACTGGAGAGGGTCGAGAATACTCGGTGACGTCAGGTTGCTTTCAGGAAGCGAAATTTCACTGACCGCTTTCCGACGACGAATCCTGAGAGGGGACGGTCGCGTCGCGACCCCTATGCATAGATCTCAACTAGGCGTAGTTATGTCGAGAAGAACGCGCCGACGCCTTGATGCTGCTAGTCAGAAGCCGGTTCATCCTTTGCATAGTTTCAGCGTTTAAAGGAACTTCATGAGGGACCTTGGTACGCGGTACCCGCATCGCGATGCTTGCGGGAAGACCAGCCTGCGTTTCGAAGATGACGCCGTGGAATCCCGGCGCTGGCGCGACACGGCCCTTTGTATGTCACTCGATGGGTGCAAGTCGAGACATACGGTGTTTCCCGAGAACGGTCTCCAGACGTGGTGCCTCGACGGGGCTCTGCCGCAATAACTATGGCTAGAACAATTCCGTCTGACCTCGCCAAGAACCGCTCTGTGCATGAGTCGAACCATTCTTGTCCGCACAATCTATCCCTAGTTGAGATCTATGCATAGGGGTCGCTATGCAAAGCTTTGCATAGCGACCCATACCGGCCAAATTGATTTGCACACAGCGGACGTTCGGCGGCTGTCTCGTCTATTTCTTCTGCATATCAATGAATCTGCGTGCTATCGGGTCATTCGGAAGAATCCATGAACCCTTGTATAGAACGCGTTCCTCACACATTTGCTCTACCGAAGCAGTAGCCGATGACCAGCATGCGAATCATCAATTCAGGATCGATCGAGGGACGTCCTGTGGCACTGTAATAGTCGGCCAGATGCTGCCGCAAATCGCGAAGATCGAGAAAGTGGTTGATACCACGCAGCAGATGATTCTGAGGAACGTGGCTTTCGAGGTTAAGTACGAGGGTGGCCAATGGAAGCAGATATCGCTGACAGAGTTTCCCGCGGAGTTAAGTAATACTAACGTTATCGTCGGTCGCCCGCCAAGCGATCTGCTTAACCCTCTTTATAAGGTGGCGGATGTGCAGGAGAAAAATTACTACTTGTCACCCGAATACAAAGCAATCCTACGGGAGGCTTTGTCGCAAGAGCGGATCAATCAGATGTGCCAGCCAATGGTGCATTACAAATGTGGGTGGTTTGGTGCAAGGCCGGATGGCACGTTCAATCAGGAATTCGCGGATCGCATGTGCAATAGATAACGAATTTCGGATAAGAAGATGCCAGACATCATCCTACGACGGCACTCACGAATAGGACCGTGACCTTACGTGGGCTTTATCCGGCGACCAAGCCCGGCCACGATGACCGTGATGTTCGAGCGCTGGCGGAAAGGCGCGAGTTGCGCCGGCGTCGCGCTCGCGTCGGTGATCAGCGTCCATTCCAGGTCGAGCGGACTCCACGCTGGTTGTCCGGAAAAGCCGAGTTTGGACGCATCGGCGAGGACGAAAACCTTGCGGGCCTGCGCGATCATTTTTTCTTTTAGCGCGATCTGCTCCTGATTGACCTCGCACAAACCCCGGTCGGCGACGAGTCCGTCTGCACCTAGAAATACCTGGTCCGCGCTCATCCGGCTCAGGGTCAATTCAGCGAGTGGCCCGACCGTGCCCATGCTTTTCTTGCGCAGACTGCCGCCGAGCAGTGTCAGCGCGATCTCGGTTTCATTGGCGAGTGTCGTCAGCACCGCCAGGTTGTTGGTGATTACGTGCAGGTTGCGGCGTCCGCGCAAGCACCGGGCGAGTGCGGCGGTCGTCGTTCCGGCGTCGAGAATGAGCGTCTGTCCGGCGCGTACCTGCGCTGCGGCCAGTCGGGCGATCGCTTCTTTTTGCTCGCGCTGGATATGGATGCGCTGGCCAAGCGACGACTCGCCTTGCTCCTCGCGCCACAGGGCGGCACCGCCGTAGGTGCGCAGAATGAGCCCGCTATTAGCCAGTTCTGCGAGGTCGCGACGGATCGTCGATTCGGAAACGCCGAAATGCCCGCTCAATTCTTCGACATTGGCAGCGCGGCGCGAAACGATATGAAAAATCTCGCGTTGCCTCCTTTCGGTTTTCAGGGTGCTCATCAGACGCTATCCGGCGGGCGCTTCGCGCAAAGCGGAAACGCGATAAGACACGCGGCGCACCGGTTGTCGCCCAAGCGCCGACTTGGCGAATCCGCACGCACGTTCATCAGCAATGCGAAAAGAGCGTCAATCCGGGAACCGGCATCTCGGCCTGCAGCAGCGAGCCGCTCTCCGACTCGGTGATGAACAGCGTTTGCCCATCGGGGCCGCCGTAGGCCATGTTCGTCGTTTGGTAGCCGACCGTCGACTGGATCCGCGCCATCGGCTCGCCGCGCGCACTGAATAGCCAGACAGCGCCGAGTCCGATATGCGCGACTGCGATATTGCCCGCGCTGTCGACGGCGAGGCCGTCGGGACCGCCGCCGCCGGAGAGCTGGATGAAGTTGCCGACCTTGGCGACACCGCCGTCGGCGAGCAGCGGAACGCGCCATACCGCGTTGGCACGCGTGACGGCGACATAGAGCATCGTCTCGCCAGGGTCAAGCGCGATGCCGTTCGGACTTGGAATGTTGTCGAGCAGGCAGTCAACACGACCATCGGCCTTGACGCGGAAGACGCGGCCGGTCGGATCATGCAGGCCGGTCAGTCCCTGGTCGGTGAAATACAGGTCGCCGTTGCGCGCAAAGACGAGATCGTTGACCGCCTTGAGCCGTTCGAGACGCACGCGCGTCAGGAAGGGTGTCAATTCGCCGCTCGCCGGGTCGAACACCATGATGCCATTGGCATAGTCCGCGATGAAGATCCGGCCGTCGCGGTGGATCGCCAGACCGTTCGGCTCGCCGGCATACTCAACCGCCGTAGAAAAGTTGCCGCTCGGAGAGACGCAAAAAATCCGGCCATAGGGGATGTCCACGCACCACAGCGTTCCGTCGCGATCGAAAGCCGGGCCCTCAAGCAGTGAGTGTTCGGGATGGGTGCCGGGCTGGCCGCGATGCCACTCGCTGTCGTGACCGCTTCGCCGCAAGGTATCCGGGAGGCGCGAGAAAACACGGGTCTGAACGACCGGAGGCGCGGTGAAATACATGGTTTAGCCCGCTTTCATCATGGTCGGAAGCCAGAGAGCGATCGCCGGGAACGCATAGAGCAGAAACGCGAAGCCGGTGATCATCAGCATGTAGGGCAGCGATGCCGTGGCGACCTCGCCGAGGCTGCGGTCGCTGGCAATCGACTGGATCGCGAAAAGATTGAGTCCCATTGGCGGCGTCAACGCACCGAGTTCGATGAAGACTACCATGATGACGCCGACCCAGATTCCGTCGAAGCCCATCGCGATGAAGGACGGGTAGAGCAGCGGCACCGTCAGCAGCATAATTGACAGCCCGTCGATGAACATCCCGACGACGAGATAGATCGCGAAGAGCATGCAGAAGAAGATCAGGGGCGACAGACCGAGTTCGGCAAGGCCGCTGGCGAGGCCATGGCTTATGCCCGTGGTGACGACGGCGAAGTTGAGGATTTGCGCATTGAGCGTAATGAACATGACGACGCCACTCGTGATCGCCGCGTTGCGCAGCGCTTCCTTGAGGCGAACCAGCGTCAACTCGTGATAGGCGAGCGCCAGAGCGATCGCCAGCAGGCAGCCGAGTGCCGACGCTTCGGTCGGCGTCGCGAGCCCAATGTACATGCTGCCAATGACCATTGCGATGAGAACGACGATCGGCAACGCGTCGGCGGCGCCGCGCAGGATCTCGCCGGCACTCGCCGAACGCTCTTCGCGCGGTGCCAGAGATGGCTGAAACGCGACGCGGATGCCGACGTAGAGCATGAAGATAGCTGCCAGCACGACACCGGGAATGACGCCAGCCATGAACAGGTCGATCACCGAAACTTGCGTCATCGAGGCATAGACGATCATCGGAATCGACGGCGGAATCAGGATGCCCAGGCAGCCGCCGCCGGTCAGCGTGCCGATCGTCAGTTGGTCTGAGTAGCCGCGCTTGCGCATTTCGGGAATGGCGACCGTGCCGACGGTCATCGCGGTTGCCACCGACGAGCCGGCGATCGCCGAGAAGATCGCGCAGCCGACGATATTGGTCTGCGCGAGTCCGCCGGGCAGGCGACGCAGCAACACGGCGACGCCGCGGTAGAAGCGGCCGGCAATGCCGCTGCGCAGGATGATCTCGCCCATCAGGACGAACAGCGGAATCGAAACCAGCGTGAATGTGTTGGTCGTGTTCCAGACGATGTCGCCGAGTGAAAGCCAGAGTTGCGTCCCCGAAGCGAGCGTGATCCCGATAATGCCGACAAGACCGATTGTCACACCGATGCCGACGCCGCCGAGCAGAAACAGGGCGAGCAGCGCGCCGTTAATAGCCAGGGCGATCTGCCAACTCATTTTGGCGACCCCGCAATCGTCGGGACGGTCGGAGCCAGCGGCAGGCGGCCGAGGGCGCACAGGATCGCCGTGATGCCGCTGTGCACGAAGGCAGTCGTCAGCAGGGCGAAACCCGCCGGCATGATGAACTGCGGAATCGCGAGCAGCGTCTGCGACGGCTGGATCGACACCGAGCCGAACATGATGCTGCTGCGGAAGGTCGACCACGTCGCATAGGCGAGGACGAGGGTCAGTGCCGCGGCGAGCAGTGCTGCGACGCCATCAGCGGCCGCCCGGACGCGCGGCGACAGGTGATTGCGCAGCGAATCTACGCGCAGAAAGCGATCGCTCCGCTGCGCGTAGATGAAACAGCACATGGTCAGCCAAGTGAACAAATAGCCGCTGTACTCATCGGCGATTTGCGTCGAACTCCTGAACACGGCCCGATCGGCGATCTCGACGCCAAGCAGCAGCATCATCAGAAAAAGCATCAGCGCCGACACGGCGATGAAGACTTCGCCGAACCGATCGAGCGCCCGACCGAACCGCAACCACCAGTCCATCATGTCGATGCCTGTCAGTTCAGCGACAGGCTTCTACGGCCGTGTTTAGCATCTTCTGCGCCATGGCGCCGTTCTTGCCGCTCCATTCGGCCCACATCGGCTGTGTCATCGCGCGGAGTTTTTCCATGTCTTGCGGCGTCGGGTCGAGCAGTGTCATGCCCTTTTCGGTAAGCGTCTTGCGCGCCGACTTGTCCGAATCGATCATCGTCTGCCGGTATTTGGGCGCCCATTCGACGGCCTTGCGTGTCAGCAATTGCTTGAGGTCGGCCGGAAGCTTGTTGAGTGCCTGCTCGTTGACGGTCATGACTTGATGCGCGAGCGTCAGGTTGAGCATGTAGCCCATCTTCGTCACTTCGTTGAACTTCCAGTCGAGCGCCGGAACGGCCGCCGTGAAGGCACCATCGACGACCCCTCGCTGCAGGGCAGGGATGACTTCCGCCGGAGTGATCGTGACGCCCGAACCGCCGACCAGCTTCATGACGTCGGCCTGTTCCCGGTTCCACGAGCGGATCTTGAGATTCTTCAGGCCTTCGATACCGCTGATCGGCTTGACGAGCCAGAGTTGCTGCGGCGGCATCACCCATTGCATGATCGAGCGCGTCTTGAACTTGGTCGACAGTACGGCGTTGACGTCCGTCTCGACGGCAGGCGCCGCCTTGTCGTAGAACTTGTCGATCGACGTGCAGGCAAAGGGCATGGCAAAGGCGTTGAGCTCAGGAACATCGCCAGCGACGAAGCCGAGCGCTACGTCGCCCATCTGGACCTGATCGGTGGCGACGGCGCGCAGCACGTCGGAGGCCTTGTAGGGCAGTTCGCCCGACGAAAAGACTTTGATCTTGAGACGCCCTTGGCTAGCCTTCGAGACGTCGTCTGCGAAAGCCTTGTGCAGTTCAGTCGGCTTGTCGTTCGCCGCAAAGTATGTATAGAACTTCCATTCGATCGGGGCAGCCTGAACAGCGAAGCTGGTGAAGAGCGCTGAGTCGAGAATCAGTCCGGCTATTGGGGTCAAGGCGATTTTCATGACATTCCTCCTCAAGTAGTTGGTACGCCGTTACAACGCGATCAGTATAGTGAGCGGCGACGGTAAATGCAAACATCGCGCAAAATTCTTTTTTAATGCTCATTCTGGTCATTTTACGGACGCCGCTTGCGCTCGCGGAAGCTCGGTGATGATGGCCGGTTAGGTGCAGTCGCCGAGGGCCGCTTTGTAGCATTTCACTTCGCACAAATGGAGTTTGGCGGAACGGCTGCTATGTGGAAAGTTGCCCGTCTGCAACGGGTCGATAGGGTAGATTGGATTCGTCATTATTGATGCCATTTATTTCAAGGAGAAGAAGAGAATTTGAGCGTCTTAGAGGCGTTTTCTTTCCAAGGACGATGCCGGGGCTGGCGGTTTCCTGATCGTTCGTTGCAGAGCGCCAAAATGACCTTTAATGGGAATTACAAATGGTTTTCTCAAATCAATGACATTTGGCTTAAATTTCCTGCCTCGAAAAAACGGAGTTTTTCAACAGAATAAGTCTGAAACAGCCGTTGCCGGTTGTTTTCAAGGGTTGCGTGGATCGATGACCCTTCGAGACTGGGATCTGCCTGATAACATAGGCATGCTCAATGGCCGGTCTGCCCATATTTCTGCCTCTGGTGCCCCAATTTTGATGGCCGCATTGAACGAGAAGTGTTGGGGATGAGGAAATTTCGTTTCTCCAAGGGAGAATGGTGTGTCCGTGAATCTCAATCCCATGAAGTCAGGCACATTTGGTGTCAACTTCACGCTGTGCAGCATGAGACAGAAGATGCATGCCGTGCAGAAACGCTCAAATACCACAATGGGTCTTCTGTGGGGGATTGTGATTCTGCTCGGGTGCATGAGCGCGGGCACGGGTCTGGCTGCTACCACACAAGCAAAGCCTGCGAGTTCCGGCGATCACAACTTCACGATCCGCGTGGGCGATCATGATCGCGACTACACTGTCCACGTTCCG
>JAIFKU010000041.1 GCA_020049495.1 Accumulibacter sp.
CCGCCAGCGCCAGGCTCGCTCCGAGTCGTCCAAACAATCCTTTTCTCTTGTCCATTTTCAAATGCCTCCGAAGTTTCGTTGATCAAGCTGCGCGGCATTAATTGCCTCGCCCACTAATGCCCTCACTCCATTACTCACTAACCCACCACCGCTCCGAATTTTCCCGGGTAGTCCTTGTCCGGAAATCGCTTGCCGGTGTCCACAGAATTGCTGTTGCTACCGAAACACTGCGGACTGTCTCGTCGTTAAAACACTGTGCTCGGCGGGACGCATCAAACCGCACCCGCGATTGTCTGTTGCGTCTCCGGATCAAAGTAATGTGCCTTGCCCATGTCGAAGGTCAGGCAGTGCGCTGTCATCACCCGTGCCAAACTTGCCGGCGGCACACGCGCGACGATGTTTTCACCGTTCAGGCTGAAATAGATATAGCTTTCCGATCCCATCGGTTCGACGACGTCGATACGCACATCGACGCACCATTCGCGGTGCGCAGCGAGGAAGCCGGCTTCGTCGTGAATGGCATCGGGGCGTATGCCGATGATCACGTCCTTGCCCACGTAGGGCAGCAAGCGCGCCCGGTGTGCGGTCGGGACCGGCAACACGACGCCCGGCGCCGACAGGCGCAGCCCGCCCGCTTCGTCGAGCAGGCGAACGGTGATGAAATTCATCGCCGGCGAACCGATGAATTTGGCGACGAAGAGATTGGCCGGTTCGTTGTAGAGCTTCATCGGCGTGTCGACCTGCTGAATGTAGCCGTCCTTCATGACGACGATGCGGTCGCCCATGGTCATCGCTTCGGTCTGGTCGTGTGTCACATAGACGACGGTCGCTTGCAGGCGATGGCGCAGCTTGGCGATCTCGGCGCGCATCTGCACGCGCAGGTTGGCATCGAGATTCGACAGCGGTTCGTCCATCAGGAAGACCTGAGGTTCGCGGACGATGGCCCGTCCGAGCGCAACGCGTTGGCGCTGGCCGCCCGACAATTCCTTGGGCTTACGCTGAAGCAGATGATCGATGCAGAGAATTTCCGCAGCTTCGCTTACCCGGCGCTCGATCTCGGGCTTGGGAAACTTGCGCAGCTCGAGTCCGAAAGCCATGTTCTCGAAAACCGACATGTGCGGATAGAGCGCGTAGCTCTGAAACACCATGGCGATGTCTCTGTCCTTCGATTCGACGTCATTGACCAGGCGACCGTTGATATACATTTCGCCGGCGGTAATCTCCTCAAGTCCGGCGACCATGCGCAGAGTGGTTGTCTTGCCGCAACCCGAGGGTCCCACCAGGACGATGAATTCCTTGTCGTGTATGGTCAGGTTGAAGTCCTGAACGACGGTGTTCGTCCCGTATTGCTTGACGAGATTCTTGAAAACGAGTTCAGCCATTATTGAAGACCTCGGCAACCCGTTCGAAACCGCACTGCCCGCTGCTGAATACCGGAATGCCAAATTCCCGCAGTGGGTCGGGGTAAGTCAACAGGAAAACCGTCATCGAAAGCTGGGCGAGTACGACTGAGTCGATTTTTTCGCTTTTCTGGCGTTCGCGTATCGTCTTCGCGAGTATTTCGTTGTGCCCCTGCACATTGCCCTCGGCCAGTCGGTACCAGGCCGCTTCGACGGTATCGCCGGCGAAAGCGATTGTTGTTTTCAGTTCGTCGGCTGTTTCGCGCAGCAGGGATTGCGTGCTCGCTACCGTCGGGCCATGGGTGGCGATCACCAGTGTTGTTCCGCCGTGCCTGACCGCACTTTCCATCATCGGCCTGTCGATCTGGATGACTGGAATGGCGTAAGGCTGCATGGCTTCGACGACCGCTGGAAAGGAACGGTTCATCGTCGAACAAGTAATGAGAATTGCGTGCACATGTCCGAGTTCAGCGAGGTCACGGGCATAGCGGACGAAGGCATCGATGTTCGATTGCGGCGGCGTCGGCAGCCCGCGCTGATGGGCTTCCATGAAGTTGATCTGCACGGCTTCGTTTCCGACGTTGATCAGATGCGCGCCGGGAACGAACCGGCGGCCGAAGTAATTCGCCCACGGTGTAATCCACGACGAACCATTCAGGAGACCGAGGCGCTTGCCGATAAACGCCGGCTTGCCCTCTGTTTCAGGATCGGTATGGGCGACGCCAGTCAGGCGCAGCGTGTCGGAAAACCAGTCAATCGGCGCGTACGGAAGGCTCATTGCTTTCTCCTGCGCTTGTCCTGCATCGCGATCTTCGCTGCCACCGCAATGTCTTCGGGTTGCATGCCGTGATGGGTGAACAGTTCCTTGATGCCACCACTATCGACCCAGCGATCGCGTACACCGATGCGCTGCAGCGGAACCGGACATTCTTCACCGAGGACTTCGAGCACTGCCGCACCGAAGCCACCATTGATCGTCGCATTCTCGGCGGTGACCGCACAGCCGGTGCGGGCGGCACTGGCAGCGATCAACTCCCGGTCGATCGGTTTGATCGACCCGAGGTGCACGACCTCCGCCGAGACTCCGTCGCTGGCCAGCAGATCGGCCGCCTTGAGGCAGAAGGTGGTCATGATGCCGGTACCGAACAGGGTCACATCACGGCCTTCGCGCAGAAGCACGCCCTTACCCCATTCAAACGTGTGATCGGCACCGAAGATCGGCGGCATCGCCATGCGTGCGATGCGGAAATAGACCGGGCCCTGGACCGCCGCGGCAGCGCGCATGATTGCGCGCAGATCAGCGCCATCAGCCGGATCGGCAACGCGCATGTTGGGCAGCGCACGCATTACGGCGATGTCCTCGATGCAATTGTGCGAAGCGCCGGCACGACTGGTTGGCAAGCCGACGTAGGAGCCCGGGATTTTCACGTTGAGGTTGGGGAAACAAATTGAAATCGCGATCTGGTCGAGCGCACGCCGCGTCGCGAAAACGGCGAATGTCGAGGGGAAAGGCATGAAGCCGCTCAGCGCCAATCCGGCGGAAATCCCGAACAGATTCTGCTCGGCTATACCGACCTGGACAAAGCGGTCAGGATAGGCTCTCTTGAACATCGTCGCTTTCGACGACGTATGCAGGTCCGCGTCGAGTGTGATCATCTGCGGATATTGCCGCCCCAATTCGACGAGCGTCGCGCCGAAGGCGTCGCGCATCTCGACCGCAGCACCGCTCACGTCGCCGCTCACATTATTCACCACCATAAAATTCCTCCTTGACTTCCTCTGCGCCGAACTTGCTGTATCCCAGCTCGGGACGCTGGTAGTTGCGCGCCAGTTCCCTGAGCATGGCATCTGCCGTTGCCGCGTCGGGGGCGTGTGTATGCCACTTGTAATTGAATTCGGCCATTTCGACGCCCTTGCCCTTGACCGTGTGTGCGATGACCACGATCGGTTTGCCACGCGGCATTACCCAGCGGGCACGGTGAAAGGCGTCGACAAGCGCCGGAATGTCATGCCCGTCAACTTCGATGACGTCCCAACCGAAGGCGCGCCATTTGTCGGCAAAGGGTTCGATCGCCATTTCGTCCCAGACAAAGCCTTTGGCCATGACCTTGTTGTAATCGACGATTGCGATCAGGTTATCGAGGTGGTAGTGGGCGGCTGACATCGCCGCTTCCCAGACATTGCCCTCGTTGCTCTCGCCGTCGCCAAGGATGCAAAAGACACGTCCGCGGGCGTTTTCCTTGAAACGCATGGCCAGGGCCATGCCGACAGCGACTGACAGCCCCATCCCGAGCGGGCCACCTGAGGACTCCAGTCCTGGGGTGCGCGCCATGTCGGTGTGCCCCTCAAAGCCGCCGAGTTCGCAATAGCTGTAGACCTGTTCGATCGGGTAGAAGCCGCGCAGCGCGAGGACGGCATACAAGGCCGGTGATCCATGCGCTTTTGACAGCACCAGGCGGTCTCTATCATCCCATTGCGGCTTGTCCGGTTTCACCGACATCACCTGGAAGTAGAGAACGGAGAGAAACTCGGCCATTGAAAACGCCCCGCCGATGTGTCCCCACTTCCCGTAGGTGATCATTTCAAGGCTGAGACGGCGAATCTGGTAAGCCATTTCGTCCAGTTCGCATAACTTTTCAGGTAGTAGATGCATAAAGATCCTCGCTAAGCGCTGCAATTATTTGCCTGACTTCATTTGAGTATTCATAATTATTATTCTCAATATATTGAAAGTCAACTTATTAGAATACTTAAAACCGAATTATTTTTTTAAAGGCATGCTATCATTGACACTGAACACAGGTTTCGGAGATCCGACTATGGGTAATGAACTCGCCACTTACCAGCAGCAGGCGTACGACTATGTGCGCGAGCAAATCATCAATCTTGGTTTCAAGCCTGGCGAATTCATTACCGACGCGCAGATTACCGAACAACTGAAAATCAGCCGTACGCCGGTGCGCGAAGCGTTTCAGCGTCTGGAGAAAGAAGGCCTGCTGGTCAATGAGGCGCGCAAGGGTTGGCGCGTTTATATGCTCGACCTCGAAGACATTCACGAAATATTTGAACTCAAGATCACCATTGAAGGAATGCTCATCGGCAAGGCCGCCGCATGCTCCGACGCAGGTCTGCGCAAGGATCTCGCCGACGCGCTAGCGGACATGAAAGTCAGCGTCGAAGCCAATGACTCCGATACCTGGCTTCAGGCGGACATCCATCTCCATAACACCTTATTCTTGATGGCGAATAACGAGCGTGCCGAACAGGTCATCAAGAATTTGAATGATCAGTGGCATCGTTTGCGACTGGGGTATGTCGCGCTGCAAGGCCGTACAACAACATCCATTGTTGAACATGAAGCCTTTACCCGCAGCGTACTCTCCGGCGATGCTGAAAAAGCTGAAAGGCAGATGCGAGAACACCTGGCCCGCGTGCGAGATGACCTGATCAATCTGGTGAAAAAGCTTGTCATGCCGTTTAGTAATAGCGGGTTCTAGATGCTAATGGCATTACGAGTGACCGCTTCCGAGTTGCCTTGGTTTGCACGCAATGGCAGCTTTTCAAAGCCTTGATGGACAGATGTGGGTAGGTGGCCGACGGAAACTTAACGGCACCTTACAGTATCAAGAAGGTTGCGAACAAGCGGCGGATTGCAAGCTCAGTCTTGATGGCATATCCGGACGGATCGAATCCCGAAATTGCCTGATCCAATCCTGAAATGCACATCGCCGATTAATCATTCACGTTCGCGACGAATCGGCGGTCGTTTGCCGATGCGCACCGGGGCGTCGAACAAGGTTTTCTGTCGGCGCAGCTTGAACTGAATCGTTTCTCCGGGTTTCTGGCTGGCGATCAGGTCGAGCATGACTTGCGGGTCCTTGACCGATTTCCCGTGCAGGATGTCCCCCGGTTTTATGCCGCCCACGTCAGCCGGGCTGCCGCGCTGCACACCGGCGATCAGTGCGCCTTCGGCGTCCGGCAAGCCAAAGGATTCGGCGAGATCCCGGGTGATTTCCTGGGCTTCGACACCGATCCAGCCGCGCGTGACCGTACCGGTCTGGATGATCTGCTCCATGACATTCTTGGCCGTCGAGATCGGAATGGCAAAGCCGATACCGAGCGAACCTCCGGAGCGCGAGTAAATCGCCGTGTTGATGCCGACCAGATTGCCCCGGCTGTCGATCAGTGCGCCGCCCGAGTTGCCGGGATTGATGGCGGCGTCGGTCTGGATAAAGTTCTCGAAGGTATTGATGCCCAGATGCGAACGACCCAGCGCCGAGACGATGCCCATGGTTACCGTCTGGCCGACGCCGAAGGGATTGCCGATGGCCAGAACGACGTCGCCGACGATGACGTTATCCATCTGGCCGAGGGTGATCGCCGGCAACTTTTGTTCTGTGGCCTTTTCAGGGTCGATGCGCAGCACGGCGAGGTCGGACTCGGGGTCGCCGCCGACCAGATGCGCCTTGTGATTGCGTCCGTCGTTGAGGGCAACTTCGATCTGGTCGGCACCGTCGACGACATGGAAGTTGGTGAGAATGTAACCACTTGAGCTGACAATGACGCCGGAGCCCAGTCCCGATTTGCGCTGGCCTTCCGTTTCCGGGCGTTCGCCAAAAAAATGGCGGAACAGCGGGTCGTCGATCAGCGGGTGACGCGGCACGCGTATCTTCTGCGAGGTGAAGACATGGACCACCGCAGGCAATGCCTTGCGCGCGGCGTCGCGGTACGATGCCGTGCCGGCAGCCGCTTCTCCGCTTTTTGAAGATTCCTGCAAGGCCACGATGCTGGGGGCGTTGCCGGTCTGCTTGCCCAGCCATTCGGGCTTGAGCGTGCTGATGACAAAAAGAACAGCAAGACTAACCGTGACGGTTTGTGCAAAAATCAGCCAGAGTCTGCGCATGGAATAACCGGAGCCAAAAAATGAAACGTGAAGAATTGACGCACTATCTCGACGACTTGCTTGAGTCGGCGCGCTATCGGGATTATTGCCCAAATGGCCTGCAAGTGGAAGGACGCGACGAGGTCAGGCGTATCGTCGCCGGGGTCAGCGCCAGCCAGGCACTGATCGACGCGGCGATTGCGCGCGGGGCCGATGCGCTGCTGGTGCACCATGGCTGGTTCTGGCGCGGCGAGGATGGCCGTGTGACGGGGGTGCGCAAGGCGCGCCTGCAATCGCTGTTGAAGCACGACATCAACCTGATCGCCTATCACCTGCCGCTTGATGGCCACGTCGAATTCGGCAACAACGCGCAATTGGCCAGTCATCTGGGCTGGACTGTTGAAGGCCGTTTCGGCGAGCAGGATATGGGCTGGTATGGACGCCTGCTGAAACCGGCAAGCCTCGCCGAGCTGACGCAGGGAGTCGCTGAAAAATTGCAGCGCCAGCCCCAAGTGATCGGCGATGCTGTGCGCCAGGTGTGTCGCGTGGCCTGGTGTTCAGGCGGCGCGCAAAGCCTTTTTGAACAGGCCGTAACCCTGGGGATTGATGCTTATCTTTGCGGCGAAATATCGGAGCAGAACGTGCATCTGGCGCGCGAATCCGGAGTAGCCTATATTGCGGCTGGGCACCACGCGACCGAGCGTGGTGGCATAAGGGCAGTGGCGGCGCATCTGGTGCAGCAGTTCGGGATAGCGTGCGAGTTCGTCGATATTGATAATCCGGTCTAGTAGTCAGTCATGTTGAAACAGATCGATACAAAGCGTCGTCATTCCGGGCTTGACCCGGAATCCGACCGAAGGAAGTGCAGAGCCAGCAGTACACCACTGGATTCCGGCACCCCAAGGGTACTTCCTTCGGGGCGCCTTCGCCGGAATGACGGTTTATACATGCGATTCAGCATGACTATCTACTAGTTTTTATTGGGAGTTGGTATGAACTATGTTTTTCCGCCTGCAGCGCAGGTCGTTGTTCCCGTTGTCGGGCTTGCGGCCGTTTTTCCGGTGCGTCGCGTTTATTGTGTCGGTCAGAACTATTCCGCGCATATCGCCGAAATGGGCGGCGATACCCGCGAGCCGCCGTTTTTCTTCAGCAAGCCGGCGGATGCGCTGGTTCCCGGTGGCGGCGATGTGGCCTATCCGCCAATGACCGATAATTTCCATCATGAAGTCGAACTGGTCGTGGCACTGGGCAAGGGCGGGGCAAACATTCCGCCCGGGCAGGCACTCGACTGCGTGTTCGGCTATGCCATCGGATTTGATCTGACCCGGCGCGATCTGCAGGCGCTGGCCAAGGAAAAGAAGCAGCCGTGGGAGATGGGCAAGGGGGGCGATCAGGGTGGGCCGATCAGTGCCCTGGTGCCGGTAGCCGGGGGTGCTCATCCGGCAAAGGGGGCGATCTGGCTCAAGGTCAACGGTGATCTGCGCCAGCGCGGGGATCTTGCGCAGATGACGTGGTCGGTGGCTGAAGTGATTTCCCGGCTGTCGAATTACATCTGTCTGGCTCCCGGCGATCTGATCTTTACCGGAACCCCCGCCGGTGTGTCGAAAATCGTACGCGGCGATGTGCTTGAAGGCGGGATTGATGGCGTTGGCGAGCTGAAAATCAGACTCGTCTGAGACCTGAGCGTTGGTGAAAACCAGTTATCAGGAGTAGGGTGCGCAAATTCCATTTGCGCACGCGGAATCCGTAAGTGCCTTGACGGCAGGCGGGAATCGGATAGGCTGCCGGGTCTTGTGTCCTGCCTTGAGCTTATTTCATGTTTCTTTGCCAGTCCCGTCTGATCCTGCGGCACGCAATCCCCATGCTGATTGCCCAACTGGCCTCGATGGGCATGATGGTGATCGATACCGTGCTGCTCGGTCATTACGGCACCGAGGATCTGGCCGCGGTGGCGGTTGGCGGCGGCATTTACATTGCGGTGATTCTTGCCCTGACCGGCATCCTGCAGGCGGTGGCGCCGACCGTTTCCCATCTCAAGGGCGCCGGACGGGATGCCGAGATCGCCGGCGCGCTGCAGCAATGCTTCTGGCTCGCGCTGATCCTGGCTGTGCCGGGGGTCGTCTTCCTGCACCATCCGGACGCTTTGCTGGCGCTCTCGGACATCGAGCCGGGAGTTGAAGCCAAGGCCCGTTCCTACCTCGCCGTGCTGGCCTGGGGCATCCCCGCCGCCTTGTTCTACCGGACCTTCTATGCCTTCTGTAACGCGCTTGGCCAGCCGCGTCCGCTGATGATCATTTCTCTGGGCTGTACGCTGGTGCACGCGATCCTGGCCTGGTTGCTGGTCACCGGATGGCCCGGCGGTGCAGGGCTGGGAGCCCTGGGTTGCGGCATTTCGAATACGGCGATTAGCTGGCTGGCGCTGCTTGCCGGTGCGGCCTACCTGGGGCGTGGCCAGGCCCTGGCCCCCTATCGTCTGGTGCAAGGCTGGCAGTGGCCGCGGCCGGCGGCGATGTGGGAACTGGTGCGACTCGGCTTGCCGATGGGCTTTTCCAACTTTGTCGAGATTTCATCCTTCACGCTGATCGCACTCTTCGTCGCGCAGCTCGGCGCAACGGTCGTGGCCGGCCATCGCATTGTCGCCAATCTCGCCGCCCTCTGCTACATGCTGCCGCTGGCGCTGGCCATTGCGACGATGGCTCAGGTCGGGCAGGCCGCCGGCGCACGCGACTGGTGCCGCGCCAGGGTGACTGCAGGCGCCGGGCTGGTGCTGGCCGGCGTGCTGGCTGCGCTTCTCGGGCTGCTGCTGTGGCTGAGCGAGAACATGCTGGTGATGGCTTATACGAGCGATCCGGCGGTACGTCTGGTGTCGCTTTCACTGATCGTCTATGTGGTGATCTATCAGGTGTTTGATGCGCTGCAGACCGTAGCGGCCTTTGCCCTGCGCGGCTACAAGATCACCTTTGTGCCGATGTTTGTGCACCTCGCCTGTTTCTGGGGCATCGGCCTGTTCGGCGGCTGGTGGCTGGCCTTCCGCATCACCAACCCGATGGGCGTTGCCGGCTTCTGGGTGGCCTCGCTGGCCAGTCTGGTCCTCGCCGCCGCGTTGCTCGGGGGGTTATTGTGGCAGACGGTACGCGCTGCGCAGGAGTAGCGCCTTGAAAATCACCAGATGCAATGAAGCTGAGGCAATGCATGCAGTTTGCCATCGGCGGTAATCAATGGCGCGTTGTAGTGAATCGCCGTTGCAGCGATGATCCGGTCGCCGGGGTCACCATGCGGCACGATGCCGGATTCTGCCAGCGCTGCGATGGCCGGGGTGACGGGTAGTACCGTCAACTGCAAAGCAGCGACAATGTTTTCCATGTAGCTGGCTGGCGTATGCGGCGGCGGCACGCGTAGACGCTGCTTGCGAAAGAGCATGGCCATTTCGCAGAAACAGATGTCTGAACAGGCCAGCGCGCCAGCCTGCCGACCTGTTTCGAGCGCCGCGAATGCCGGCTCGCTCAGGCGTTCGCGCTGATCGGCCCAGAACAGCAGGGCGTGCGTATCACAGATTGTCCGCATCGCCCGACCATTCCTCGCCCACGAAAGGGGCCATCACGTCGCCGACGATGACGCTGCCGCGTAATGCATCCAGCCGCTTCATCGCCGCCTCGGCGGGTGATTCCGCATACTCAGGAATAATCCGCGCCACGGCCTTGCCCCGCTGGGTGACGACAATCTCTTCGCCGGCTTGCACCTTGTCGATGAAGCTGGGCAGGTGCTGTCGCAATTCGGTGATGTTGATGTAATTCATGGCAGGTCCGTTATGTACAGTTCATCTGTACAGTATAGACGTTTAAACCGCTGCCGGGTTCCATTTTGCCTTGCAGGAAAGGGTTTGAGAAAGGCCAGGATCACTTTGAGCGAACTGCTGGCCATTGCACATGTGCGCCGGCTGGCGTCGGCGACGGTACAGGGGAGTCCGGCGCCGGGATAATGCTCAGTCGCCCAGCCAACCGCGCCGCAATGCGTTGATACGCTTGTCGGCGACCAGCCTGGCCGTATCATCGGGAGGCGGATCGAGACGGACGTGAAACTCCATCAGCTCGTCGCGCCGGAACGCATGCACCTTGATCGTGTCACCCGCCCGGTAACGTGCGAGCTGCTTGTCGAGTGACGCTGGTGTTACGCGCAGCCCGTCGATGGCCAGCAGGAGGTCACCGGAGGACAGGCCGGCATGCTGCGCCGCGCTAGCGTCAAAGACCGTCGCCAGCGTGATCTCCTTGCTTTCACTAGCGATTTTCGCGCCGAGCGACGGCAGCTTCGCCTGTTCCCATTCAAGGGTGATGCCGAAGGGGACCAGCAATTGCTTCAGGGGCAATTCACCGGTGCCGTGAATCGCGCCGGCAAAGAAGCGCTGCAGATTGAGCCCGGAGAGTTCTTCGGCGATCAGCCGGATATCGTCATCACCGACTCCGCTGCCGGTTTTTCCGTAGCGTTGCCAGAGCACGTGCATGAGGTCATCGAGCGAGACCTGGCCCCGGCTCCGGCTGCGCAGCGTCAGGTCGAGGGCGAGCGCGACCAGCGCTCCCTTGCGGTAGTAGCTGACGACGGTATTGGGCGTGTTCTCGTCCGGCCGGTAGAACTTGCTCCAGGCGTCGAAGCTCGATTCGGCGAGGGTTTGCCGTTGGCGACCGGGAGTCCGCCGGAGCGTGCTGATGGCCTTGGCCGTCAGTTCCAGCCAGTCCTTGAGCGTGATGACTCCGCTGCGCAGAAGAGCCAAATCGTCGTAGTAAGAAGTAATGCCTTCAAAGGCCCAGAGCAGTGTCGTGTAGTTTTCGCCGTTCAGGTCGTAGGGAATGAACGCCGCCGGTTTGATGCGCTTGACGTTCCAGAGGTGGAAGTACTCGTGGCTGCACAGGCCGAGGAAGCTGCGATAGCCCTCGCTCATGCCCGGCATGCCACGGTACGGAAGGTCGTGGCGCGAACAGAGCAGCGCCGTCGAACTGCGGTGTTCGAGGCCGCCGTAGCCTTCGCCGACGGCGGTGACAAGAAAGACATAGTGCTTTATTGGCGGGGGTTCGCCAAAAAAACGGATCTGCCATTCGCAGACGCGCTTGAGGTCGGCGCAAAGGCGGGCTATATCGCAATCGTGATGGCCGGTGATGGCTATCTCGTGCGGCACGCCGCAGGCTTCAAAACGGGCCAGGGTGAAGTGACCCATCTCGACCGGGTGGTCGATCAGTTCGTCGTAGTCTGCGGCGCGGTACAAGCCGAAACCGTGGCGTCGGGCGCCGCCTTTTTCGCCGCGTGCCGGGGCCAGCGCCGTGATCAGACGCCAGTCTTCGCAAGGGCGGCCAGGCGGCGGCTGGATATCGATGCGGCAGGGCGAATCTTCCTGCCCGATCACGCGCAGGAAGACGCTGGTGCCGTTGTAGAAGGCGTGCGTCTCGTCGAGATGGGCGCCGCGTACCGAGAGATCCCAGGCATAGACCTCGTAGACGACGCTAAGCGGGGCATTGGTTTTCAGGGGAGCAGCCTGCCAGGTCTGCTTGTCGATCTTGGTCAAGGGAACCGGCTTACCCCCGGCCTGCGCCCGGATGGCGACGATGTGCCGGGCAAAATCGCGGATCAGGTAACTGCCGGGAATCCATGCCGGCAAGGCGAAGCGCTGGCCGGCCGGATCGGGCGCGGCGACGGTACAACTCAGCTCAAAACGGTGCGCTGCCGGATGGGCCGGGCGGATGGCATATCGGTGCGGAGTGGTTTTCATCGGTCATGGGGTAAAGATAATGACTGTCCGATTGTACTGCCAGATGCCAAGATATCCTGCAGAGGGTTGTTTCATCTTGTTGCTGCGATCCCTGTTGACAGGTAATTGCCGATTTATTGAACATTTTCAGAAAGGGCTGCTCAAAGCGGCACTGCGTTGCTGTCGAGTGGGCCGGGCTGACCTGTACAGACATGAAGATCGCAGTTGAGAATAAGACAGCGTTACTCATGGCGCGATTTTGCCAAGAACAGCAGGGCAATCAACTGCATTGTGTGCTCAAGCCGCGCGGGTTGTCGGGGAGTTGCTGTCTTTCCCGGGCGTCTTCCGGGTATTCGGTCGCGGCTGGTGCTGGCTATGCTCTCCGGGAAAAGGCTTGGGCAGGTGTGTCGGTTTTTTGTGCTAGATTGATAAACTGTATCCAGACCCTAACTATACTGACACGTCATTCAGGAATTAACGATGCCGCTTCCACCCCCCAGCACAGAACGCAACCGCATTCACCGGCGCAACGTCAAGCTCGATGGTTTCAAGCGGACGGATGGTCTATGGGATATTGAAGCGCACCTGGTCGATACGAAGGACCATGATTTCCCCCTGTCGACCGGTCTGCTCAAATCCGGGAACGCCGTGCACGACATGCGGGTGCGGGTGACCATCGACAGCAGGATGAACGTTGTCGACGTGGTGGTTTGTACCGAGTCGGCGCCCTTCATGGGCTATTGCGACAGCATTACGCCGGACTATTCGAGGATTATCGGCTTGAATCTGTTCAACGGCTTTCTCAAGGCAGTCAAGGAAATGTTCGGCAATTCACTGGGCTGTGCGCACCTGAGCGAACTGCTGATGTTCCTGCCGACTGCGGCCTTGCAGACACTGACCGGTGAAGCCCTCGATAACGATGCTCCTGAGCACAAGCCGTATCAGATTGATCGTTGCCATGCACTGGTTTCACATTCGGAAACGGTCCGGCGCTATTTCCCGCGCTGGTATCGCGACCAGAACCCCGGGTAGGGTTCCTGCCTAAAGTCCGTCACTTCAATTCAAACAAGGAAGGCGCATGAAAATTCACGAATATCAGGGAAAAGAACTTCTCAAAAGATTCGGCGTCGTTGTTCCGCGCGGGTTTTTTTGTCAGTCGGTCGATGACGCCGTCAAGGCGGCGCAAGCGCTGGGCGGCAAGGTCTGGGTGGTCAAGGCGCAGATTCATGCGGGCGGACGCGGCAAGGGCGGCGGCGTGAAAGTGGCCAAGTCGCTGGACGAGGTGCGCCAATACGCGCAGCAGATTCTCGGCATGCAACTGGTTACGCATCAGACCGGGCCGGAGGGCCAGAAGGTGCGCCGCCTGCTGATCGAGGAAGGCGCCGATATCCGCAAGGAATATTACGTCGCCGTACTGACCGACCGGCGCACGCAGAAAGTGGCCGTGATGGCCTCCTCCGAAGGCGGGATGGATATCGAGGAGGTGGCGCACAGCACGCCGGAGAAGATCATCACCGTCTTTGTCGATCCGGCGGACGGCCTGAGCGATGCGCAGGCAACCGGGCTGGCCAGCGGCATCGGTATTCCGGCCGCTTCGCAGGCCAAGGCCGTGACGGCACTGAAAGGGCTGTACGCCTGCTACATGGAAACCGACGCCGCGCTGGCCGAGATCAATCCATTGATCCTCGAAGGCAACGGGGACATCAAGGCGCTCGATGCCAAGTTCAATTTTGACGACAACGCGCTGTACCGCATTCCGGAAATCTTCGCCTTCCGCGACCTCGACGAAGAAGACCCGAACGAAATCGAAGCCTCGAAATTCGGGCTGGCCTACATCTCACTCGACGGCAACATCGGCTGTCTGGTCAATGGTGCCGGTCTGGCCATGGCGACCATGGACGTGATCAAGCTGTTCGGCGGCGAACCAGCCAACTTCCTCGACGTCGGTGGCGGCGCGACGACAGAGAAGGTGACCGAAGCCTTCAAGATCATGCTCAAAAACACCAATGTCAAGGGCATTCTGGTCAATATCTTCGGCGGCATCATGAAGTGCGACACCATCGCCAACGGCGTGATTGCCGCGGTACGCGAAACGCATCTGAACGTTCCACTGGTGGTGCGCATGAAAGGCACCAACGAGGAACTGGGCACGAAACTGCTGAAGGAATCCGGTCTGCCGATTATCTCGGCCGACACCATGGCTGACGCGGCCGCCAAGATTGTTGCTGCAGTCCAATAAGGGAGCCACTATGTCAATTCTGATCAACAAGAATACCAGGGTCATCACCCAGGGCATCACCGGAAAAACCGGTCAGTTTCATACCGAGAAATGCCAGGAATACGCTAATGGCAAGTATTGTTTCGCTGCCGGAGTGAATCCCAAGAAAGCCGGCGAGTCGATTTTCGAAATCCCGATTTACGGCACGGTCAGGGAAGCCACCGCGCAAACCGGCGCCACCGTCTCGGTCATCTACGTACCGCCGCCGGGGGCTGCCGCCGCGATCTGGGAAGCGGTCGAAGCTGACCTTGATCTGGTTATCTGCATCACCGAAGGCATTCCGGTGCGAGACATGTTGGAAGTGCGCAGCCGCATGAAGGCGAAGGTGGCGGCCGGAGGCAAGGAAACGTTACTGCTCGGCCCCAACTGTCCGGGGTTGATCACGCCGGATGAAATCAAGATCGGCATCATGCCCGGTCACATTCACCGCAAGGGGCGCATCGGCGTGGTCTCGCGCTCCGGCACGCTGACCTACGAATCCGTTGCCCAGCTCACCGAAATCGGGCTGGGGCAATCGTCCGCGGTGGGGATTGGCGGTGACCCGATCAATGGGCTTAAGCATAGGGATGTCATGGAACTGTTCAACGACGATCCCGACACCGATGCCGTCATCATGATCGGCGAGATCGGCGGGCCGGACGAGGCGGATGCTGCGTTGTGGTGCAAGACGCACATGAAGAAACCGGTAGTCGGCTTCATCGCCGGGGTGACCGCTCCGGCCGGCAAGCGTATGGGTCACGCCGGTGCGCTGATTTCCGGTGGTGCCGATACGGCCGACGCCAAGCTGGCCATCATGGAGGAATGCGGATTCAAAGTGACGCGTAACCCGTCGGAAATGGCCAAGCTGCTCAAGAGTCTGCTGTAGTTTTCGAGGAGTCAAGTGCGAGGCGTCAGGAATAGCAACATTCCTGACGCCTTGGTTTTTTCGGGCATCCCGAGTGCTGGTGCGCTCAGGCAATCGCTTCTGCGTCCAGACGCATTGCCGCGATATCGACGGCGTCAAGAACGACGTCGCCGCCCTTGGCATTTTCCTCGATCTGGTCCAGCTTGCGCGCACCGCACAGCGCGTTGACGTTGTGGCCATTGCCCTGAGCCGCTGTCCAGCCGATCACCAGTTGCGTCATCGAGCAGTCATACTTCCTGCACAGCGGCGCCCATTTTTCGGCGAGTGCGGCGATTTTCGGCAGGTTCTCGGGCTGGAACCACTTGACCTTGCTCTTGGCCGTGGTTAGATTAACCTTGGTATCGACCGTGATTTTCCCCGTCAGCGTGCCACGCTCCAGCGGCGAATAGGCCTGGAAGGTAACCCCGTGCTGATCGCACAAGTCGAAGAACGTGTCCTCGGCGACCCTGTCCAGCATGCTGTATTTTTCCTGGATGAGGTCCAGTTGTCCGACTGCGGTGTACTCGATGAACTGTTCCCGGTTGAGGTTGGCAGCGCCGATCGCACGGATCTTGCCCTGTTTCTTCAGGTCCGTCAGGAAACCCATGGTATCGGCGATCGGGCAGGGGAAATCGGGGAGTGCCTGCCAATGCACGATGTAGATGTCGATGTAATCGGTCTTGAGCCGGCGCAGGCTCATTTCGATCTCCTCGGCCAGCCGTTCCGGACGGGTGTTGCGCATGATGCGCACACCGTCGCGTTCCATCATGAGCGATCCTTCCTTGACATCCCAGCGCAGGCCGCACTTGGTGGACAGTACATAGTCGCTGCGGCGGCCAACGAGGGCCTTGCCCACGACGTCCTCGCTGTGACCCAGGCCGTAGGCGGGCGCTGTATCGAGCAGCGTGACGCCGAGTTCGCGCGCGCGGTGAATGGTCCGAATCGATTCCGACTCATCGCTGGGTCCCCACTGGCTATCGCCGCCGATGGCCCAGGCACCGATTCCGACGACCGACGCCTCAATGCCCGATTTTCCGATTTTCATGGTTCGCATAGCCTGCTCCTGTGTTGATTTGACAAAACCTGCATTATCCACCTGTTTAGTATCGTGCGATAAGGGTTCGTTGATAATAATCATCTTTGGCCCATGTGCCGTTGATGGAGGGGACCATCACGAGCATGACCTGCTATCATTATTCCCTTGTCGCGCCTGCTGAAGTGGCTGCCGGGCAAGCGCATTTACCACGTATAAACTACAAGGAAGACCCATGCTTTACAGACACAGTGGCGACATGACCTTACAACATAACGAGCAGATGCGCGGCGGCAAGGGCACCGTCACCGTCAAGCACCTGCTCAACCCGGACGAGATGCTCGGCAAGGGCCGCTTGTTCGCTGAACTCACGCTTCCGCCCGGAGCTTCCGTCGGCCTGCACCGGCATGAAGGCGACGTGGAAGCTTATTACATCCTCCAGGGCAGCGGCCTCTATCACAACAATGATCAGGCCTTTGACGTCAAGGCCGGTGACATGACCCTGGTCGACGACCTCAATCAGCATGGCATCGAAAACACTGGCGACATTCCGCTGGTGTTCATTGGCCTGATCCTGTTTACCGGGGACAAGAAATGAAAAAGGTCTATATCATCCAGACCAGCCTCGTCTCCCAGGTGGAACTGAACGCCCTTTTCGCCGAACTGGTGCCCGAAGCCAAGGTGCATAACCTGATCGACGACAGCTTGCTGCACGACGTCATGCAGAATGGGGGAATCAATGAAAAAGTCATCAGCCGGATGTGTGCTTATGTCCAGGCAGCGGCGAGCAATGGCGCGGACCTGATCTTCAACCAGTGCTCTTCGGTGGGCGAAGCGGCGGACATCGCCGCCAGACTGGTTGCTGTCCCCGTACTCAAGGTCGACACCGCCATGGCCGAGAAAGCGGTCGAGCTCGGAACAAAAATCGCTGTCGTCGCCACCGTCCAGAGCACCATGAAACCCAGTTGCAACCTGGTGCGCAACAGTGCGGCCAAAGCCGGGAAAATGGTGGAAATCGTTGAATATCTGGTTGACGGCGCGCTCGATGTGCTGATGAAGGAAAAGAACCGCGAGAAGCACAACGCCCTGGTTCTGCAATCCGTGAACAAGGCGGCAGCGGAATGCGATGTCATCGTTCTCGCCCAGGGCAGCATGACGGTTCTGCTGCCGGAACTCAAGGACATCAAGAAGCCTGTCCTGACCAGCCCGCGCCTGGGGGTGGAGCGGGCGAGAAAAATCCTGATGCGGGAATGAGCGCTTGTCCCGCCACTGCACAAGGACGGACTACTGGCCAATACCGTTCAGTTAAGAGCCCTGCCGTCATTCCGGCGAAAGCCGGATCTGGATCCCGGCTTTCGCCGGGATGACGTTCGTAAATGAGTTTTGCACTTAACTGAACAGCATTACGGTCTATTGGCGCGATTCCTTGATCACCCGGTTATTGACCGCCTGTACCGGCCGAGCATTGTTCCTGTAGATGGTTGCGAAGCCGGCGAGTTGTTCCTTGGAGACCGGTATCGGCGTTTTCAGTACCAGCCAGAGCACGTCCTCGGTACAGGGAGGCGTAGTCAGCGAACCCATGAAGGTAAAGTAATTTCTTTTCGCCGGCAGCAGTTGTGCGGGGTCAATCTTTACTTCGGGGCGGTTAACCGGCTTGTTCTGCTCCAGCGGCAGGTGGGTCCACAGCGTGCGAAGCAGACTCTGCTCCTTGCCGCCCTCCATCAGGACGGCGACCACGGCCAGTTTCCCGTCTTTTGATTGATGCACCAGATGGACGACCATGTCGTAAGACTTGCCGTTGATCTTTTCCTCGCTGGGCTTGTGAAAGTGGAACTGCTGTAGCTCGTAACTTTCACCCTCGACCTTGATGCTGCCGGCGCCGGGGGTGTCGACCCGGATGCTGTGACCGTTATCGACGATAGCAAGCGGGATCGGCTTGTAGGCAAACTGGATGGGCGGCAGGTCGGCGTGAACCGTGCGCCGGATATCAATCGGCGATTGCCGTTGTCCCAGGCTGCAGGTGGCGAATTCCTTGCCCAGACTGCCCCATTTGTCGGCACCGGTGTTGCCGCTGTAACTCCAATGGGGTGGCGGGGGTGGCGTAGCGGGCTCTTCCTGCCCTTTCTTTCCGCTTTTCGATTTTTTCGCCGCTTCCTTGCTCTCTGCAACCGGTTCCTGGACCGGTGGTGGTGGTGGGGGCACGACAACCGGCTTGGCCCGCTGTTTGCAGGCGTAACTGAACACCGATTCGAGGCTGGAATCGGGGATCACAGGTTTCGCCTCGCGGCTGTCAAAGCTCTCGCTCTTCAACTCGCTGCCGTCGGCAGCGGCATAGCTCTGCTGAAGCGTAGCGGCCAGTCGTTTATCGCATTGAAACTCGCTCAGCAGGGTCAGCCGGGTGAAGGAAAACGCACCGGAATCCGGAATCTTCGGTTTGCTGTAGCTTTCCCGGTGCCAGATGCGCAATCGGCCATCGCTGGGGGTATGTAGGCTGCCCGGGTCGACTTCGATGCGTGTCTGATCCTTGGCGTTGCCCAGGCTCACCCACTTGGCCGCCAGGGCTGGCGCAGGAAGCAGCAAAGCAGCGAGCAGGATGGCGATCAGTGAGGTTCTGTGCATGGCAAACCCATAATTTGCGCTGGAAAGAGTACATTGGCCGACGGCTGGACAGGCGTTATGTTAGCCTCAAATTCGGTGTCAGGGATGGAATGCCGGTAGAATTCCCGCTTCACCCGCTCGATTTGTTTGAACGGTCGCTGCTATGCACTTCTGGAGGTCGCATGCCTTTGTTCCTGAATGAAACGGATGTCCGTCAGTTGCTGACCATGCCGCTGGCCATTGAAGCGGTGGAAACGGCGCATCGAGAACTCGCGCTCGGCCAGGCCGTCGATGTGCCGCGCCAGCGTACCCGTTTGCCCCAGAGTGCCCTGCATATCCTGCAGGGCGCGCTGCCCGGGATGGATGCCATCGGCTACAAGGCCTACACCAGCAACCGTTCCGGTGTGCGCTTTCTGGTCCACGTTTTCAGCGCCTCGACCGGGGCGCTGCGCGTCGTGCTCGAGGCCGATTGCCTGGGCATGATGCGTACCGGGGCCGCTTCGGGCGTGGCGACGCGCTGGCTGGCCCGGCCCGACGCCGAAGTGATGGGCGTCTTTGGCGCAGGATGGCAGGCGGAAGGGAATATCGAGGCGATCGCTGCCGTGCGTCGCTTGCGTCGGGTCAAGGTGTTTGCGCGCAATGCGCAGCGCCTGGCCGCGTTTTGCACGCGCCTGTCGGAGCGTCTGAAAATCGAAGTGGTACCGGCTTCGTCGCCGGAGGAAACGGTGCGCGGCAGTGATATCGTCAGTACCGTTACGACGGCGGCGACGCCGCTGTTTGAGGCCAACTGGCTGGCGCCGGGCACACACATCAATGCGGCGGGTTCCAATTCGCTGATCCGGCGCGAGCTGGGCGAGGATGTGCTGAAAGTCTGCCGCACTATTGTCGTCGATAGCGTAGACAGCGCGCTCAAGGAAGCGGGCGACCTGTTGCCCCTGCTGGAAAAGGGGCGTCTGAACGAGCGTCAATTGGTGGAACTTGGGGAGGTCATTATCGGACGGCATGCCGGTCGTACATCAGCCGACGAGATTACCCTGTTCGAGTCTCAGGGCATGGCCATTCAGGATATTTCAGTCGCTGTCCGGCTGGAGGCATTGGCGCGCGAGCAGGGTTTGGGAGTCACACTGCCCTACGGAGGCTAGCTTTTCCCTTATTCAGCGATTGACGAATCTCATGCAGAACTGTGAGAATGCGCAATAGACCACTGTTTCTCTTTCCAATTTTTCATCGGACGGGGCAGTGAGCAATAACAAGGTCGGATGCGGGGGTGAAAATGCGCAAGACTGGATTCTGGAAGACTGACTGGTTCCTCAGCCTGGTGGTCAGTCTGGTCATGGTTGTGGCGGCCGGCAGTGACTTGATGCGTAGCTTGGAGCGCAAGGCCTACGACCTTGGCGTTCAGGCCTCCAGCCGGACCCCGCTGGAGCGCGTGGCGGTCATTGCCATTGACGATGCCTCGATCGCCAATCTCGGACGCTGGCCGTGGCCGCGTGATCGACAGGCCAAGATGATCGACATGCTGGCTGACGGCAAGGCCAAGGTGGTGGCCAATACGGTCTTTTTCTTCGAGCCGCAGATTGACCCGGGGTATACCTATGTCACGCGCCTGCTCGACCTGCACCGGCAGGTTTCGGGGACGGCGGCCGTGGCGAACGAAGTCGAACAGATGGGTGGTGTGCTCAAGGAAGCCGAGCTGGCGCTCAATACCGACCGCATTCTGGCCGACAGCATGGGGCGGGCGGGCAATGTCCTGCTGCCCATGCTGTTTGTGCTGGGGGAGCCGCGCGGACGGCCTGACAAGGCCTTGCCGGAGTTCGTGACGAAGAATAACCTGCCGCACGTGGTCGACAACAACGGCGATGTCTGGCCGACCCTTTCGGCGCAGATGCCGATTGATGGTCTGGGTACCCGGGCGGCCGGCATCGGCCATCTCAATGCCATTGCCGATGTCGATGGTGCCATTCGTGCCGAGCCTCTGGTGTTGCGCCATTACGACCAATATTACCCTTCGCTGTCCTTGATGATCGCCGCCAGGAGCCTGAATCTCGGCCCTGCCGATCTGCACGTAACGCTGGGTCAGGAAGTGCGTCTGGGCAATCTGCGCATTCCAACCGATCCCATCACGCAGATGAATACCTTCTTCTACAAGGACAGGGACGGAAAGCCGGCATTCCAGGTCGATTCCTTCTATGACGTACTGACCGGCAAGATTCCCGCCGGCAAGTATCAGGGCAAGATCGTGCTGATCGGTGCCACGGCGGCTGGCGTCGGGGCCTCACAGGTGACGCCGGTATCACCGGCAATGGCGCCGGTGCTGACCCTGGCACATGCCGTGTCGAGCATCCTGCAGGAACATTTCTTCGTTACCCCGGGCTGGGGCGTGTGGGCCTCGATGCTGGCCTTCCTGCTCGTTGCAGCGTATCTGATCGTGCTCCTGCCACGGCTTTCGGCCGGTGTCGGCGCCATCGCCACGGCGCTTATCCTGGTGTTGTTGATTGGCGCCCATTTTGGCCTGATGGTCGGCAGTGCGCTGTGGATTCAACTGATGGCCTCAGCGGCGCTGCTGGTGGTCGGACATCTGCTGCTGACTACCAAGCGCTTCCTGATGACCGAACGCGGTAAGGAGAAATCCGAAGCCGATTCGGCCGAGTCGAACCGCATGCTCGGTCTGGCTTTCCAGGGCCAGGGTCAGCTCGACATGGCCTTCGACAAGTTCCGCAAGTGTCCGCTGGACGACGCGCTGATGGAGAATCTCTACAATCTGGCGCTTGATTTCGAGCGCAAACGGCAGTTCAACAAAGCCGAAGCGGCGTTCCGCTACATGTTCGATTACAACCCCAAGTTCCGCGATCTCGAACAGCGCATGAATCGCGCCAAGACCATGTCGGAAACGGTCATGCTCGGTGGTGCGAGCGGGCGTACCAATGCCAGTACCCTGATGCTCGATGGCGGGCAGGTCGAGAAGCCGATGCTTGGCCGTTACCAGATCGAGAAGGAACTCGGCAAGGGCGCCATGGGCGTGGTCTATCTGGGGCGCGACCCGAAGATCAACCGCGTGGTGGCGATCAAGACCATGGCCTTGTCGCAGGAGTTCGAAGAGGACGAACTGGTCGAGGTCAAGGAACGTTTCTTCCGCGAGGCTGAAACCGCCGGCCGTCTCAATCACCAGTTTATCGTCACCATGTACGACGCGGGCGAAGAGCACGATCTGGCCTACATCGCCATGGAATTTCTCAAGGGCCGGGATCTGGTGCCTTACACCAAGCCCGATAATCTGTTGCCGCTGCCGCAGGTGGTGAGCATCCTCGCCCGGGTGGCCGATGCTTTGTCCTACGCGCATAGCAACAACGTCGTGCATCGTGATGTGAAGCCGGCCAACGTGATGTACGAGCCCGAATCGGATCAGGTCAAGGTCACGGATTTCGGTATCGCACGCATTACCGATTCGTCAAAGACCAAGACCGGCATGGTCCTCGGCACGCCCAGCTACATGTCGCCGGAGCAGTTGTCGGGCAAGAAGATCGACGGACGCTCGGATCTTTTCTCTCTGGGTGTTACGCTCTATCAGATGCTTTGCGGGCAGTTGCCGTTTGTCGGGGATTCAATGGCCCAACTGATGTTCAAGATCGCCAACGAGGCGCAAGCGGATATTCGCAGCATCAATCCGCAGGTACCCGATGGCCTGGCCGCAGTGATCGACCGTGCCCTGAGCAAGGACATGGAACAGCGCTATCAGACGGGTGACGAGATGGCGCGTGATTTGCGTGCCTGCATGAATCAGACGCCGGCGCAGCGCCCCGATGATGTTGATATCCAGTTATAGGGAGATGACGTGGCCAAATCATTGAGCGAAGCTCTCGAGATCGTCGTCCGAACCGATCCGGGAATCATTCGCGGGCACAACGAAGATGCGGTATTTGCCAACCCGAATCTGGGCTTCGCGATACTGGCCGATGGCATGGGCGGGTATAACGCCGGTGAAGTGGCGAGCGGCATGGCCACCATGTTCCTGTCCAGCGAACTGGAAGCCGCTTTTGTCGCCAGGCCGCCGCATGAAGTTGATCTGGCGAGCGGACAATTGTTTGCTCATCGCTGCATTCTCGACAAGGTGGAAATCACCAACTCGGCCATTTACAACACGGCGGAAAGTCAGCCGCAGTATGCCGGGATGGGCACCACCCTGGTCACCGCCCTGTTTTTCGATAATCAGGTGACGGTTGCGCACATTGGCGACTCGCGGCTTTATCGCTTGCGTGGTGAAGAATTCGGCGTGATTACGCGCGACCACTCCCTGCTGCAGGAGCAGATCGACAGCGGCATGATTTCTGCCGAGGAGGCGCGCTTCTCGCAGAACAAGAATTTGGTGACGCGGGCGTTGGGGGTGGATCCCGAAGTCGAAACCGAGATCCATGACTACCCGGTGCAGGTCGGTGATATCTATCTGCTGTGTTCGGACGGTCTCAACGACATGGTCGAGGATGAGGAAATCAGGCTTACCCTGCAGATGCTCGGTGCCAATCTGGATCTGGCGGCGACGCAGCTTATTCAAATGGCCAACGATAATGGCGGACGTGATAACGTTTCGGTAATTCTGATCAAGGTTTTGTGCGAGTTTCCTGCCACCAGGGGCTGGTGGTCGAAATTATTGGCATGGTTTAAATAAGGACGGAAAAGCGATGGCTAAGCTGATATTGAGCATGGACGGTCTGGTTCTCAAGGAAATCTTGCTGAACAAGGAGCGGATGACCATTGGCCGCAAGGCGACCAACGATATCCAGATCGACAATCTGGCGATCAGTGGCGAGCATGCCGCCGTGGTGACGATCCTCAACGATTCATTCCTTGAAGATCTGAACAGTACCAACGGGACGCTGGTCAATGGGCAGCCGGCCAAGAAGCATTTCCTGAAGAACGGCGATGTCATCGAGTTGGGCAAGTACAAGCTCAAGTATGTTGCCGAACAGGTACAGCCGGTTGTCGATGCCGCGGATTTCGAGAAAACCATGATCTTGCGGCCGAATGCGGCGAAAGCGGCGCCTGCCACGGCGACGGAGCCGTCTGCGGGCACGACGGAGGTCAAGGCGGCGTTCAACGATACCCTCGTCGGCAACCAGATAACGCCCCCGGCTTTCGTGCCGCCGCCCGCCGCCGCTTCTGTGGTCGGCGCGATACAGATCCTCAATGGCGCCAATGCCGGTCGTGAGCTGGAACTGACCAAGACCCTGACTACGCTGGGCAAGCCTGGCGTACAGGTGGCGGTGATCGCCAAGCGGCCGCACGGCTATTTCATCACCCATGTCGAAGGAGCGCAGTTCCCGGTGGTGAATGGTCTGGCAATTGATGTGCAGGCACGCCAACTGGCGGATCATGATGTCATTGAAATCGCGGGCATCAAGATGGAGTTTTTCCTGAAGGGCTGATGAGCAGCCTGGCGTCCGTGCAGGAGGTGACTTGAAGAAAAACCTTATTCGCATCGTGCTCGGCTTGCTGCTGGGCCTGGTTTTTCTCGGCCATTCGGCGCGGATTTACCAGATTCCCCTGCTCAATACGCTCGATGCCTTCGTTTATGACGCACGTCTTCGTCTGACGACAAAAGGCGGCGTCGATGAACGTATCGTCATCCTGGACATCGACGAGAAAAGTCTGGCCGAGATTGGCCGCTGGCCGTGGAGCCGCGACAAGATGGCGGCACTGGTCACCCGTCTGTTCGATAGCTACGGGGTCAGCATTCTTGGCTTCGACGTGGTCTTTGCCGAGGCCGACAGCAGTTCCGGCCTGGCGTCGCTGGAAGCCATTGCCGAGAGCGATCTCAAGGGCGACGCGGCATTCCAGTCGACATTCAAGAGGCTGCGCAGCGGGCTGGATTACGACCGGCGTTTTGCCGAGGCCTTGAGTAACCGTCCGGTCGTACTCGGCTACTACTTTACCAATATCGACAAGTCGCACCGCAGCGGTTCCCTGCCCGAACCGGTGATTCAGTCGGGCACCTTCAAGGGCAAAACCATCGCCTTTACCACCTGGAGCGGATATGGCGGCAACCTGCCGGAATTCCAGAAAAGCGCGGTCAATGCCGGACACTTCAACCCGATGGTCGATTTTGACGGCGTCTCGCGCCGGGTTCCGATGCTCGTCGAACACGAGGGGAAATACTACGAATCGCTTTCGCTGGCCATGGTGCGCAGCCTGCTCGGCAAGCCGCCGCTTGTTCCCGGATACGCGGAACCCAGCGCCCTGTCGAGCCGGAGCTATAGCGGGCTGGAGTGGCTGGAACTGCCGACCGCGCGCGGCACCATGCGCATCCCGGTCGACGAAAATGTAGCCAGTCTGATCCCCTATCGGGGTGCGCAGGGCAGCTTCCGGTATTTCTCTGCGGCTGATGCGCTGAAAGGACGGCTCAAGCTGGAACAGCTCAAGGGGAAAATCGTTCTGCTCGGTACGACCGCGCCGGGCCTGATGGATCTGCGGGCGACGCCGGTGGGCAGCACCTACCCGGGGGTGGAGATTCATGCCAATCTGGTCGCCGGCATACTGGATGCGTCCATAGTGCAGAAGCCGCCTTATGTTCTTGGCGCCGATGTCCTGCTGCTTTCGCTGGCCACTTTGCTGCTGGCTTTTCTGCTGCCGGTTCTTTCGCCGCTGCGCGCGACTTTTCTGGCCTTGGGGACCTTGTGCGCAGTGAGCGCGCTCAACTTTTTCCTCTGGTCCTCCGGTCTGGCAATGCCCATGGCGGCGGTTCTTTCGGCCATCCTTGCGCTCTATGCGCTGAACATGTCCTGGGGCTACTTTGTCGAATCGCGCAGCAAGCGCCAGTTCACCGAGCTTTTTGGCCAGTACGTGCCGCCCGAACTGGTCGACGAGATGGCGCGCGACCCCGAGCGTTACAGCATGGAAGGCAAGAACGAGGAGTTGACCGTGCTGTTCTCCGATGTGCGCGGGTTTACCAGTATTTCGGAGGGGCTAGATCCCAAGGAACTGACACAACTGATGAACGAATACCTGGGCGCGATGACCCAGGTCGTGCAGAAGAATCGCGGCACCCTCGACAAGTATATCGGCGACGCGATCATGGCCTTCTGGGGCGCGCCGGTCGCCGATGCCGATCATGCCCGCCATGCCGTGACCACCGCACTGGAGATGCAGGCCGAGTTGCGCAAGCTCGACGAACCGTTCAAGGAACGCGGCTGGCCGGCACTGCATATCGGCGTCGGCATCAATACCGGCACCATGACGGTCGGCGACATGGGATCAAAGGTGCGCAAGTCCTACACCGTCATGGGCGACGCCGTGAATCTCGGCTCGCGGCTGGAGTCGATCACCAAGCAGTACGGCGTCGGCATCATCGTCAGCGATTCCACCCGGGTGCTGGTCAAGGATCTGGTCTATCGTGAACTTGATCGTGTCCGTGTCAAGGGCAAGGATGAGCCGGTGGGCATCTTCGAGCCTCTGGGGGTGGCCGCACAGCTCGACAAGGCGGCGCACGACGAGCTCAAACTCTGGAATCAGGCCTTGCGGCTCTATCGCCAGCAGGATTGGGATCAGGCCGAGCTGCAGCTCTACAATCTGGCGCGCATCAGCCCGGATCGCTATCTGTACCCGCTATACACGAAACGCATTGCGTATTTCCGTGCCAATCCTCCGGGCGATGCCTGGGATGGTGTAACAACGTTCGAAACCAAATGATGATCGGCAGACCCTTGCCGGCGGAGAGCCCATGAAGGTCAGAATTCTCGGTTGCAGTGGTGGTATCGGAGGGCGTCATCTGCGCACCACCTCAATGCTCGTCGATCACGACATTCTGATTGATGCCGGTACTGGTGTGGCGGACCTCTCGCTAGCTGAACTGGCGATGATTGATCATGTGTTCATTACGCATTCGCATCTTGACCACATCGCCTCGCTGCCGCTGATGATCGACTCGATTGCCGACATGCGCGACAAACCGGTCACGGTTTATGCCACCGATGCGACGCTTGAAATTCTCCGCAATCACATCTTCAACTGGGCGATCTGGCCGGACTTCAGCGAGATTTCGATTCGCCAGGCCGCCGTCATGCAGTACAGGGCGATTCGCGTCGGCGAAAAAATCGCTCTCGGCGAACGCACGATCACGGCGGTTCCCGCCGAACATACCGTACCGGCGGTTGGCTATCACCTCGATTCCGGAGCGGGCAGCCTGGTGTTTACCGGCGATACGACAATCAACGACGCCTTCTGGCCGGTACTCAACAGGATTGCCAATTTGCGTTACCTGATTATCGAAACGGCGTTCTCGAATCAGGAAAAGCGTCTGGCCGCCATGTCGAAACATCTCTGTCCGAGCATGCTCGGCGAGGAACTTGCCCGGCTTGAGCGGACGGCGAAAATCTATATTTCGCACCTCAAGCCCGGACAGATCGAGTTGATCATGAGCGAGATCGAGGAATGTGCCGGTGATTTCAATCCCAAGATGTTGCAGAACAACAAGGTTTTTGATTTCTGAACCATCATGACTGATCAATTACCGATGACCACCCGCTTCGTTGATCCGCACGTTCTCGATCGACTGGAGCCGATCTGTGCGCTGTCCGCCATGCGCTTGCGCGAACTGGCCGGACACTGCAGCAGCGAGGCGGTCGCGCGGGGAAACGATCCCTTCCGTTTGCGGGGTGTGGTGCAGGGACAGTCAGTCTATCTGTTGTCGGGGGAACTCAAGCTGTCTCTGGACGACGGCTCTTCGCGTGTTCTGGTGGGCGGCAGCGAAGCCTCGCTGTGGCCGCTGGTCAAGCGTCCGCCGCTGATGCGCAGTGCCAAGGCGATTACCGACATCGAATTGCTGCGTATAGACGATGAGATGCTCGACATCATGATGGCCTGGGATCAGTTGTCGGCGGGCGCCGACAGCGCTTCCGGCGTCCCGGAAGAAACCGACTGGCGCCTGCTGTCGCAAGCCTTCCGCCTGCAGAGCCTGGTCGGTGGCGTGCTCTCGCCTCTGCCCACGGCGAGTATTGACGAGCTTTTCCGGCGTTTTGAACGGGTCAAGGCCAAGGCCGGCGAGGTCATCCTGCGTGAAGGCGACGCCGGCGATTATTATTACATTGTCGAGAGTGGCCGCTGCGCGGTGGCACGCAAGGTGGGCGGGGTCGATATGGCGCTGGCCGAACTGAAAGCCGGCGATGCTTTCGGCGAAGAAGCGCTGGTCGCCGAAAGCACGCGCAATGCCACGGTGCGCATGAAAACAGCCGGTGTTCTGCTGCGCCTCGGGAAGAACGATTTCATCGAGCTCTTGCGCGAACCGCTGCTGCGGCGGCTGGATCGTGCGCAAGCCGAGCAGCATGTGGCGGCCGGTGCGGTGTGGCTCGATGTGCGTTATCCGTCCGAGTATCGCAATGACCGGCTGACGGGTGCGGTGAACGTGCCTTTGAGCGAAATTCGCAACGCCATCGGCGTACTCGAGCGCGAACGCGAGTACATCGTCTATTGTCAAAGCGGTCGCCGCAGTTCGGCGGCGGCCTTTCTCCTTTCGCAACGCGGTTATCGCGCCTGCTGGTTGGAGGGCGGCCTGAATGCCGGCGCCTTGCCCGAGCGGTCGTGAGCCGCGTTGGCAAAGGTCTGCCCGGCAATAAATCTGTGTTTCTGTGGTAGAGGGTTCTGGCAATTTTTACAGCTTCTGAGCGCAATTAACCTAAGGATGCGCTGATTAAATGACGAATTGTCATTCCGGCGAAAGCCGGAATCCAGGAAAATCAAGGTACTGGACACCGGCACTCCAAGGGTACTTCCTTCGGGGCGCTTTCGCCGGTGTGACGACTTATTCAGTGTTTCCCTAACAGATTGATCAGTTCTCATATGGATAATTCCGGTACGGGTGATGTGGGCAACCGCTTGAAGTTCCTCAAGGACCTTCAGATTGTCACCAACAAGATTCATGCAACCAACAATACCGACGAGATCATGCTCGAGCTGTCGCAGGATATTTGCAACCTGTTCAACAGTGACCGCCTGACCATTTACGTGCTCAGCGAAGACAAACAGAGCATCGTTTCCAAGGTCAAGACCGGGCTCACCTCGTTCAAGGATCTCAAGCTGCCGATCTCCGAGCAGAGTGTGGCCGGCTATGTGGCCTCGATGCGCCGGGCGGTGAATATCCGGGATGTCTACGATGAACAGGAGCTGAAGGGCTACAGCCCGAGCATGCAGTTTCTCAAGGAAGTCGATAAGCGCACCGGTTATCGTTCGAAACAGATGCTGGTGGCGCCCATTCTGGATGCCCAGAACAACGACTTGCTCGGCGTGGTGCAACTCATCAACAACCGTTCGGACCGGCCGTTCCCGGCGCTGGCCGACGAGGGCGTGCTTGGCCTGGCGCAGACCCTGGCCGTGGCCCTGACCCAGCGCCAGAAGCCGCGTCAGGTGGTGCGCACGAAGTATGATGATCTGGTCACCGATGCCATCATTTCCGCCGATGAGCTCGACCTGGCGCAGCGCTCGGCGCGGCGCAAGAACGTCGATATCGAAGAAGTCCTGATCAAGGAATTCCAGGTCAAGCTGTCGGCGATCGGTAATGCACTGTCCAGATTCTTCGCTGTTCCTTACGAGGCTTTCCGGCAGGACAGGCTCAAGCCGATGGATCTGCTCAAGAACCTCAAGCGCGATTATGTCGAGGCCAACCAGTGGCTGCCGATCGAGGAAAGCCAGGAGGGGATCATCGTTATTTCGATGGATCCGGAGCGCATCAAGGGATCGCGCATCGTCAATAATATTTTCCCGAAGAGCAAGATCGTCTATCGGGTGACGACCAACGCCGAGTTCAAGCTGGGCGTCGATCAGTTCTACGGCGCGCTGTCCGACATGGGCTCGGTCGGGGACATGCTGTCGGGGCTCGATGACGGAGAATCCCTTGAATCCGGAGGCAGTGCCGACGAGTTGAGTGCGGCGGCCGATAACGAACTGGTTCGTCTGGTCAACAAGATCATCGTCGAGGCCTATCAGCAAGGTGCTTCGGATATTCACATCGAGCCGCGTCCGGGCAAGGAAAAGACCCTGGTGCGTTTCCGCAAGGACGGTTCGCTCGGGCCGTATATCGAGGTCCCGGCTTCGTACCGCAATGCGCTGATCGCGCGCATCAAGATCATGTGTGATCTGGACATTTCCGAAAAGCGCCGGCCGCAGGACGGCAAGATCAAGTTCAAGAAGTTCGGGCCGGTGGACATCGAGTTGCGCGTGGCGACGATCCCCACGGCGGGCGGCATGGAGGATGTGGTGATGCGCATCCTCGCCGCCGGCGAGCCGATTCCGCTCGATAGCCTGGGCGTCAGTCCGGGCAACCTCGTGCGCCTGAAAGAGGTGGTCGGCAAGCCCTACGGCCTGTTCTTCGTTTGCGGCCCGACGGGGTCCGGCAAGACCACCACGCTGCATTCGATCCTGAGCTATATCAACAAGCCGGAAACCAAGATCTGGACGGCCGAGGATCCGGTCGAAATTACCCAGAAGGGCTTGCGCCAGGTCCAGGTCAACAAGAAGTCCGGACTCGATTTCGCGACGGTGATGCGCGCCTTCCTGCGTGCCGACCCGGACGTCATCATGGTCGGTGAAATGCGTGACAAGGAAACCGTTTCCATCGGTATCGAGGCCTCGCTCACCGGCCACCTGGTTTTCGCCACGCTGCACACCAACAGCGCGCCCGAGTCGATCAACCGCCTGCTCGACATGGGCATGGACCCGTTCAACTTTGCCGATGCTCTGCTCGGTATCCTCGCCCAGCGTCTGGCCAAGCGTCTGTGCAAGTCGTGCAAGGAAGCCTATCAGCCGACGCCGGAAGAAACCAGGCATCTGATTTCGGAGTACTGTGAAGACTTGGCCAATACCGATAACTGGAAGAAGGACCCGAAAGCGGCGGCTGAGGCGGTGCATGCCGAATGGCTCAAGCATTACGCCAAGGACGGCAAGTTCACCCTCTATCGCACCAAGGGCTGCGACGCCTGTGGCGGCAGCGGTTACAAGGGGCGGGTGGGTCTGCACGAACTGCTGATCGGCACCGACCTGCTGAAGAAACAGATCCAGGAGCACGCCCGCGTCGCCGAACTGTTTGCCACGGCGATCAACGAAGGCATGCGGACGCTGAAGATGGACGGTATCGAAAAGGTCATGTCGGGGATTACCGACATCAAGCAGGTTCGTTCGGTCTGCATCAAGTAGGAGCGTGAGCCGTGGATACGATGAGTGATCTGTTCAAGCGTTTCGAGCAACTCAACGAGATCGGGGCATCGCTCTCCAGCGAGCGTGAAATCGGACGCCTGCTGGAAAACATCCTGCTCGCCGCGAAGGCCATTACCCATGCCGATGGCGGGACGCTCTACCGGATCAGCGAAGACCAGAAATCCTTGCGCTTTGAAATCGTGCGTACCGACTCGCTGAACATTGCCTATGGCGGGACCAGCGGCGAACCGATTTCGGCCAAGTTCAAGGATCTGCCGCTTTATCGCGAAGATGGCCAGGAAAACAACTCGCTGATTGCCGCCTATTCGGCGATTCATGCACGGACGGTCAATATCGCCGATGCCTACACGGCAGAAGGCTTCGATTTCTCGGGGACACGAAAATTCGACCAGGTGACCGGATACCGTTCGCAGTCCTTCCTCACTGTGCCGATGAAGAATCACGAGAACGAGATCATCGGAGTCCTGCAACTGATCAATGCCATCGATCCGGACAGCGGGGCGGTGCATGAGTTCTCCAATGCCGATCAGCGACTGGCCGAATCGCTGGCGTCGCAGGCCGCCGTGGCCCTGACCAATCGCCTTCTGGTCAAGCAACTGGAAGACCTGTTCGAAGCCTTCATCACCCTGATCAACTTGGCCATTGATGAAAAATCACCCTACACCGGCGGCCATTGCCAGCGTGTTCCCTCGCTGACGATGATGCTCGCTGAAGCGGCTGTTGCGACCACCGAGGGGTCGCTGGCCAGCTTCTCGATGAACGACAGGGATCGCTACGAACTGAAGATCGCCGGCCTGCTGCACGACTGCGGCAAGGTGACGACACCGGTGCATGTGGTCGACAAGGCGACCAAGCTGCAAACGATCTTTGACCGTATCCAGATGATCGATACGCGCTTTGAAGTGCTGCGCCGCGATGCCGAACTGACCATGCTGCGCGCCGTCATGGCCGGCGCGGATCGCGCGTCGTCCGAGCAGGACTGGCAGGAGAAAATGCGCGCCATCGACGCCGATCGCGCCTTCCTGCGCCGCGTCAATATCGGCGGTGAAGCGATGAAGCCCGAGGATCAGGAGCATGTGCGCCAGATTTCGAAGAACTATCGCTGGGTCAATAGCGAAGCCGGGGTTGAAACCGATTTTCTCACGGAGAATGAGGTCGAAAACCTGACCATTCGTGCCGGAACGCTGACCCAGTCCGAGCGTGAAACGATCAACTACCACATCGTGGCGACCATCAAGATGCTTGAATCGCTGCCCTGGCCCAAGCACCTCAAGCATGTTCCCGAATACGCCGGCGGTCACCACGAGCGCATGGATGGCAAGGGCTATCCGAAGGGGCTCAAGCGCGACGAGATGTCGGTGCAGGCCAGGATCATGGGCATCGCCGACATTTTCGAAGCGCTGACCGCGCACGACCGGCCCTACAAGCACGCTATGAAAATCTCCGAAGCCTTGCGTATTCTTGGCAATTTCAGCAACAACGGCCACGTTGATCCCGACCTGTACGATGTTTTCGTCAAGCAGAAAGTCTATCTGCAGTACGCCATGAACTACCTCGATCCGGCGCAGATTGACGAACCGGATGTGCCACAGGAGTAGGTGAGCGCGAGGGCTGAACGGGCTTGTGGGTCGGCCTTTCAGGACGCGTGCAGCCCTTGCTTGTCGGGCTGAAACCCGACCCACAGGAGTCGGTGCGTAAATTCCATTGGTGCACGCGGAAAAAGCTTTGCGCCTTTGCGGGGATTCTGAAGGTAAAAGCAATCAACCTGTTTCCTGAGCCTTCGCGGTAAAATCTATTTTTACTTTGCCGCTTGCCGCCATGTACCTCATCGCTCCCAGCATCCTTTCCGCTGACTTTACCCGGCTTGGCGAGGAAGTCGTCAACGTCATCGAATCCGGTGCCGACTGGATCCACTTCGACGTGATGGACAACCATTACGTGCCCAATCTGACCGTCGGGCCGCTGGTGTGCGAGGCGATCCGTCCCCTGACCCGGGCCTTGATCGACGTGCATCTGATGGCCAGGCCGGTTGATCGCCTCATTCATGATTTTGCCAGGGCTGGCGCCAACCTCATCAGCTTCCATCCCGAGGCTTCGGAACATGTCGACCGCAGCCTTGCACTGATCCGCGACAGCGGCTGCCAGTCAGGGCTGGTGTTCAATCCGGCCACGCCGCTCGACTACCTGGATTATGTGATGGACAAGCTTGACCTCGTTCTCCTGATGGGGGTCAATCCGGGTTTCGGCGGGCAGGCCTTCATCCCGGCCACGCTCGCCAAGCTGCGTGCGGTGCGTGCCCGGATCGATGCCTACGAGCGTGCCAGCGGGCGACGCATCCGCCTCGAGATCGACGGCGGCGTCAAGGTCGACAACATTGCCGAGATCGCCGGCGCCGGCGCCGATACCTTCGTTGCCGGTTCGGCCATCTATGGCGCCGGACAGGATGGCGACGCACATCGCTACGATTCGATCATCGCCGACCTGCGTGCCGAACTGGCCAAAGCCTGATGCTGCCCATCTCTGTCGCCGAGCCAGTGGCTGTAAGCGCCGTCCTTTTCGATCTCGACGGCACCCTGCTCGATACCCTCCCTGATCTGCATGCGGCGGCCTGCGCCATGCGGCGCGATTTCGGCCTCCCGGATTTGCCTCTGGATGCCATTCGCAGCTACGTCGGGCGCGGCATTCCCAACCTCGTCAAGCGCGTGCTGGCCGCTTCGCTCGACGTGGCGGACGAGGCCGAGCCGCCACCACAGGAGGCACTGGACAGTTTCCGCCGCCACTATGCCCGGGAAAACGGCCGCAATGTCCACTGCTATCCCGGCGTGCTTGAAGGCCTGGAGATGCTCAAGGCCAAGGCCATGCCGATGGCGGTGATCACCAACAAGGCCGGGGCGTTTACCCTGCCCCTGCTTGAACTGACCGGGCTGGCCGGCTATTTCGAGGTGGTCGTCAGCGGTGACCTCCTGCCCAAAGCCAAGCCCGACCCGATGGCGCTCATCTGGGCCTGTGGCCGTCTCGGCGTTTCTCCGGCCGAGGCGCTGTTCATCGGCGACTCGATCAACGATTTTCTCGCCAGTCGCGCCGCCGGCTGCCACGTTTTTCTTCTGCCCTACGGTTACAACGAAGGCCGCGACGTGCAGGAGCTCGATTGCGATGCTATAGTTCCCACTGTCGAATACGCCGCACAACGCATCAGGAACCGCAAAATCAAGGTATGAAACCACTTCACCACAAACTGCATCGGCAGCCCGCGTTCTGGGCGGAGGCGTGGCCCTGGCGTCCCTGCCGGTAGAGCCTCGCTTCGTTCGGGCACGCTCGCTCGTGCCTTGTCTCATGGTGCAGCACCTGTATGTGGAGTAATTCATGACTGAATCGGTCTTCAACCGGTTGGCCGCCGAAGGCTATAACCGTATCCCCGTGACGCTCGAGACCTTCGCCGATCTCGACACGCCGCTGTCGATCTATCTCAAGTTGGCCAACGGCCCCTACACCTACCTGCTCGAGTCGGTGCAGGGCGGCGAGCGCTTCGGCCGCTACTCGATCATCGGCCTGGCCAGTCCGACACGCCTGGTCGTCAATGCCAACCAGGTGCTGGTGCTGACCGGCAACCGCATCGCCGAGCGCGAGGACGACAGCAACCCGCTCGAGTTTATCGGCAACTACATGAAGCGCTTTCGCGCCGCGCCGCTGGCCGGTCTGCCGCGCTTCTGCGGCGGTCTGGTCGGCTGCTTCGGCTACGACACGGTGCGCTACATCGAAACGAAACTGTCGCGCACGCGCAAGAGCGGCAAGGTCGTCGACGAACTCGGCACGCCCGACATCGTGCTGCTGCTGTCCGAGGAAATCGCCGTCGTCGACAATCTCTCGGGCAAGCTGACCCTGGTCGTCTATGCCGAACCCGGTGTACCTGGTGCCTACCAGAAAGCGCAAGCGCGCCTGCGCGAACTGTTGGCCCGGCTGCGCGATCCGGTGAGCATCCCGGTCGAGTCGCCGCGGCCATCGCAGGCCGCCGTCTCGCTGTTCGGCGAGGCGCACTTCAAGCAGGCGGTGCTCAGGGCCAAGCGCTACATCACCGACGGCGATATCATGCAGGTCGTCCTCTCGCAGCGCATGAGCAAGCCCTACACCGCCAGTCCGCTGGCGCTCTATCGTTCGCTGCGCTCGCTCAACCCGTCGCCCTACATGTTCTACTTCGACTTCGAGGATTTCCACGTCGTTGGCGCCTCGCCGGAGATCCTTGTGCGCCTTGAAGGCGATACCGTCACGGTGCGGCCGATCGCCGGCACGCGCAAGCGCGGCGCCACCTTCGACGAGGACCAGGCGCTCGCCGCCGAACTCCTGGCCGACGAAAAGGAGCGCGCCGAGCACGTGCAGCTGCTCGATCTCGGGCGTAACGACGCCGGTCGTGTGGCACGTATCGGCAGCGTCAAGCTGACCGAGAACATGCTCATCGAGCGTTACTCCCACGTCATGCATATTGTCTCCAACGTCGAAGGCAAGCTGCAGGCCGGCCTCAATGCGCTCGACGTGCTCAAGGCCACCTTCCCGGCCGGAACCGTCTCCGGTGCGCCGAAAGTGCGCGCCATGGAGATCATCGACGAACTCGAGCCGATCAAGCGCGGCATCTACGCCGGAGCTGTCGGCTACCTCGGCTTCCATGGTGACATGGACCTGGCCATCGCCATCCGCACTGCCGTCGTCAAGGACGGCCGGCTGCACGTGCAGGCCGGTGCCGGCATCGTTGCCGACTCCGACCCGGCGTCCGAATGGCAGGAGACCGAGAACAAGGCCCGTGCCATCCTGCGCGCGGCGGAACTCGCCGAGCAGGGGCTGGATACGCGGTTTGAGTAATTGAGTTAACCGCTTTCAACGCAGAGGGCGCAGAGACGCAGAGAACGCAGAGATGGAAAACAATACACTTTCGGGTGAAGTGATTGGTGCAGCGATAGAGGTTCATCGCGTGCTGGGGCCGGGGCTTCTGGAGTCGGCTTATGAGTTGGCTCTTGAGCGAGAGTTGGTTTTGCGTGGCATGAGCGTCGAGCGTCAGAAGGCGGTTCCGCTGGA
>JAIFKU010000035.1 GCA_020049495.1 Accumulibacter sp.
CCTTGAGGTGCACGTGCCCCGGAACAAACTGGGTGAAGGAGTTGACGACAGCGATGATCGGTTTGCCGAAATCGCCATCCTTCATGCCGGTAGCCCGCCAGAGCGAACGTGCGCCGGCCATGTTGCGGCCGTGGGTCGAAGTGCGGGAACGATAGTCAGGCATGGCCAGTCTCCAGAATAGTAAGGATCACAATCGAGCCCTGTATTCTACCGAAGAAGCGGGCCATTGAGTTTGTGTGAACACGTAGACTCAGAATCCACCGCAGAGTCACAGAGGCGCGGAGATGGCGCAGAGAAAATCATACATTTTCATGGTTTTGCCTTTCTCCGCCCAGTTTCTGTACCTCTGGTTCTCTACGTTCAAGAAGCATTGATTCATTCAAATCTGTCGTTCCCGCGAAGGCGGGAACCCAGTTAAATCAACATTCTGGATCCCCGCCTGCGCGGGGATGACGAATACTTAGGCATTTCTCCTGTTCATTTGCTCGATCGCCCTGCGCACGCCCTCAGCTCTGCGCTAGAATCTCTTACTTTCCTGTCTGGCCTGCTCATGAGCCGCCTTCTGGTCGCCCACTACATCCGCGAAATCAACACGCTGGCCAGCTATGGCGGTTCGCGCGACGAAAGCAGCCTGCGCAAGGCCTTCTCCAACCTGCTCGATGCCTACTGCCGGCCGCGCGATCTGCGCCTGATCGATGAAATCGAATACATCACGCGCAGCGGCGCCAAGGTATACCCCGACGGCACGCTCAAGGACGCCTTGCGCCTGACGCACGGCTACTGGGAAGCCAAGGACGAATACGACGATCTCGATCAGGAAATCGAAAAAAAGCGCGCCAAGGGCTACCCCACCGACAACATTTTGTTCGAAGACAGCCAGCGCGCCGTGCTGATCCAGAACGACCGCGAAATGCAGCGCGCCGACATGCGCGACGAGGTGGCACTCGACCGGCTGATCACCGCCTTCGTCAGCTACGAACGCCCGGAAATCGGCAACTTCCGCCGCGCCATCGAGCGCTTCAAGGACGACCTGCCGGCGGTCATCGAGTCGCTGCGCGCCATGATCGAGGTGCAGCAGAAAGCCAACAAGCCCTTTGCCGGCGCCCTGAAAACCTTCCTCAAGCTCTGCCGCGACAGCATCAACGCCGACATTTCGCCCGAAGACGTGCGCGAGATGCTCATCCAGCACATCCTCACCGAAGACATTTTCCTGCGCATCTTCGACGACGCCCAGTTCCACCGCGAAAACAACATCGCCCGCGAACTGACGCGCATCGAGGAAACCTTCTTCACCGGCACCACCAAGAAGAACACGCTGAAGGGGCTGGAAACCTATTACGGCGCCATTCGCCAGGCAGCGGCGGGGATCGCCGACCACCACGAGAAGCAGGGCTTCCTCAAGGCCATCTACGAGAACTTCTACAAGGTCTACAACCCCAAGCTGGCCGACCGCCTGGGCGTCGTCTACACCCCTGGCGAAATCGTGCGCTTCATGATCCACGGCGCCGAGCACCTGCTGCACCGGCACTTCGACCGCCTGCTGCAGGACAACCACGTCGAAATCCTCGACCCGGCGGTGGGCACCGGCACCTTCGTCTGCGATTTGATCGAGCACCTCAAGGGCAACCGCGCCGCCCTCAGACACAAGTACCAGAACGAAATCCACTGCAACGAAGTGGCCATCCTCCCCTACTACATCGCCAACCTGAACATCGAATTCACCTACGCCCAACTCACCGGTGAATACCTCGAATTCCCGCACATCTGCTTCGTCGACACGCTCGACAACCTCGGTTTCGAGAAGACCCACCGCCACCAGCAGATGGGCCTCGACTTCGGCCTCACGGTTGAAAACACCGCGCGCATCCACAAGCAGAACAAGCGCCGCATCTCGGTCATCCTCGGCAACCCGCCGTACAACGCCAACCAGATGAACGAGAACGACAACAACAAGAACCGCCTCTACGCCGGCATCGACGAACGCATCAAGGACACCTGGATCGCCGCCAGCCGCGCCCAGAAAACCAAGATGTACGACATGTACGCGCGCTTCTTCCGCTGGGCCGCCGACCGCATCGACGGCGACGGCATCATCGCCTACATCACCAATCGCAGCTTCATCGACAGCCGCACCTTCGACGGTTTCCGCATGGAAATGGCCAAAGAGTTCAACGAGTGCTGGATCGTCGACCTCGGCGGCGACGTGCGCGCCAACCCGAAACTCTCCGGCACCACGCACAACGTCTTCGGCATCCAGACCGGCGTCGCCATCAGCTTCTGGATCAAGAAGAAGCTACCCTCGCCCGCCGGGAGAGGGGCCGGGGCCGGGGGCCGGCGGCGCAAGCCCACGTGCAAAATCTACTACGCCCGCCGGCCGGAACTGGAAAGCGCCGCGGACAAGCTCGGCTGGCTGGGCGACACGCCGTTCGCCGAGGTTGAATTCACGCACCTCACGCCCGATGACAAAGGCAACTGGATCAACCAGGCCGACAACGATTTCGACGAGCTGCTGCCGCTGTGTTCGAAGGAAACCAAGGCGGCGAAGACACCGAACAAGGAAAAGGCGCTGTTCAAGCTGTATTCGCTGGGCATTTCGACCAATCGGGACGAATGGCTTTACGGTGACAGCCACGAAACGCTAACGGCCAAGACTCGATTCCTTGCCGAGCATTTTGTAAGCCAGAAACCGGCCAAGGAGTTTGACGAAAGCATCAAATGGTCACGCAATCTGAAACGCCGCTTTGAGCAAGGGCGTTCCGAGCTTTTTGCAGAGCCACATAACCGTCCCGCGCTCTACCGCCCTTACGTGAAGCGCTGGCTGTACGACTCTCCTTTATTTATTGACGAAGCTGGCTCAAAGGCGGAATTCTTTCCAATCGACGCTCATAATTATGCCATCGCCGTAATGGGCGAGGCCACTGACAAACCATTTTCGGTTCTCGGCGCGACTGCACCAACCGACCTGCATTACATGGGCGCCGGAGCCAGCGTTCAGATTCTGCCCCTCTACCGTTACGACTCCGACGGCCACCGCGTCGACAACATCACCGACTGGGGCCTCAGGCAGTTCGAGAAACGCTACGGCAAGGGCGCCGGCCTGACGCGCGAAGCCATCTTCCACTACGTCTACGCCGTCCTGCACGACCCGGCCTACCGGCAGAAGTACGCGCTCAACCTCAAGCGCGAACTGCCGCGCATCCCGCTCTACGCCGATTTCGCGCAATGGTCGGCGCGGGGCAAGACCCTGCTCGATCTGCACATTGGCTTCGAATCGGTGACGCCGTGGCCGCTGACGCGCCACGACCTGCCCGGAATGGCCAAGCCCAGAAGCAAACTCAAGGCCGAGCGCGAAGCCGGGCGCATCGTCATCGACGACGCGACGACGCTGTCCGGCATCCCGCCTGCGGCCTGGGACTATCGCCTGGGCAACCGCTCGGCGCTCGAGTGGGTGCTCGACCAGTACAAGGAAACGCTGCCGCGCGACCCGACCATCCGCGAGAAATTCAATACCTACCGCCTGGCCGACTACAAGGAGAAGGTGATCGACCTGCTCGGCCGCGTGTGCACGGTCAGCGTGGAGACCATCAAGATCATCAGCACAATGACGCAGAAGGAAAGCCGATGAGTGAACTCTGGGCCCAGTTGAAGCCGCAACTGGAATCGCTCTCCAAACCGTATCCACACGCCGCCATCGAGCTGGCGAACGCTCACCGCGACGAGGTCGCACCTTTCCTGGTCGACTGTCTCGAAGCGCTCGTCGCCGATCCGGCGCGGGACGGCGACTACATGTTGCACCTGTACGCCATGCACTTGCTGGCGTGTTGGCGGGATACTCGCGCTTACCGGCCGCTGGTGCAACTGGGCCATCTGCCGGAGGACGTCATCGAGGAGCTGCTGGGTGACCACCTCACCGAAAGCTACGGCCGCGCGCTGGCCTCGGTCTGCGATGGCAATCTGCGTCCCCTGCAGGCGCTGGCCGAGGATGCGGACGCCTGCATCTGGTCACGCAACGCGGCATTGACGTCGATGACCATTCGCGCGCTCGAAGGCGATGCCGACCGCGACGCACTGATCGACTGGCTGGCCGCGCTTGGCGAGCGCGAGGCGCAGCGCCTGGGTGCGGTGAGCGCTCAGGCGGGCAACTTTGAATTGATCGACGGCGTCGTCAGCAATGCTACCGATCTTGGCGCGGTCGCCATGCTGCCGGCGATTCGCCAGTGGTTTGCCGACCGGATTCTGGACGAATCGATTGCCGACGAAAAGTGGGTTGCAACCCATATCGTGCGCAGTCCACAAGAGCAGCTTGCCGAGTTGCGCCGGCACAACAACAGCTACCTTTCCGATGCCGACACGGAAATGTCGTGGTGGGCCTGTTTCGACGACCGTCCTGCACCGGCCTTTAAGGCCAGCCCCTCGATCAACGGGCAGGTTTCCGAATGGCCTGCCGAGAAACCGCAAACGATCGTTCGCGACACGCCAAAACTTGGCCGCAACGATCCGTGTCCTTGCGGCAGCGGGCGTAAATACAAGAAGTGCCACGGCTCGGCGCTCTGAGGCGCTTGGGAAACGCGAAAATGCAAAGATACCCATTCCACTCACTTGCAGGTGGCTCTGCACTCCCGATGGTCGATGCGCTGTGCTTATCGGAGCTCCGGCAACTCAGAGCGAATCCGCCGACCTTTTCATCACGTCATACCGGCGCAGGCCGAAATGACGATTCCAGGCTGAGTTCACCATGCTGATTCACCCGCAGTTCGACCCCATCGCCATTTCACTCGGCCCGCTGGCCATCCGCTGGTACGGACTGATGTATCTGCTGGCTTTCTTCCAGTTCTGGTGGCTCGGCAAACGACGCATCGAGACGCATCCGCAACTTGCGCAGGCCGGCTGGACAGTGCAGCAACTCGACGATTTGCTCTTCTACGGCGTGCTCGGCGTCATTCTCGGCGGCCGCCTGGGGCAGGTACCTTTTTCATCCGCTCGAGATCCTGGCTGTGTGGAAGGGCGGCATGTCCTTTCACGGCGGCTTCCTCGGTGTGCTGGTGGCGATGGCGCTGTATGCGCGCAAAACGCAACGGACCTGGCTCGACATTACCGACTTCATCGCGCCGCTGGTGCCACTCGGTCTGGCCACCGGGCGCATCGGCAACTTCATCAATGGCGAATTGTGGGGACGGGTGTGCGACCCGGCCCTGCCCTGGGCGATGATTTTCCCGCAAGTCGACAATCTGCCGCGCCATCCGTCGCAGCTCTATCAGGCCGGTCTGGAAGGTGTGCTGCTGTTCATCATCCTGTGGCTCTACTCAAGCGGCACGCGGGCGCGCGGCGCCGTCTCCGGGGCCTTCCTCGTCGGCTATGGCAGCCTGCGCTTCATTGCCGAGTTCTACCGTACACCGGATGATGGCATCTTCGGCCTGTCGGATGTCATCAGCATGGGGCAATGGCTGTCGCTGCCAATGGTGCTGATCGGCATCGCTATGCTGCTCCGCGCCGGCCGGCGGCAGAACTATTGATCCGGCCCGCAAATGTATGAAGTCGTCACCCCGGCGAATGCGCCCAGCAGGAAGTGCCCTTGGGATGCCGGGGTCCAAGAGGTAAATCCATGCCAGCACTAGATACCGGCCTTCGCCGGTATGACGGAAGTTTCATACTTCATAGGGCCGGAGCAATAAGCATTGCCACGTAGCGATCACCGCAAACAGGTATTGACCGGGTTTTTATTGGATAATCTTCTTTTTATCAACGCAACTTTGTCGCATCATCATTTAAAGGAAAACTGCAATGAATCTGTCGCACATCGAACACTTGGGTATTGCCGTCAAAAGCCTAGAAGAAGCCATCCCGTTCTGGGAACAAATGCTTGGGCTCAAATGCTATGCCACCGAGGAAGTCAAGGAACAGAAAGTCAAGACGGCCTTCTTCAAGATCGGACAAACCAAGATCGAATTGCTCGAATCAACCGATCCCGAAGGCCCGATCGGAAAGTTCATTGAAAAGAAAGGCGAAGGCATTCACCATCTGGCGATTGCCGCGACAGGGCTTGAAGAAAACTTGGCCGAGCTGGCCGGAAAAGGCGTACAACTGATCGACAAGGTACCGCGCAAGGGCGCCGAAGGGCTGGATATCGCTTTCCTGCATCCGAAATCCACGCATGGCATCCTGCTTGAGCTTTGCGAAGACAAGAATGCCTGATTGACGGGCGTGTGGCATCAGGGCCGGATCCCCGGAGCTGTGGCAAGCCGACCGGTGTGCGCGCTTTCAACCCTTAAGGGGACGCTTCGATGACCTGGTTTACTCTGCCGAAAACACAAGCGGATAACAGCGCCGCCTTCTTCGACTCCGACAGCGCGGCGCGCTGGCTTGCCGGACAACCGCAAGCCAACGCGCCGGCCATGCTGGCCGAGCTGGTCAGGCAGATTCAGGCCTTCAACAGCTATGAGATGGCGCCGCGCGAGCGCTTCAAAACGCTGGAGGTGTTGCGCAAGACCCTGTTTGCGGTAAGCGGCGAAGGCCAGCGCCGCTATGAATACAAGCCGCTGCCGCTGCTGCCGGCCGAACAGGCGGCGCTGACTTCGGCGCTCAAGCTCTGGCGTGCTGCTGCGGTGGCCTACCTGCATTGCCTGCGTGCCTGTCTTGAGGGTGATGCCTCGATCGTCGCCGACAGCGCCAGAGTGGCGCACCGTATATTGGCCTGCCTGCGCATGGAGCAATTGAACGGCTACCTGGCCGGTGCCGAGCCGGCCGGCGAGTTCTGGCGTCACCTGCATGCCGTACTGGCCTCAGCCGAACAGCTCGGCGCCGCGCAGGTGCCGGTTGAGGATCGCCTGCTCGGCGAGACCAGCGAATCGACGGTCAGCGGTCAGTACGCCATGGCCCTGCTGCTGCATCTGGCGTGTCCGTCCGGTCTCACCCGCGGCCAGTTTGCCGCGACCAGCCAATGGCTCGCGCGCTGGCGCGAACTGGCCAAGCTGCTGGACAAGCCTGATTTGCGTCCCAAGTCGTGCTGCATCACCCTCGATCTGTCACAGGACAAGCCCCTGCATGATCTGCGGCAGGCGCCACGCGCCGGGCGCTGGCTGTCGCTCAACGGGGTCGTGCGCAAGATGCAGCAACGGCTCGAACTGCTGGCCGCCGGGGAATTCCCGGAGAGTCTCAAGCTGGGCAGCGGACTGTCGTCCGAAGCCTGCGTGGCCCTGCTGAATACGCTTTCCGATCGTCTGAGGTTTCCGCTGCAGCCCGTTGCCGAGGTGCCGGCAGAAGCGGCCTCCGTGCTCGTGGCCATCGGTCTGGAAACGATCCATCGGGTGCTTGGCGGTAGTGGCCTGAAAGACGACCCGGTGACCTCCTCGGGGCAAGGCAGCAAGCTTAGCGCGGATCAGATCGCCATCTTCGGCCATGTCGTGCGCGATGCGGAAGTAGTCGTTGAAAAGGGCAACACCGACAGCAAGGTCGAAAACTGGCGGATCATGCAACTGGAACCGGGGCTGCTGCATCTGCTGCGCCCAGCCGGACGCGGCGAAACGCGCCTCTCGCTCAGAGGACTGCTGGCCATCAAGCTGCCTCAGAACGAGCATTACACGCTGGCCACGATCAGCCGCCTGCATTCGCGCGGCCTCGATGGTGACGGCAACCTGTGCATCGCCGCCAGCCTGTTTTCCGGAGAGCCGGAACCCCTGATTGCCGAAATGCGCGAGAAACCGACCAGCAGGATTTCCCGGCATCCGGCATTTCTGCTGCCGGCGGAGAATGGCGGCCTTCCCTCTTCGGTCCTCTTGCCGGCCGGTCTGACAGGACGTGCCCTGTCGATCCGTTTTATCGAAGCGCGCCAACAGCATCCGCTCGACCTGCATCTGGACGCGCTGATCGAGCGCGGCAGCGACAACGAGCGCTGGTCCTGGTCGTGTCCAGGGGGCAACGCCGCCTAGCGCTTGAGCGCCAGAACCAGCACGCCGCCAGCGACCATGGCGATGCCCGTCCAGTCGCGCACGGACGGCCGCTCGCCGAGAAAGGCAAAGGCGAAGACGGCCACCAGTACCAGGCTCAGCTTGTCGATCGGTGCCACCTTGGATGCCTCGCCGAGTTGCAGTGCACGGAAGTAGCACACCCACGAGGCGCCGGTAGCAAGGCCGGACAGCCCGAGAAAGATCCAGGTTTTCGCCGGCAGTTCGAACGGATTGCTCCACTTGCCGGCCAGCCAGACAAAGGCCGAAAGCACGACGATGATGATCGCCGTGCGCACCAGCGTGGCCAGATCGGAGTCGATGCCCTGAATGCCGATCTTGGCGAAGATGGCCGTCAGTGCGGCAAAGACCGCAGAGAGAAGCGCCCAGTAAATCCAGCCGGTCGGTGCAGTCATGGTGAGGCAACCCTTGGCAATTACTCAACAGTCAGGAATTTAGACTAAAAAAATGTCCTCACCCACCCCCTCACCCGCAAGAGAGGGGCTTAGAAACCCTCGCCTGTGACCGCAGGGAATGCAAAGCCGGGAGAGGGTGGCGCGAAGCGACGGGTGAGGGCCGCTTTGCACTTCTCGAGCATGTCCCCCAGGGGGATTTGAGCCCAAGGCCCCGTTGCCCTCGGGGCATCGAAGGGCTGTGAATCCTGCAATTGCAGTGTTGATTAAGCGACGGCCATCCGGCCGGTAGTGCGGGTCAATCAGCCGTAGTTCACCGGGTGCTTGGACAGCCAGTGCCTATCTTGGGTCGTGCCGATGCGCTTGCCGGCCGCGCGCGCCATGGCCGAGGTCAAGGGGCGCGTTTTCCAGGCGAAGCTGGCGCCAAAGCCCAGCACCGCGCCAAGAACCCCCCCGGTGATCACGCCGCGCAGCGGCTTTCGATCATCGGCCAGTACGCCGAAGATGGCCCCTGCCAGCACGCCGACTGCCCCGGCCTGCCACGATTCCTGTGCGGCTGCCGTCACCATGTCGGTTGTTTCTTCGGCCTGCAGCACCGACTTGCGCGCTTCTTTCGCTCCTTCAATACCTGATTCCACCAGTTCCTTGCTGTACGCCAAGTTTTCCTTGACCGTTTCGGAAATGCTCATCTCGTGACGCTCCTGTCAATAGTGTAGAAAAACCGGCGGTTCTACCCCGCACACTCATCAATCCCGGATCACCCGCCCGCAACACACCGCCTGCGGCCCGGTGAGCCCCGGACGAACTCAATGATACCGAATAATGGGTGGCAAGCCACAATTTCCGTACACTAATAGCAGACAAAAAACGGGGCGGTCAGGCCGCCCCGTCATTAGCTCGAAGTTTCCGTTGCCGTTCAGGTCAGACCGTGCTTGACCTTGCTCGCCTGTTCCTGCGGTTTGAACTGGTTGAAGCGTGGCAGGAATTTGTCCCAGTCGATCATATGGCTATCGAGTTCCGGACCGTCGACGCAGGCGTGCTTGCGCACCATCTTGCCGTCGATGGTCACCGGCACCATGCAGGCGCCGCACATGCCGGTGGCGTCGACCATGATCGAGTTCAGGCTGGCCACCGTCTTGACGCCGTAGGGCTTGGTGAGGTCGCTCACCGCACGCATCATCAGCGGCGGACCGATGGTCACCACTTCGGCGATTTCACGGCCTTTGTTCTTCTTGCCGTTCTTCAGCATTTCTTCGAGCGGGCCGGTGACGAAGCCCTTGACGCCGAAGGTGCCGTCGTTGCTGGTGTAGATGATGTCGAGCTGGTCGCCGAACTCGGCTTTGAGCTTGCCGACGCGTTCGTCATCCTTGGTCCAGAAAAGCAGGTTGGCGCTGCGGAAACCGGAGATCAAGGTGACGTGATTGCCCTGACGCAGGTGTTCACGCATGATCGGATAGACCGGCGGCAGACCGACGCCGCCGGCGGTGAACACCACCGTCTGCTTCTTGGCATCGTAGTGATGCAGTTCACTCGGCAAGCCGAGCGGTCCGGCAATGCCGGCAAACGACTCGCCAACCTTCATCTGGTTCATCTCGATACTGCTGGTGCCCATGCCTTGAATGACGAGGCAGATGGTGCCGGCCTTGGCATCCCAGTCGGCCAGCGTCAGCGGAATCAGCTCTCCGTTCGGCCAGCCGAGCACACGCACGAACTGACCGGCACGCGCGGCGCTGGCGACCAGCGGCGAATGCACGATGAACTCGACGATGCCACCGGCCAGTTCGATCTTCTCGAGGATGGTCTGCGGAGCCGCTCCGAGGTGGGTGTAATGCCCGGCGCTGGCGACCATCTTGCGGACTTCTTCGGGCGACAGGTTCATGTCACCGACGATTTCACGCGCCGCCGCCTGGCCGTCACCGGCCGCACGGATGGCGGTTGAACCGCCGCGAGCGGCATCGCCACCGGAATAAACGCCGGCCAGCGAGGTCTGCTGCTTTGAACCCTGACCGACATCGATCGATCCCCACTTGGTCAACTTGAGCGTCGGCTCGGAATCCTTGATGATCGGGTTCGGCGTGTTGCCGAGGGCCATGATCACCAGATCGACCTTCATCGGCTCGATCTGGCCGGTGGACACCGGACTGCGACGTCCGGAGGCATCGGGTTCGCCGAGGTCCATGACGTCGAGCATGGCGTGGGTGACAAAATTGGTCTTGTCGTCGCCGACAAATTCGCACGGCGCACGCAGGAACTTGAGCTGGATGCCTTCCTCGATGGCGTGGTGCAGTTCTTCGACACGCACCGGCATTTCGGCGCGCGTGCGGCGATAGACGATGGTGACGTTGCCGCCGAGGCGACGCGCGGTACGCGCCGAATCCATGGCGGTGTTGCCGGCGCCGATGACGATGACTTCCTTGCCGCGGGTTTCGGGCAGCGGTGTTTCGTAATCTTCGCGCAGGCCCTGCATCAGGTTGACGCGGGTCAGGAACTCGTTGGCCGACATGACGTTGATCAGGTGCTCGCCGGGAACGTTCATGAAGCGCGGCAGGCCGGCGCCGGTTCCGACGAAGACCTTCCAGAAACCGGCATTCTTCAGATCCTGGATGGTCGCCGTCTTGCCGACGACGAAATTGGGCACGAACTTGCCACCGAGCAGCTTGATCTTGCCGACCACGTCGTCGATCAGATCGTTGGGCAGACGGAACTCGGGAATACCGTAGCGTAATACGCCGCCGAGTGCATGGAAGGCTTCGAAGATGGTCACCGGGAAGCCTTCGGCAGCCAGCAGGTAGGCGTTGATCAGTCCGGCCGGGCCGGAACCGACGACCGCCACCGGCGGTTTTTCGGCTTTGGCCCACGGATCGGGGAAGCCGGCAAAACGCGCGGCGAGGCCTTCGGGATTGACCACCTTCTCGCGCTGCGGCAGAAACCATTCGATCTGGCCGATTTCGATCGGCTGCTTGGTATGCGCGCAAACGCCCTGGCATTGCAGTTCCTGCGGACAGACGCGACCGGTGACATTGGGCAGCGGATTGCAGTTCTCGATCAGTTCCATGGCTTCGCGAAAGCGGCCGGTACCGAGCAGATTGAGCATTTCCGGAATGTGGATCTTGACCGGGCAACCGCCCTTCGGTTCGAACTTGCCGGCGACATGCACGCCGACTTCACAGGGACGCTCTTCACACTGCTTGTCGCGCAGCGCTTCGAGCCAGACGATGAGGTCCACTTCACGGGCGCTGTAGCCGAGGTTCATGTAGCCGAGGTAGCCCTGGTTCACCAGACCGAAGTCTTTTGAACGCTCTTCCGGGTCGCGGATGTACGGCGGAATGTAGTTGTCGGCCGGCCAGTCTTCCGACAGGCCCTTGAACATCGGGTAGCGTTCCGACAGGTTAAGGTCAATGGCGCGAATGAACTTGCGCTTGAGCCCGAGCGGCACGTTCCAGACAAAGCGCATCAGCACCTTGCTGGTATCGTCGTCGCGCAGCAGCAGATCCCAGAACGTTTTTACAAACTCCGGACTGAGTTCGGGCTGCTTGAATTCCCAGACGATGGCGTTGGTACCGTCGGCAATGAACATGTCGCGGAAGGCCTGCGGCTCTTTCAACAAGCGGCGCTGCAGCAGCGCCATCTGGTTGTGAAAGTCCTCGACCGCAGCGGACTGTTCCAGGGCTTCGAGCTGTGACCGCGTACTCTCCAGCGTCGTGCTGGCGTTCAGGTAGCGGTACAGATCGTCCTGGTTGGAGGGTGTAGCTTCTGCACTCATCGAATGATCTCCGCATCGCAATTCGCCGAAACCCGCTTGATGCGGGCCTTCAGCTCGGGTGTAACGGTAACGCGCTCAAGGGCACCAGGTATCAGCTGCCCGACTTCCCTGCTTTCGCCATTGACTACGATCCGGGTTTTCTCGAACAGTTCCGAGAGATCCTGATAACAGGTCTTGCAGTTGGTGCACTTCACCTGATCGGCGACATCGTAGGTTACCAGAGCTTCACCGCTAGCCGCAGGGGCGCTGGCTGCGGCAGCAGGCGCTGCCGCCGACGTACCGACCGACATGATCGGAATCACGGTACCGTTGCCGACCTGCGCCTTGCTTGATGCCGCGAGTTCCGACATGGCGCGGGCGAAGCCGTCGAGCGAGGAGTCACGCTGCTTAACGGACGCATCAACCTGCGCTTGCAGGGCGGCGAGACCGACGCGATATTCGGTGCTCATCTTGGAGACGTGCTGACCGTCAAGATACTGCAGCAGGTTCCAGTACTTGCGGCGCTCTTCGACCAGCGCGACGATGGCGCTGGAAACGCCCACCTTGAGCAAACGCTTCTTGCTGTCGGTAGAGTAGACGAAAGGCGTCTTGCCCAGACGTTGCGCTTCAGTCAGGTCGATGAATTCCTCGACTGGAACGAGGTTGGCCGCGTCGGCGGTAAGCTTCTTGAACTGCTTCTTGAAGCGGATTTCGCCGAGCGCGAAGTGCGCCGGAGTCAGCGCCATATTTTTCAGCTGCAGCTTGCCGTCGTCGTCGAGGTATTCGAGCGCGGTCGTCGTCCACACTTTTTCCGGATCGGGATTGCCTTCGAGCGAGAACCAGTCGTGCAGGTTCTTGCCACGCCGCGGGTCATGTACGAATACCGGGTTCATGCGGCTTTCGACAGCCAGACGCGACTGGCGTGCCGAGATGTTGTCGGCAATGCCGTGCTCGCCCTGGCAGGGCGTATAGACGTCGAGAACCGCCGGTGAATCGGTGTAGGTGAGGAATTCCATGGTGTTCTTGAGGAAGTGGTTCTGCAGCGCAGTGCTGGTCGAACACACAAACACGTTGGAATGGAAGGACGCAATCAGGCCGAGTTCCTTGCGCGCCTCGTGCTTGCCGCTGTGCGCGGCGCCGAAACGTGCGAGGTCGGAATCCTGGCCGATGAAGCTCGACGTCGAGGCCTGACCACCGGTGTTGGAATAGGCGCCGGTGTTGAGTACCATGACCTTGATCGGCGTATCGCTGGCCAGGATGCGCGACAGCGCACCGAAGCCGATATCGTAGGTGGCGCCGTCGCCGCCGATGGTCATCACCGTCGGCAGCAGGCCGAGTTCATTCTTGCTGAACTGGCTCCACGACAGCATGCGCAGTTCCTGATCGTGTTTCTCGGGAATGTAGGCATCGTCGAGTTCAAGACGGGCGATGCGCAGGGCGCGCACGTCGGCAACGGTTTGCGCCGAGATGCCTTCGAAGATGCCCTTGGCCAGCGGCTGGGCATCCTGGAACAGGCTGTTGACCCACGGATCGTTGTAGGCGTTGAACGGGAAGGTCGACGCATAGACGCTGCTGCAACCCGTGGAGTTGGCGATCACGGTGCCGGAAGGGCCATTGCCGGTCGGGCCGCCTTCGTAGAGGTAGAGGCGTTTTTCCAGCGTGGCGATGAGACCGGCGATACGCTGGTTGCGTGCGCTTTCCTTCTTCGACAGCGAAGCCTGCTTAGCAGTGAGGGCGCCGATCAGGCTTTCCAGATCGACCATGTGATCCTGACGGCGCTTTTCGCTGATGGCGTGGCTGGTGGCCATCACCAGACGGATCGCCGTCACTTCGCCGCAACCACGGCAACCGCCGTGACCACCGGTAGTCGAGTAGTAGTTGGCACGGTCGAGCAGCAGGCGCTTGATTTCGCCGCCAGCTTCGATCGCCCCATCAACAAAGCGCGCCGGGGTGTTCGGCGTCTTGCTCATGAACTCGAAGCGATCCTGCAGGCCACTCAGGACAGTGGCGTCCTGTTCGCGTGCAGTCAGTGCGCCGGGGCCACAAACGTCGAGACACTCAAGGCAGCCGGTACACTTCCACGGATCGATATTGACGCCGAACAGGCCGCCACTTCCCGCCGTAGCTTTCTCCATGGCGTCGAAGAACGGACGCGTCCTGGCCACCGGGTAGGCCGCCAGCACATCGACGAGCTTGCTGAAGTTGCCAAGCAGGGTTGCCTGTTTGGTCGGGATCTTCGCGGCGGCTTCGGCCACGAGTTCGTGGAAGGCACGCGCTTCCTTACTCTGGCGGTACGCCTCGCGCACTGCGTCGGCAACGGCATAGACCTGGGCACGCATGGCTTCGCGCTGGGCTTCGCCGATGTCGAGCTTGATGATGCCGGTCAGCAGCAGCTCATGGATGTCATGCACGGTATTCGGGATGGCCGCATCCGGACAGACCAGAGCACATTCCATGCAACCGGTACACAGATCAGGATTGAAGATCGGCACGGTGCGGCGGAAAACCCCCTTGTCCTTCGAACCCGCTGATCCGGCCGGCATGAACAGGCCGGTACCCGGCAGTACCGGCGCTTCGGCAATGGTGCCCTCACGGAAAGGCTTGGCCACCATGTCGTCGAAATATTCGCGGTCGAACATGCCGCCGCAGCCGGACGAACCGGAGGACTGGCACATTGAAGCCGACAGTGAAACATTGCGCAGCGCAATCGGCGCCGGCCTGGCGTCGATCTTGGCAAACCCCGCCGTGTTGTAATCGACCTTGCACGCCGCCTCAACACCTTCGCGGATTACCGCCATATTGCCTTCGACAACCGCACCGCCTTTGCTGCCGAATTTCTTGGCAATCTGCTTCTGAATTTTCTCAAGGATCACCTTGGCTGATGCGCCGGCAGAAACCTGGGGGACGTGTGCAGCCACGGCGCCAATGAAGGCGATGCCCATCATGCGCGTGGCCAGTTCCGGCGTCGGCGCGTTTCTCTTGGCGACGGCAAAGGCATCGATGATGAAGAAGTTGATCTTCTTCTCGCGAATGGTCTTTCTCGCCTGCGCCGGCAGTTCCTGCCAGACTTCTTCGGCCGAGTTCGAGGATTGCATGATGAAGGTACCGCCGGCGACCAGGCCACGCAGCGGATTGGTGTGGCTGAATACCTTGTGATCCGGGGAGATGACGACCTCGACATCCTCGAGTTCGGCGTTGGTGATCTTGATCGCTTCCGGACTCAGCGTGATGTAGTAGTTGGTCGGTGCGCCACTCTTCTCGGAGCCGTATTTCGGCGCCGACTTCGAATGCATTTCGAGTACGCCGGCGAGAATGTCGGTCAGCAGCTTGCCCGAGGCGATGGTGCCGTAACCGCCCACCGAGTGGAAACGGACACGGAAGGCGTTATCCGGCAGCAACCTTGGATTATCGCCGGTTTCCAGCGCCATCAGTTCGGTCTCGGGATAAGCGGCCTTCAGGCGTTTCTGCAGTTCGGCAACGCGCGGTGTCGGGTTCTTCGAGAAAAACTGCGAACCGAGATAGATCAGCGGCGCGCCCTGGCCGCTTTCCATGTTCTTGAAGGCGGCAATCAGGTGGCGCGGTTGCAGGTCGTGACCACCGAGACCGAAGATCGCCGTGGTCAGTTTGGGCATCAGCTTGATCGCCGGAATGCCGGCATGGCGCAGTTGGTCGGCGTTTTCGCGCGCCTTGAACAGCGCCTGGGTGACCAGGCTGGTGAGTGCGGTCTGGTCGGAACGTTCGAGCACGGTAACCGCCTTCTTGCCCTTCAGCGCCTCGACCAGTTCGGCTTCGGGGAAGGGTTGCAACAGCTTGACCGAGACCAGGCCGACTTTCTTGCCCTTGCTGCGCAGGTAGGTCACCACGGCTTCAACGTCGTCGGTGACCGAACCGAGGCCGACCATGACGGTGTCGGCGTCGTCGCACATGAAGGTATGCACCGGCGAGTACGTGCGGCCAGTCAGTTCGGAATACTCGGACATGGCCTGGCGCACCAGTGCGGGAACCGCGCTGACAAAGTGCGTGCGGTGGTCGGCCGATCCGGCCTGGAAGTCGGGCTGGTTCTGGACCGGGCCGGTGAGACCGGGATTATTGACGTCGACCTGCGCCGGCACCAATTGGCGCGTGCCTTTTTCAAAGGCATTGATCCACTGGCGCTTCCACTGGCCGTGCAGTTCTTCGGGCAGCCAGCCCAGGGTCTTGGCCACCAGCGCGCCTTCGTTGTCCTTCTCGACCTTGGCGGCGTTGGCTTCGAGATATTTCTGCAGGGCCGCAAGATTGCCTTCGACAAGGTCGGTCTCGTGGCGCGACAGGTACTGATTGAGCTGGAATACGCGCCCCTTGGAACCAAACAACATTTCCTGTGCCAGAGTCGGTGCCTTGATGCGTCCGGCGGGATCACCGAGGTACTCACGCAGCAGCTCGGGTTCGGGCATCAGCGCTTCGCTCATCATATGACTGGTGGAAAAGCCGTCCATGGCATTGGCCACGGGAATCAGCGAGAGCGAGGACGCGCGATAGGCGATCGCCGCCAGGTCAGCCGCTTCCTGCGGATTGGAGCCGAACAGGATAGTGTAGCCCGAGGAGAGCAGGGCATAGACGTCGTCGTGACCGGCCATGACGTTGAGCGAGTGCTTGGAGACGACACGCGCCGCAACCTGCAGAACGAAGCCGCCGACCTTCTTGCCGACGGTAACATAATGTGATTCGAGGGCGTACAGAATGCCCTGGCTTGACGAGGCGTTAGAAATGAACTGGCCGCCAGTCAACTGCGCACCGAGCGCACCGCTCTGTGCCGAATGTTCGCCTTCCGGTTCGAAGAAAAACGGGTGCTTGCCCCAGACATTGACACCGCCTTCGGAACGGAAGGCCTCGTAGATTTCAGCGATCTCGGTAGACGGGGTAATCGGGTAGCCGATGACGCCGCCGCAGACGTTGCTCATGACATGAGCTACTGCGCCATTGCCGTGAATGACGCTGGGAAGGCCTGGATATTTCGCTTTCTTAACTTTCATGATGACGTGTCCGAAGTATGGATGGGAAATTCAACCGCACGCGCACAGGTGCGCCGGTCCGCTTTGAAAGAAAACCTGGGAAGATCTGGGCATTTCGCGCTCTGCCTCAAGCAGGGCAATCGACGGCATTGCCACCGCTTTCACGCCCCGGCCGCATCGGCCGCAAATACTTGCCTCGATCATATGCTCTCCGCGTTGAGGATTCAGGAAACTGCCCAGTGGCGTCACCTGTTGTGACGTGACGGAACAGAAAGCTGCTTCCCCGGAACTAACTATTTTACCAACTTTCGTTGCACAGAATGAGATGATGTTTCAAAAATTATCATCGGGTAGCAAACGCTCGTTTGACTGATGCGTGAAAGAAAGCGCCACAAACACAGCGTCAGGCCGACGCCGTGAAGATTCCAGGCCATCCGGGGCGTTACCCGCAGCACGCAGGCTTCAGCGTGACGGCACATGGCGCAAGGAATATCAGCGCGGGTCGGAGATTTCTAAGAAAAGGCCGATTTATTCGTCACCCCGGCGAAAGCGACCGAAGGAAGTGCAGAGCCCGGGGGCCAGTTCGTTGATTCTTCTGGATTCCGGCACCCCAAGGGTACTTCCTTCGGGGCGCTTTCGCCGGAATGACAGATTTAGAATACTTCAGCATTTCCCTAAACGACTTCGAGGTGACCGATACCCGAATTCAGGTCGCGGTCCTTCGACTCCTTGCCGTGCAGTTTGATCTGCAGGCGCAGGTCGTTGAGCGAGTCGGCATTGCGCAAGGCATCTTCGTAGGTGATGCGGCCGGCCTCATAATGTTCGAACAGACCCTGGTCGAAGGTCTGCATGCCGAGTTCGCGCGACTTTTTCATGATTTCCTTGATCTCCTGTACCTCACCCTTGAAGATGAGATCCGAGATCAGTGGCGAGTTGAGCATGATTTCAATCGCCGCCACCCGGCCCTTGCCGTCCTTTTTCGGCAGCAGGCGCTGCGAGACAATCGCCCGCAGGTTGAGCGAGAGATCCATCAGCAACTGGTGACGGCGATCTTCCGGGAAAAAATTTATGATCCGGTCGATGGCCTGATTGGTGCTGTTGGCATGCAGGGTAGCAAGACAGAGGTGGCCGGTTTCGGCAAAGGCCACCGCGTGATCCATCGTTTCACGGTCGCGGACTTCGCCCATCAGAATGACATCGGGGGCCTGACGCAGCGTGTTTTTCAGTGCGGCTTCCCAGGAATCGGTATCGACGCCGATTTCGCGTTGCGTGACGATACAGCCTTTGTGATCGTGAATGAATTCGATCGGATCCTCGATGGTGATGATGTGGCCGTGACTGTTCTTGTTGCGGTGATCGACCAGCGCCGCCAGCGAGGTGGTTTTTCCTGTTCCCGTGCCGCCGACAAAGATGACCAGTCCGCGTTTGGTCATGGCAATATCCTTCAGGACGGTCGGCAGGCCGAGTTCATCCAGAGTCGGTATCGACATGTTGATCGTCCGGCAGACAACCGCTACCCGCCCCTGCTGGATCAGGGCATTGACCCGGAAGCGGCCGATCCCCGAAGGCGAAATGGCGAAGTTGCATTCCTTGGTCGTCTCGAACTCTGCCGCCTGCCGGTCGTTCATGATCGAACGCGCCAGCTCGGACGTATGCTGCGGGTTCAGTACCTGGTTGGACACCGGCGTGATCCGGCCATCGACCTTGATGGCCGGTGGGAAATTCGCGGTGATGAAGAGGTCCGAGCCATTTTTCTGCGCCATCAGGCGCAGAATGTCGTGCATGAATTTTAGAGCCTGATCGCGTTCCATATTTTCCTCTCAGTCCCCAGGCACTACGCTCCCGGGAAAGTATCCTTGTTGGCACCAGCTCAAGAAGGTTCTGATCCAGGGTCTGCATGCCCAGTTGTGCACCCGTCTGGATGGCAGAATACATCTGGGCCACCTTGTTTTCACGGATCAGGTTGCGAATCGCCGGCGTGCCGATCATGATTTCGTGCGCCGCCGTTCGCCCCGTACCATCCTTGGTCTTGAGCAGCGTTTGCGAAATCACCGCGCGCAGCGATTCGGAAAGCATCGAGCGAACCATTTCCTTCTCGGCCGCAGGGAAGACGTCAACGATACGGTCGATCGTCTTGGCGGCGCTCGAGGTGTGCAAGGTACCAAAGACCAGGTGGCCGGTTTCGGCACCGGAAAGCGCCAGGCGAATGGTTTCCAGATCGCGCATTTCGCCGACCAGAATAACGTCAGGGTCCTCGCGCAGCGCCGAGCGCAGCGCGTTGGCAAAAGACAGCGTGTGCGGACCGACTTCGCGCTGGTTGATCAGGCACTTCTTGGATTCGTGCACGAACTCGATCGGATCCTCGACGGTCAGAATGTGTCCATGATCGTTCTCGTTGACATGATTGACCATCGCCGCCAGTGTCGTCGATTTGCCCGAACCGGTCGGACCGGTAACCAGCACGATGCCACGCGGATACTCGGCAATATCCTTGAATATTTTCGGGCAATTCAGATCTTCGAGCGTCAGCACCTTGGAAGGAATGGTCCGGAAAACCGCTGCGGCGCCACGATTCTGGACGAAGGCATTAACCCGGAAGCGCGCCAGATTGGGGATTTCGAAAGAGAAATCGCACTCCAGATTCTCTTCGTAGTGCTTGCGCTGCCCGTCGTTCATGATGTCATAGACCATTGAATGCACGTCCTTGTGCTCCATGGCCGGCAGGTTGATGCGGCGGACATCGCCATGCACCCGGATCATCGGCGGCAGACCCGAAGACAGGTGAAGGTCGGATGCCTTGTTCTTGACACTAAAGGCCAGCAGTTCGGTGATATCCATCGGGGTTCATCCTCAGCGGGGGTCAGGGCGCGGTGCTATACTTCCGAATATCCGGGCAACGTTCGATTATGACTACAATTTCCGCTAACCTGCAAGCCGTTCTCGCACGTATTCACGCAGCAGCCCGAAAGTCCGGACGTCAGCCTGGGGATATTTCGCTGCTCGCCGTCAGCAAAACCTGGCCGGCGTCTGCTGTGCGTGAAGCAGTTGTTGCCGGACAGCGGGCTTTCGGCGAGAACTATCTGCAGGAAGCCATGGAGAAGGTCGCCGAGCTCGCGTCGATGGGGCTTGAGTGGCATTTCATTGGCCCGCTGCAAAGCAACAAGACGCGGCTGGTGGCTGAAACATTCGACTGGGTGCATTCGGTCGACCGTCTGAAAATTGCCGAGCGGCTGGCCGAGCAGCGCCCGGACTCGCTACCGCCTTTGCAGGTCTGCGTGCAGGTGAATGTCAGCGGTGAGGAAACGAAAAGCGGTGTGGCATTGGCTGACGTGCCGGCGCTGACCCGGCAGATTGCCTTGCTGCCCCGTCTGCAACTGCGCGGCCTGATGGCCATTCCGGCACCAACCGAGGATGCTGGTCTGCAGCGGCAGGCGTTTCGCCGTTTGCGCGAGGTTTTTGCAGGGCTGAAGGAAGAGGGCTTGCCGATTGATACGCTGTCGATGGGCATGACCCACGACCTCGAAGCGGCCATTGCCGAAGGTTCAACACTGGTGCGTGTCGGCACCGCTATTTTTGGGGAAAGAAGCAGAGCATGAAAATTACATTCCTGGGCGGCGGCAACATGGCCAGCGCGCTGATTGGAGGCTTACTGAACAATGGTTTTCCGGCCGGCGAGATCGCCGTCATCGAGATTGGTGCGGAATGCCGTGCGCGGCTGGAAAAGAATTACGGGATACGCTGTTACGCCGAAACAGAGGCCGCTGCACTGGCCTGCGATGCCCTGTTGCTGGCGGTCAAGCCGCAGCAGATGCGCGCGGCCTGCGCTTCGGTACAGAAATATCTCCGGCAGCAACTGGTCATCAGCATCGCGGCCGGCCTGCGTCTGGCGGATCTTTCGCGCTGGCTGGGCGGCTACGGCAAGCTGGTGCGCACCATGCCCAATACGCCGGCACTGATCGGTTCCGGTGTCACCGGGCTGTTTGCCCTGCCGACGGTTTCCGAGGCGGAACGACTGGGAACCGAGCGCGTCCTGCAAGCCGTCGGCAGCACCGTGTGGGTTAGCAATGAAGCCCAGATTGACGCGGTGACCGCCATTTCCGGCAGCGGACCGGCCTACGTCTTCCTGTTCATCGAGGCCCTGGAGCAGGCCGCGTCGGAACTCGGTTTCTCGCCCAGGCAGGCGCGCCAACTGGCGATAGAAACCGTCGTCGGCGCCGCCAAGCTGGCCGCCCAGTCCGAAGAGCCGGCCAATGTGCTGCGCGAGCGCGTCACCTCGAAAGGCGGCACCACCGAAGCGGCCTTGCGCACGATGGACGAACGTGGCGTCAAGAACGGCATCGTGGCCGGCGTGATGGCGGCCTACGCGCGCGGCGGCGAATTGGGCGAATTGCTGGGCAAGGACTGATATGCTGACACAGGCGGGGCTGTTCCTGCTCGATACTCTGACCGGCTTCCTCACGGTGACCCTGTTGCTGCGCTTTTACATGCAGGCCTTCCGGGTTTCCTTCGCCAACCAGCTCGGCGCTTTTGTCGTGCAGCTCACCAACTGGCTGATCATGCCCTTGCGCCGCCTGCTGCCGAGTGTCTTCGGTCTTGATCTGGCGACCCTGCTGCCGGCTTATCTGCTGCAGCTTGGCCTGCTGCTGGCCGTACTCGCCCTGCGCGGCGTGAGCGAGTTGTTGCCCATCGAAAGGCTGCTCGCACTGGTTTGCTGGCAGGCCGCGCTGGCCACCCTGCGCATCAGCATTTACCTGCTGATCGGCGCGCTGTTCCTGCAGGCCATCCTGTCCTGGGTCAATCCCTATTCGCCGCTGGGTCAGCCGGTAGCCCAGCTGACGCGACCTTTCCTTAGCCCGATCCGGCGTTTTGTGCCACCAGTGGCCAACATCGACCTTTCGCCCTTGCTGGCCATCCTGCTGGCGCAACTGCTGCTGATTTTCCTTTGATGGTCGAGAACTGGCTGCGCGCAGGAAAAGGGCACATCACCCTGAGCCTGCACATCCAGCCGGGCGCGAAAAGGACGGAAGTGGCCGGAGTCCACGGTGATGCCCTGAAGATCCGTCTGGCCGCGCCCCCGGTCGACGGCAAGGCCAATGCCGCGCTGATCGGCTTTGTTGCCGATCGCCTGGGGTTGGCCAAGTCGGCGGTCAGCCTGAAGAGCGGCCAGAGCTCGCGGCGCAAGGTACTTGAAGTGACTGACGCACCCGCTGATTCGGCGCAACGACTGCTGAGTGCCTGATTTTTAGGGAATCCGGATTCCGCTGTGCGTGGTCGACTAAAACCAACCCTGGCTGATCAGGGTTGGCAATGGGCGTGAAGTCGGTTCGAAAGCGGCCTTGGCGGTTCTGAAATTGACGACTGTCCTGGTACGGCAGAGGCGTAATGCCTCCAAAGTGTGCATCCTGATTTCTGATGCGCCAGAGCAGATATTCGGCAACTACAGCAGCCGGCCACGAGTTGCCTGTCGATGTCTTTCCGAACCTGCCCATTCAGATGGCTGCTCCACTCCGGGATCTGCTGTTCCCCGTGTCGGCAATTCCGTCTTTTGGTCGACTGAACCGCAACTCGAGAGCGAGCGCTGAGCAGTGGTCGGCGTCTGTCTAAATCACGGCAAATCCCAGCAAACGATCAGGGGCGAAGAAAATCCCGGTCCTTTGAGGGCCACCGCACAGACTTTTTTGATGAAAGTTAACAAACTACGAACCGGTATTAGCCAAGTTGAGCCAGATCACGGCGCTAATCCGAAAATCGACTATCCAATCAGGAGCAAAGCTGATGTCCAATTCCAAGAAACCGGGCAAGGAAGCAAAGAAGCATTCATTGCTGACACCGAAGGAAAAGAAGGCGGCCAAGCAATTGAAGAAGCATGGTGGCGATACGGTCCCGATTCTTCAACGTGTGCCCTAAGTTGCGGCCGCTTCAAATAACCGTCGACGTACTGGCGCTCTCAAGCGGACTGTCGGCATATAAACGAAGGGACGAGGCAAGTCCCCATCCCCCTTACTTAGAATGGGCATGCGCCGAATAGGCGGATCCACGAACAGATGAAAAAAAAGCAAACCACACAGTTGTTGAAAGGTCCTCGGAGCGCGAATTCGCTGACCCATGTGTTGGGTCAAAGCGAGCGCGTCAAGGATATCGTCGAAGAGTGCGCAGACGACTTGTCGTCGGTCAATGCCGGTCTAAAGCGTGAACTACAGGACGGAGATGTTTCGCCCGGCGTAGAAAACGCGCTCGAAAAGAGCGAGGCCGTCGAGAGCAAGGTGCAGGATGCTTCCGAGGCGCTGTCCTTAGTCAATGAGGCGCTGACGGAAGAAGTCCAGGAGCGGCATATTCTGGATGCTCAATTGGCCACGGTTACCAGGCAGGCGGACGAGGCGCGCCATGCGTCCCTCCACGACCCTCTTACTGGCTTGCCTAACCGCGCGCTGTTCAATGATCGACTGGAGCATGGACTGGCAGTGGCCAATCGGAATGGCGATCGCTTTGCCGTGATGTTCCTGGACCTCGATAATTTCAAGATGATTAACGATTCGTATGGACACGACTTGGGTGATCTCGTCTTGCAAATGGTCGCTGGGCGACTCAAGGAAACGACGCGGGACGATGACACGGTTTGCCGCCATGGCGGTGACGAATTCCTGTACATTTTGATGAAAATCGAGAGCGAGCACGACATCGCGATCGTTGCCGAAAAAATCCTCAAGGCAGTTCAAGTGCCGTGTGACATTCGTGTGCGAGACATTAGCGTAAGCCTGAGCATCAACGCTAGCATTGGAATATCGATCTTCCCGAAAGATGGCACGACTTCAGATGAGCTACTCGATGTTGCGGACAAGGCCATGTACCGGGCAAAGCACAACAAGCAGGGCTATTCGTTTGCCGGTGATGATTAATCTGGGCTTCTTCCGCCAATGATTGTTTTAGGCAAAGATGCTAAATGCGTAATTCTGGCCAGAAGCGGACGAGCGTTGTATTAGCATTTCCGCTGCTGCAATGATATGGGGGCGACTTCATATCATCACTTTGTTTGGGGACGGCCCCTCTTTATTCGAGGAGTGCCTCATGAACTGGTGGATTCTTTTTATTGCAGGGTTGCTTGAAGTGGGTTGGGCCATTGGACTCAAATATACTGAAGGCTTCACGCGTTTGTGGCCGACTGTCTGGACTGCCCTGTCCATGATGTTTAGTGTCGGCCTGCTCGGTGTAGCCATGAAATCACTCCCGGTGGGTACCGCGTATGCGGTTTGGGTTGGCATTGGTGCCATCGGGACCGCAGTTATGGGCATCGTCTTATTTAGCGAGTCGGCTAACGTCTTTCGATTGCTGAGCTTGCTCCTAATTCTCGCAGGTATCGTTGGCCTAAAGATATCGGCGCCATGAGGATCCGCTTCGGGTCGTATCGCGACATCCATCCCGAAAAATACGCTGCCGGAAAACCGTCATCAGAGCCGACTATACATTCTGTGTGCTTGCTTCGATTATGCCGGCACCCACAGAAGAATCCGGCAAACCTTATTTTCCTACCTCCCTGAGGCTTGCCCCATCCCATGCCACAATGCAGCAGACCAGTGGAACGAGTCTGCTGGCGGAATCACTTCAGATAGGGAAAGAACTCACGATCGACCTCGAGCAGGTGCCGGGCAACCAGATCGATAGCCAGAAACTGGAAGAGTTCGCCGACGGACAGCGATCCGGCATGGAAGCGATTGACCAGGGCGGTGGCGCGTTCGACGAGTTGGCGATGGATGGCGGCGTGTTCCAAGGCTTCGGGGAAGCCGGCCCTGATGAACACGGCTTCCTCGTCCTTGAAATGCTCGGCGACATCGCGCAGCAGTGTCTCGATCAGCCCGTCTACTTTCTGCGCCGATTCCCCGGAAAGCAGTGCGCCGAGAAGTCTGTTAGCCGTAGAAAACAGAGCCCGGTGCTGATCGTCAATCAGGTCATTGCCGCTTTTGTAGGCCGAATTCCAGACCAGTTGCGCGAAATCCATCGAGAACTGTTCGCTGCCTCAGCCACGCTGCGCTGACTCAGTGGCCATTCGAACCGCATCACGCCCGGCTTCCTTGGCTTGATACATGGCCATGTCCGCCCATTTGAGCAGGTCGTCCTGGCTGCTTTCATTGCCGACAAACAGGGTCATGCCGATGCTCGCCGTGCAGTGATATTTGATTGTCGTTTCGGCTTCTCCGTCGTGCTTGACCTTCAGCCTATAAGGTTCCGCCAGGGCAATGCGGATCTTTTCGGCGATGAGGCTGGCCTGGGTGATTGATTCGACTCTATCCGCGGTCAGTTCACTGATCATCACCACAAACTCATCGCCGCCGAAACGCGCTACGGTGTCCATCTCGCGCACGCAGTTCTTCAGCCGGGCAGCCACCTCGATCAACAGCGAATCGCCAACCTCATGTCCCTGTGCATCGTTCAGTTGCTTGAAGTTGTCCAGATCAAGGAACATCAGCGCGCCATGGCAGGCACTGCGCTTGCTGGTGGCCATCGCCTGGCTCAGGCGGTCGTTGAGCAGACGCCGGTTCGGCAGGCTGGTGAGCGGGTCATGAAAGGCCAGTTGACGCACCTGCTCTTCCATCTTCTTGCGCTCGGTGATATCGCGGGTGACGCCCAGGATGCCGATGAACTCACCGGCCGCATTGCGCATGCCCGTCGTGGTCACTTCGGTCCAGACGGTCGATCCATCCCTGCACGGTTGTTCGAGTTCGACGCGAAACTCGGGAACGGGCAAGCCGGCCTTTACCGCCGCGCTGATCTTGCCGAGTCCGTCGCTTGCAATCGGAACAGAGTCCGGGGTCAGGATCTCGGCCAACGATTGCCTCATCACTTCCTCAGCGGTATATCCCCGCAGTTTTTCAACCGAGGGGCTGACGTAGGTGATACGGCCGTCGAGGTTCATCGTCCAGATCACATCGCTGGCGTTGTCGGCCAGCAGGCGATGTCGCTCCTCACTGAGGCGCAAGGCCTCTTCGATTTTTTTACGCTCGGAAATATTGACGCCAGTGCCCATCAAATAAGAACGGCCCTGCGCTTCAAATCTGACGCCGGTCAGGGCGAAATCCACCCGGCGACCATCTTTTGCCAGCAGCGGGGCTTCGATCGAATTCTGACCGGTTTTCATCGCCGTTTCGATGGCGCTCAGCACCGCTTCTCTGGCTTCCGGAATATGCCAGTCGGTCACATGCCGCCCGGCCATTTCTTCGGCCGTATAACCCAGCAGCGATTCGTGCCGTTTGTTCCAGAGCACCAGGCGGTTCTCGGGATAGGCATACAGGTAGAAAATGCCGGGCAGATTATCCAGAACTGATTTGGTAAACTGCTGTTCCTGTAGCAGATCATCTTCCGCCCGCTTTTTCTCGGTAACGTCGCGGGCTACGCCGAACAGTCCGACAATCTCCCCGCTTTCATCGCGTATCGGATATTTCCGGTTATCGACCCAGCCCTTCCTGCCGTCCGTGGTCAGTATCTCCTGGACTTCATGAGCCACCGGGATGCCCTCAAAAACCTGCTTTTCGAGCCGGTAATAACGATCGGCCAATTCCTCGGGAAAGACGTCGTAATCGGTCTGTCCGAGCAAATCGGTCCAATGCCTGGCCGGATCGGTGATCGACACCAGCGTCTGGCTCGCCCCGGTGAACACATGGTTGCGATCCTTGAAGTAGATGTAGTCGTCGGTGTTTTCCAACACCGCCCGGAGATTGTCCATCATCGGCGGATTGCCGAGCCTCTGGCCGAGGCTCTTCGCATCCTGGAGCAGCAATTCGAGGATCACGGGCTGACTGCTGTCGTCCAAAGTTTTCTGGTATTCCCCCTTGACGCAGCGGATTCGGCCATTGGCCTGCCTTAGCCGGAGATTGAACGTACCCGATGAATGCTGGATGGTTCGGGAAAATAATTCATCAGCAATATCCTGATCGTCAGGATGGATTCGGTCTTTCAGTGAGATTCTGCCATCGAGGAAAGAATCCGGGCTGAACCCGAGCAAGGTCTCGATGCTGTCGCTGACCGACAAAACCGGCATCGGGTCGCTCAGGGCAAAGCGAATAGTCGATTCGAGAAAGGAATTGTGACCGGCCATCAATGCCCTCTGAATACGTATCAATATGCAGCCGAGATGGTCAACACTCGAAAACGACGCGGCCGCCGACCAGAGTCAGGTGTACGCGACCGGCCATTTCGTAGCCCATGAACGGCGTATTCTTGCCCTGGCTGCGCAGCGCTGCAGGCGTGACGCGCCACGGCTCGACCGGATCGAAGATACAGAGGTCGGCCGGGCTGCCCACACTGAGCGAACCACTGTCGATGCCCAGGATGGCGGCCGGGTCGCAAGTAATCCGGGCCAGAGCCGTGAGCAGGGGCAATTTTTCCTGCTCGGCCCATTTCAGGGTCAGCGGCAGCAGCAGTTCGAGACCGGTGGCGCCGGGCAGTGCTTCGGCAAAGGGCAACTGCTTGCCATCTTCATCAACCGGCGTGTGATCCGAACAGAGCACGGCCAGTCCTTCTGCGGCGGCTGCGCGCAACGCGTCGCGATCGCTGCCCGAGCGCAGCGGCGGATCAAAGCGGGCATGGCTATCGAAATAGCCGATATCCACGTCCGAAAGATGCAGGTGGTGAATGTCGATATCGCAACTGACCTTGAGCCCGTTGAGTTTTGCCGCGCGCACCAGTGCCACGCCGGCGGCTGAAGACAGGCGCGCCAGATGCAGACGGACTCCCGTGGCCCGCGCCAGATGCAGCGCCGTGGAAATGGCCACCGTTTCGGCACACACCGGGATGCCGGCGAGACCGAGCCGGGAAGCCACTTCGCCATCGTGGGCGACGCCATCACGCGCCAGGTAGTGATCCTGCGGCTGAAGCCGGATCGCGTAATCAAAAGTCGCGGCGTATTGCATGGCCCGCAGCAGTACCTGCGTGTCGAAGATCGGATGCTGTGCCTGCGAGAAGGCAATGCAGCCGGCCTTTGACAGGCTGGTCATTTCCGCCAGTTTTTCGCCGGCCAGTTGCTGGGTCAGGGCACCAATCGGGAAGACGCGCGCCAGACCGAGGGCTTCACTGCGCCGGATCAGGCGCTCGACCAGGCCCGGCTCGTCGAGCGGCGGCTTGGTGTCGGGCGGACAGGCCACAGCGGTGACACCGCCGGCAATGGCCGCGGCAAGTTCGGTTTCGAGGCTACCCAGACGCGTCGACAGATCGACCAGCCCCGGGCAGACAATCCGCCCGCTGGCGTCGATGGTGCGCATGGCGCTAAAGCTTTCGGGCGCCTTGCCGATGGCCGCGATGCGACCGTTTACGATGAATAAATCGGCGCTTGAGTCAAGGCCGTTTTTCGGGTCGATCAGGCGCCCGTTCCTGATGTGGATGTCAGTGCTGGACACTTCGCTGTTCAATTCGTCGCGCATCGCTCAGTTCCCCGCCAGAATGCTCATGACCGCCATCCGTACCGCGATGCCGAAAGTGACCTGCGGCAGGATCACCGCCTGCGGCCCGTCGGCGACCTCGGAATCAATTTCGACACCGCGATTCATCGGTCCAGGATGCATCACGATGGCATCGGGTTTGGCCAGTGCCAGGGTTTTCGGCGTCAATCCATAGCCTTTGAAGTATTCGCGCGCCGAGGGCAGCAAAGCCCCGTTCATGCGCTCGTTTTGCAGGCGCAGCATGATCACCACGTCACAATCCCTGAGCCCCTCCTGCAGGTCGTTGCAGACACGTACGCCCATTTTCTCGATGGCCGTCGGCAGCAGGGTCTGCGGGCCGACCGCACGGACCTGGCCGACGCCGAGCGCATTGAGTGCATGAATATCCGAGCGTGCCACGCGGGAATGGAGAATGTCGCCGACAATGGCCACGGTCAGATTGGAAAAATCCTTCTTGTAGTGGCGGATGGTATACATGTCGAGCAGGCCCTGCGTCGGGTGCGCGTGCCGTCCGTCGCCGGCATTGACCACGTGCACATCGGAGCGACCGGTACGGTGCAGGTGATCGACGATCAGGTAGGGAGCTCCGGATGACGAGTGGCGAACGACGAACATGTCGGCGTGCATGGCGACGAGATTGTCGACGGTGTCGAGCAGGGTCTCGCCCTTGGCCGTCGAGGAACGCGCCACGTCCAGATTGATGACGTCGGCCGACAGCCGCTTGGCGGCAATTTCAAAGGTAGTGCGGGTACGTGTCGAGTTCTCGAAGAAGAGGTTGAAAACGCTCTTGCCGCGCAGTACCGGCACCTTTTTGACGTCGCGGTCGGAAACTTCGAGAAAACTCGAGGCGATGTCGAGGATACGCGTCAGCGCTTCGCGGGGCAGGCCCTCGGTCGAAAGCAGGTGGATCAGTTCGCCATTGGCATTGAGTTGAGGATTACGCATGCTGGCTGCACCTCCACTGCAGGTGTCCCGTGTCGCTGGTCTCGAGCACCAGTTCTTCGCTGTCGCCGAGGCCCGGCCGCCAGGGGCAGAACTCGGCATAGATCGGCAGCTCGCGTCCGCCACGGTCGGCAAGCACGGCGAGTCTGATGCTCGCCGGACGGCCGTAATCGAACAGTTCGTTGATGGCCGCCCGTGTGGTGCGACCGGTGTAGAGCACGTCATCGACGAGAATCAGCGAGCGGCCTTCCACGTCGAACGGAATCGAAGTGGGCTTGATCTGCGGATGCAGGCCCTTCTCGCCGAAATCATCGCGGTAGAAGGAAACGTCAATCAGACCGACTTCGCCCGGCAGTTCGAGCAATTCGCTGAGCCGGCGGGCAACCCAGGCACCTCCGCTGTGGATACCGACGAGCAGGGTGTTTGCTTGCAGTTGTGGCCGGATAAGATTGGCCAGTGTGACGCATTGCGCCTCGGCGTCAGGCAGTTCAGTGAGTGGCATGGGTATTGTGGTCCGTGGAGTTTTGAGAAGAGCGTTCAAAATAGCACTGCAGAATGATCTGGGCGGCCAGCGCATCGATATGTTCTCTGGCGCTTTGCGCATTATGGCCGCAATCGCGAAGCCTTTCTTCAGCTTCGACCGAACTCAAGCGTTCTTCGGCATAATCGACGGCCAGGCCGAAGCGTCCGCGCAACTGGTTGGCAAAACGCGTGCAGCGCGCGGTCATGGCGTGAGCCGAGCCGTCGAGGGCCACGGGCAGACCGACAACCAGACTGCCGGGTTGCCATTCCCTGATCAGCGCCGCTATGGCTGCAAAGCGTCCGGCGTTGGCTTCGCAGTGGATTGTGGTCAAGGGGTGCGCCTGGCCAAGCGTCCACTCGCCAACAGCGACGCCTATCCTTTTTTCGCCGAAATCAAAGGCCAGTACCGTGCCGCGGTGATGACGGGCAGGTTCAGGCATGCCCGGCGTTTCCGGCAAGATTGGCAAAATCGATACCGAGGATTTCCATTGCCGAAAGGAGCCTTTCTTCGAAGGGGAGGTCAAACAGGATACGCGGGTCGGCCGGCACAGTCAGCCAGGCATTCTGGGCCAGTTCATGTTCGAGCTGGCCGGCACTCCAGCCGGAATAGCCGAGGGTGACCATCATTTCGCGCGGCAACCCGGCGCGGGCAACGGACTGCAGGACATCGCGCGAACTGGTGAGGCCAACCTCCCGATTGACCGCCAGCGTCGATTGCCATGCACCGATGGGGCGATGCAGAACAAAGCCGCGGTCGGTTTGTACCGGACCGCCGAAAAAGACCGGCAGATGCGCCAGATTGGCGGACTCTCCGGAGTCAAACGGCACGTCGATTTTTTCGAAGAGAGTGGCCAGATTCATGTCGATCGGACGGTTTACAATGATGCCAAGCGTGCCCTGATCGTTGTGTTCGGCAATATAGATCAGGGATTTTGAAAAAAAAGGATCCTCCATCGCCGGCATGGCAATGAGAAAATGATCGGTCAGGTTCATGCGGTGCATGCCTGCATTTTAATCTCTGGCAGCGCCCGATACAAAGGTAATCAATGCTTGATTCGGTTCTTGTCTGGTTCAGACGCGACCTGCGCGACTACGATCACGCAGCGCTTGCCGAGGCCTCGCGGCGTGCGTGGCAGGTATTCTGCACCTTTGTCTTTGATCGCGAGATTCTTGACGCCTTGCCGAACCGAAGCGACCGGCGCGTCGAGTTCATACGCGAGTCGCTGGTCGAACTCGATGCGGCCTTGCGCCGGCGGGGCGGTGGCCTGATTGTCCGTCACGCCTGGGCGAGCAACGAGATTCCGCGACTGGCCAGCGAACTCGGGGTAGCGGCGGTGTTCGTCAATCGCGATTACGAGCCCCGGGCCAAGGCGCGTGACGCAGCGGTTGAAGCCGCATTGGGCAGGCTCGGAATCAGTTTTGAGTCATTCAAGGATCAGGCAGTTTTTGAAGGGCCCGAGGTGCTGACGCAGGCTGCTCGCCCCTATACCGTGTTTACTCCCTACAAGAAGGCCTGGCTGAAGCGCCTGACCGACGACGATCTGGCCCCGCACACCACCCGTGCAGGCGGCCAACTGGTCGCAGCGTCTGGTAATACGGACGTGCCGTCGCTGGCAGAAATCGGTTTCGCGCCTGCCGGTTTGCCTGCAACAGGCCTTGTTCCGGGAATGTCCGGCGCCCGCCAGCGACTTGATGAGTTTCGTGCGCGCATCGCAGCCTACAAGGCACAGCGCGATTTTCCTGCGCTGAAGGGCACATCCGGCCTGTCGGTTCATCTGCGTTTCGGCACCGTTTCCATTCGCGAACTGGTTTCCGCGGCGTTGACCGACGGCGCAAGGCAGGGCCGGGAAGGTGCTGAAAGCTGGCTTTCCGAGCTGATCTGGCGCGATTTCTACTTCATGATTCTCGATCACTTCCCGCATGTCGTCGAGCGTTCCTTCCGACCGCACTACGAGGCGCTTGTCTGGGAGCAGGGAAGCCATGCGGACACCCTGTTTGGCGCGTGGTGCGCGGCAAAAACGGGTTATCCACTGGTTGATGCGGCGATGCGGCAGTTGAACGGCACAGGGTTCATGCACAACCGTTTGCGCATGGTCGTGGCCTCGTTTCTGAGCAAGGACCTGGGTATCGACTGGCGGCGCGGCGAAGCCTACTTCGCCGCGCAACTCATCGATTACGATCTGTCCGCCAATAACGGTGGCTGGCAGTGGGCGGCGTCAACCGGCTGTGATGCCCAGCCCTACTTCCGTATCTTCAATCCGCTAAGGCAGTCGGAGCGCTTTGATCCGGGCGGCTGTTTCATCCGCCAGTATCTGCCCGAGTTGGCCGCCGTACCGGACCGGTTCATCCACGCACCATGGCGCATGAATGCCGCCGAGCAGTCCGCCTGCGGGGTGATTGTCGGCCGGGATACACCGCAGCCTGTTGTCGAGCACGACACGGCCAGACAGAGGACGCTGGAGCGCTACGCGGCGGTGGCGGGTCGCTGACGGTTGACGTAATCAGCCACCAGCTGCAGCAGTTCGTCTTCCTGATACGGCTTGCCAAGGTAGTGGTTGACGCCGATCTCGAAGGCATAAACACGGTGCTTGTCGGCCGTGCGCGAGGTGATCATGATGATCGGGATGTCTTTCAGACGGGCGTCGGCACGGATGTTCCGCGTCAGGTCAAAGCCGTCCAGACGCGGCATTTCGATATCGACCAGCATGACGTCAGGAACCACGTCAATCAGGATTTCCAGGGCATCGACGCCATCCTTGGCGGTAATCACCTGGTAGCCTTCGCGAGCGAGCAGCCGACCGGTGATCTTGCGCACGGTCAGCGAATCGTCGACCACCATGACCGTCGGCAGTCTGGCCGTAGCCGCCTCTTCTGCCGAGAGCACCGGCGCACTCGGTACCGGCGAAGCAAACTCGGCAACAGGAGCCCGGCTGCTCAGCGCCACCGGGTTGAGAATCAGCACGACCTGGCCATCGCCAAGCACGGTCGCCCCGTCGACCCCGATGACACGGGCCAGTTGGGGACCGATGTTCTTGACGACGATTTCCCTGTTGCCCATCAGTTCATCGACCTGGACAGCAATCCGCCGGACACCGCTGCGCAGCAGCAGGACCCAGTACTGGCGGCGCTGTTCCGGCAGGGCTTGCGTGTCACCGAGCAGATGCTGCAGGTAACTGAAGGGATAATGCTGCCCCATCCACTCGGCCGCTCCGGCATCGCGAATGCGCGTCAGACCCTCTTCCTTGAGATCGAGCACCTGCTCGATCATGACTGAAGGAATCGCGTAGCGTTTGTTGCCGGCACGCGCCAGCAGTGCCTTGGTCACCGCCAGCGTCAGCGGTATATAAAGGCGGAATTGCGTACCCTGGCCGGGAACTGAGGATATTTCAATGCGCCCGCCGATGCTGCTGACTTCCGTCTTGACCACATCCATGCCGACGCCACGGCCGGAGATCTGCGAAACTTCGGACGCCGTAGAAAAACCGGCGGCAAAAATCATCTCGCCGAGGCGCTCCGTATCGGCCTCTTCATCCGCACCGAGCAGACCGGAGGCAATGGCGCGCGCACGGATGCGTTCATAATCGAGTCCGGCACCATCGTCAGCAAGGCTCAGGATGATTTCGTTGCCTTCCTGTTTGACGGCCAGCGAAATCTCGCCGTGTTCCGGCTTGCCCAGCGCCAGACGGACCTCGCGCTCCTCCAGGCCGTGCGCGATGGCATTGCGCAGCATGTGCTCCAGCGGCGCGCCCATCTTGTCCAGCACGCTGCGGTCGAGTTCGACCTGTCGGCCTATGATTTCAAGGTTGGCGCGCTTGTCGAGATCCTTGGAGGTCTGCCGGACGATGCGATACAGGCGGTCGGCCAGGCTGCCGAAAGGAACCATGCGCACCGCCATCAGTTCCTGCTGCACTTCGCGATTCAGGCGAGCCTGGGCGAGGATTGCCGCGTTTGCATCGTCAAGGTTCTTGAGCAGGTGCTGCTGCACCGTGCCGACGTCGTTGACCGACTCAGCCATCATCCGGGTCAGTTCCTGGAAGCGGGTGAAGCGGTCGAATTCCAGCGGGTCGAATCCAGCATGCTGGATGTCGGCCTGCGCGGTGCGTGACTGCATTTGCGATTCGGCCTGAATTTCAATTTCACGCAACTGGCGGCGCAGACGAATCACGTTTTCTGTCAGATCAAGCAAGGATTCCTTCAGGCTGCGCATTTCGCCCTCGATCCGTGCCCGGGCAATCGACAATTCGCCGGCTTCGTTAACCAGTCGATCGATAAGGTCGGCGCGCACACGCAGGGTGGCGCGCTGTGCCGTGGCATCAACCTCGGCCTCGGCAACAGCGGTACGCAAGCGATCGGCACGGCGTTCGGTGCCGATGGCGACCGCTTGTTTAACCGGAGCTTCGGTTTCGGCAACCGCGATCACCGCGGGTACCGCTTCGACGGGTTCTACTGTGGCTGCGGGAGGTGCTTCCAGCGTCTCGCCGCGCTGTAGGCGTTCTACGATGTGCAGAACGTCATCAAAGTTGTTGGCGATTTCGTCAATGACTTCAGGCGGAGCATTGCCATAGCGATTGGCTTCTTCAACGCGTGTCTCGATGGCGTGCGTAATTTCACCCAGATTCATCGCCCCGGCCATACGCGCACTGCCCTTCAGGGTGTGCAACAGCCGCGTCAGGGTACGCACCGCGTCCGCATTGTCCGGTGCGCTGCGCCAGATGCGCAACTGGGCAGCAATGTCCTGGTCAAGATCAAGCGCTTCTTCGATGAAGATGGGCAGCAACTGTTCATCAATCTCGTCCTGCAATTGCGGGAGCTTCGCAACAACAGGCACGGGTTGAGGGAATTCGATGCTGACGGCTTCGGGCGGCGCCGGTTCTTCAGCCCCCCCTGCCCGCTCCGGCGCAGCTTCGTCGCCCACAGACGGCGCCGGCTGAGCCACCAGGCTTACCGGATAGAGTGCGTCGAGAGCATCGATCAGGCCGGAAGGAATATCGAGGTTCCTGCACTCGGCAAGGGCCGACAGCATCAGCTCGATTTCGCCAATCGCCTGCCTGATTATGCCAACAGCTTCAAGGCTGCCAGGCTGCGCCGAGAGGTCACGACGCTGCAGAGCGTGTTCCAGCGCCAACCCCAACCGATTGACCGGAGCAATGCCGACGGTTGCGGAAATACCGGCGAGCGTATGCGCCGCCCGGTACATGTCGTGCGGTGTAAGGCTTAGTTCATCGCCTTCAAGGACGGGGAATTCGTGCTGAAGAGTGGCCAGGTGGACACGGGCTTCCTCGGAGAATATCTCATAAAGCGCCGGTGAAAGAGCGGGTTGAACCGGTGCCTCGGGAACGGGGGAAAGCGGCGCCTCGTCCGGAACAGCCACGAGCTCTGGCCTCTCGTCCGCCACCGGCAGTTGTGATTCGGTGTCGAAATCGGCATCCGGAATAACTGCCGTGTCGAGATCAATGGTGAAATCGCCATCATCAGTTTTGGCTGGCGGCGCCGGCGGGAATCCCAGCGTGATGATCTCTGCGCTGTGCAGCGGGGGCTCAGGAGGCGGGGCAGCCTCAAAGGGAACAACGTTCGAGAGCAGATCTTCCGCCTCGGCCTCGGGTTCAAGGTCGGGGCCTGACGTTGCGGGTACGGGAGCCGGCCCTGCTGCGCCCGGCTCGTCTTCGCCGCTGCGCCTAAGGGATTGGGCTAGCGCGACCAGAGCGCCCGGATCAGGGGCCGCTCCGGAGTGTGTTTCCAGATGTTTGACCCAGGCGGTGAAAACGCTGTGCGCCTGTTCGATCAGATTGAACATGGGCAGGCCGACTTCCAGCTCCTGCCGCAGCCAGAGGTTAAGTGTCTGCTCCACGGCCCAGGCGGTCTCACCGATGTCCTTGAGGCCAACCATCCGCCCGCTGCCCTTGAGGGTGTGGAAGGACCGCCTGATCGTGGTCAGCAATTCAACGTCATGCGCCTGATCTCTCAGCAGCAGCAGGCTGTCATTGATCGTGGCCAGCACTTCGCTGGCTTCTTCAAGGAAGATGCCCAGCAGTTCGGCGTCGAGTTCTTCGTTGCTGGCCTGTGAAAGCTGGATGGTTTCCGCTGACGGCTTGAGCGATTCCGTCAGTTCCGGCTTGAGGGTGGCCATGGCCAGGTCAAGCTGTGGCGGGGCATCCTCTCCGGCTTCCAGCGCCGAGAGCATGGCCTTGGTCTGTTCGCCAAGGGCGGAATCGGCAACCAGATCGGCATCGTTTTTCAGCGCCGTCAGATTTTGCCTGATTTCCTCGCGCAGGCCCGCATCACCCGGCTGTTCCTTGAGCGCATTAAGCAGCGCATGGGTTTCGATCTTCTGCTGTTCGACTTCCTGTTCGACCGTCAGGCCGGATTCGTCTTCTTCGGACGCTTCGCTTGCCGGTTCCGGACCGGACTGCATGCGCCGGACAAAACTCTCGAAGTCGACGGTGCCGTGTTGCAGCGAATCGATAAAGAAGCCGATCATCGACAGTTGATTGGCAACGCCCTCGAAATCGCTTTCCAGGGGCACATATCCGGGATCCGCAAAGCGCTTGATCTCCGCCGCGCATTCGCGCAAGGCCACGGCAGCTCCGTCGTAGCGCATCATGCTCAAGGCCCCGGCCACCTGACGCAACGGCGTTTCCAGGCTTTCGAGTTCGGCATGCTTGTCGGCATCGCGGAAGAAGCCATCGAGCACTTGCTCGATCTGTCCGAGATTGCTTTGAATCTCCTTGGCCACATGTCCGACCAGCAGTTTTTCCTGCGCCAGGCGAGACATCTCGTCAAGCAGGGGGATTTCTGATCCGGGCTGCGGTGGCGTTCCGGCAATGCAGCCATGAATCCGCGCCACGGTGACGTCGACCTGGTGCGCGAAATCGCTGCCGAGCCGCTGGAAGTTTTCCTGGGCGTTCTGGGTGAGCAGTATCGCCGTTGCGATTTCCATCGCCAGCGCTTCCGAATGACGGGCACTGTCTTCCGACAACCAGTTGGCCGCCGCTGCAATGGCTTGTGCCAGACGACGGAAATCGGTATGGCCAAGCTGTTCGACCAGCGAGGACAGTGTATTGGCATGCTCCCTGAATACGGGGAATGACTGCGCGGTCCCCGCGCAGTACTTGTTCCAGGCTTCCTCGGTGGCCGTAATGGCTTCGCGCAGCTTGCGGCGAACGGTTTCTTTCGGCGCCGGGGCCGTTGTTTCCGTCGTCGGGATGATGGCTTGCAACTGATAGGTCTTTTTGACCTGCTGCACTGCAGTGTTGTTGCTGTCCGCATTGGCAACAAAATAGAGCGCATCGCGCATCAACCGCTCGGCAACGTTTCTCGATCCCTCGAATAGCCGGCGAATCTGCAGGTCGATACGTACGCACAACTGCTTGATATTCGTTTCTTCCGGCAAGGCCCCCTCGGCCAGTGCGGAGAGAAAACCGGTGGCAATCCACCAGAACGAGCGCGCCGTTGCCGCCTCCTGCGTGGCTTCTATGAGTTTGACCGCCTCCAGCATTTCACTGACGCCGCTGCGATCCCGTGGCGCGCGTAACCAGGCCAGGAATCCGCGCTGGAAACGGGCGCGCTCCTGGCGCAGGAAGCGCTGGAACTGGCTCTGCGACATCTTGATGACGGGTGATTCGCGACGCGGAAGACGTACGCTCAAATCAGGAAAGAAAAGATCGGAGGCTGCGACCTGTGCAACACCACGTGCTTCCTGGACCTCACGGTAGAGCGAAAGGAGCCGCAGAGGCTGGTTCGGCTGGCCACTGATCAGGTCATCAAGATAGTGCCCGATGGCCGCCAGCGCACGTTGCGCAAGCGCGATGGAGGCTTCGCCGGCGGGCCGGGCCTGTTGCTCGATCGACTCGAGCATGGCTTCCACAGCCTGGGCAAACTGCATTACGCCGTCCAGGCCGACGATCGTCAGGGCACCCTGAACCTGGTGCAGGTGCGTGCGACAAAACTTGATCTGCGTCAGGTCGCCGCTGCCGGCGACAACACTGGCCGTGAAGTTATGCAGCGCCTGGTCGGCACGCTCCAGCGCCAGGTCAATCTCGCTCTTGACCCAGGTCAGCGGGCCGACATCGAATTCGGTCGCGGCATTCATGTTTAAACGCCAATGTCCATAAAACGATCATCCGCCAGGAGTTCTCGAACGTTCAGCATTTTCCAGCGCCGTCCTTCGTTATCGCTATAGGCCTCTCGCGCCCATGCCGGCGCATTCGGATCGACCGCAACCGGGGTCAGTGCCTCATGATTGCGCAATCCAAGCATCCGGGTGACCAGCAGCGCCGCGTTGTTGCCATGGCGGGTACCAATCAGCAACAGCCGCGAACTGGCATTCTGCGGGGTCGCTTCCTTGCCCTGAAAAGCAGAGAAGTCGGCAACCGAATAGAGATTCCCCCGGATATTGGCGATCCCGACAAACCAGTGCTTGGTCAAAGGCACACTGGACAAGGGGGTCAGCGGAATGATTTCGCCCGAATCGGCGAGGCTGAGCAGCCAGTACTCTGCGCCGGCCTGGATGCCAAGCAGACCCGCAGCGTTGCGGTCACCCGCCCCGGCAAGCCGCGTTGCCAGGTGCGCCTGAAACTCGCGGAGGCTGCCTCGTTTTGCCATACGTAATGATGTCTATAGGGCGGCGATCTTGGCCAGCAACTCTTCGCCATTGATCGGCTTGGCCAGATAATCCTGTGCGCCTTGACGCAGGCCCCATATCTTGTCGGTTTCCTGGCCCTTGGAGGTGCACACGATGACCGGAATGTGCTTGGTTATTTCGTCGCGGGTCAGAGTCCGGGTGGCCTGATAGCCATTGAGGCCGGGCATCACGACGTCCATCAGGATCAGGTCGGGCAATTCGGATTTTGCCTTCGCGATACCCTCTTCGCCATTCTCGGCTGTCGTGACCTGATAGCCGCCTCTGGTCAGCAGTTCAACCAGGACATGACGCTCGGTTGGCGAATCGTCGACGACGAGGATTTTCTTGACGGGCATGGCGATAACTCCCTAATGTTCCTTGATAACGGGCAAATGCTGTCTCAGGCCGACGGCGGCGCAAAGGTCGCGACCGATTGCAACAGACTGTCTTTGGTAAAGGGCTTGGTCAGGTACTGGTCGGATCCGACCATGCGGCCGCGTGCGCGATCAAACAGACCGTCCTTGGAGGAAAGCATGATTACCGGCGTGTTGCGAAAACGCTGGTTTTTCTTGATCAGGGCGCAGGTCTGATAACCATCGAGCCGCGGCATCATGATGTCACAGAAAATGACGGAAGGCTGGTGATCGGCGATTTTCGCCAGCGCGTCAAAACCATCCTCGGCGAGAACCACCTGACATCCGGCCTGGACGAGAAAAATCTCCGCGCTACGCCGGATCGTATTGCTGTCATCGATGATCATCACCTTGATGCCACCCAGATTTGCCGCTTGAACCAATTCCTGTCTCCAGAGTTCCCCTTCGGTTGGAGTCCTGAGCGCGCGCCTGAGCGTCCAGAAACGCACTTTCCGTCAATACTATACAGCAATAGCCCGGAGTTGAACCATTTCGAAATCTTCCTTGCATGCTCCGTGTCTGGTCATCCATGAAACCACAACTCAGGCCTGTTGAGAAAGCTTAGCCCACTGCCCGCCCCGGAATTCAAGGCCGCTGTCGGATTTCGGGTAAAATCGGCACAGTAAAATGGCTTTGATTCTAGCCAAACGTCCCTTCCACTGCCAAGTTTTTCTTTATTTTTTCCAGTTTTTCCCCTATGCAGCCACTCACGACGCAACTCTCACCGCCCATTGTCCTGAGCTTCGCCGCCAGCGACCCCTCCGGCGGTGCCGGCATTCAGGCCGATATCATGACCCTCTCGTCGATGGGTTGCCATGCGCTCTCGGTCATCACGGCGCTGACTGTGCAGGATACTGTCGGCATCGAAAGCGTCCTCGCCATTGATGCCGAATGGGTCGAAGATCAGGCCCGTGCGCTACTTGAGGACATGCCGGTGGATGTGTTCAAGATCGGCCTGCTCGGCAGTGTCGAAAATATCGCGGCCATCGCCGGAATTCTCTCCGACTACCCGGACATACCCCTGGTCTTTGACCCCGTACTGGCTTCCGGACGTGGCGACGAGCTGGCCGACGACGAGATGATTTCGGCGCTCAGGGAAATGCTGCTTCCGCAAACAACCATTCTCACCCCGAATTCGCTTGAGGTGCGGCGACTGGCCGTTGCCGGCCACGAAGATGAACACGAGTTGCCGCTTGACGAGTGCGCACGCCGGCTGATTGCCCTGGGCTGTGAATATGTGTTGCTGACCGGCACGCACGAGAACACGCCGCAGGTGGTCAACGACCTTTATGACAATGATGGGCTGGTACGCAGTGACCGCTGGGATCGCCTGCCCGGCAGCTATCACGGCTCCGGTTGTACACTGGCTTCAGCGGTCGCCGCCGGTCTGGCGTACCGGCTGGCCGTCAGTGATGCCGTGCGCGAAGCACAGGACTATGCCTGGCGGACGCTGGCCGCGGGTTTCCGGCCGGGGATGGGGCAATTCATTCCGGATCGTTTTTTCTGGGCGCGCCGGAGTGAGGAAGACAGCGATGTCTGAAGGAAATAAGCCGGCCTTGCGCGGACTATATGCCATCACCCCGGACGGCATCGGCAGAGAGATTCTGTTCACCCGCGTCGAAGCTGCACTGCGCGGCGGGGCGAGTATTGTCCAGTATCGCGACAAGCAACGCAGCGCCATCGCGCGTGCCGAAATCGCCCGTGCGCTGAGTGCGCTATGCCGGCGTTTCGGCGCCGGCTTCATCGTCAATGACGACCTGGCGCTGGCGCTGGCCTGTGCTGCCGACGGCGTGCATCTGGGCGACGTCGATGGCGACCTGGTGGCGGCCAGACAGGCACTGGGTCCGGGCAGGCTGCTCGGAGTGTCGTGCTATGCCGATTTTGAATTGGCGCGCGCGGCGCTAGTGGCGGGTGCCGATTACGTGGCTTTCGGTGCGGTCTTCAGTTCGCCAACCAAGCCGCATGCCGTGCCGGCGCCACTTTCGCTGTTTGCCCGCTGCCGCGAAGAACTGGGCGTGCCGGCCTGCGCCATCGGCGGCATCACGGCAGACAATGCACCAGCCGTGATTGCCGCCGGCGCTGACATGATAGCCGTCATCAGCGACCTGTTTGCCGCGCCCGACATCGAGTCACGCGCTGCGGCCCTGCAACAACTTTTTGAAGGAAAACAGACGTGAGCCAAAGCAATCAGCAACTGTTCGAACGTGCGCAGCGCCATATTCCCGGCGGCGTCAATTCTCCGGTACGAGCTTTCCGCTCGGTCGGCGGCACCCCGCGTTTCATCACCCGGGGCAGCGGCGCACGCATCACCGATGCGGATGGCCAATGCTTCCTCGACTACGTCGGTTCCTGGGGGCCGCTGATCCTCGGGCACGCCCATCCGGAAGTCGTTGCTGCCGTCCAGGAGGCCGCCGCGCACGGCTTGTCTTTCGGTGCGCCGACCGAGCGTGAAGTGGATATGGCCGATCTGCTGTGCGACCTGCTGCCCTCGCTCGACATGGTACGCCTCGTCAGTTCGGGCACCGAGGCGACGATGAGCGCCATCCGTCTGGCGCGCGGCCATACCGGGCGCGACATGCTGGTCAAGTTCGAGGGCTGTTATCACGGTCACAGTGACAGCCTGCTGGTGAAGGCCGGATCGGGCCTGCTGACCTTTGGCAATCCCAGTTCGGCGGGGGTTCCGGCCGATCTGGCCAAACACACCCTGGTGCTCGACTACAACGATGTCGCGCAGCTTGAAACTGCGTTTGCCGGACACGGTGCGCGCATTGCGGCGGTGATCGTCGAGCCGGTGGTCGGCAACATGAACCTGATTGCGCCGCAGCAGGAATTCCTTCAGGCCATGCGCGACCTGTGCACGACGCATGGCGCGGTGCTGATTTTCGACGAAGTGATGACCGGTTTCCGCGTCGGTCTGCACTGCGCGCAGGGTTACTACGACATCACCCCGGATCTGACCACGCTCGGCAAGGTGATCGGCGGCGGCATGCCGCTCGGCGCCTTCGGCGGCAGGCGCGAGATCATGGAGAAGATCGCACCGCTCGGCCCGGTCTATCAGGCCGGAACGCTATCGGGCAATCCGCTGGCCGTGGCCGCCGGGCTGGCGACGCTGAAGCTAGTACAGCAGCCCGGCTTCTATGCCGCGCTGACGCAAAAAGCCACGGCGCTTTGCGACGGGCTGGCCACCGCCGCGCACAAACACGGCGTGGCATTTTCCGCGCAAGCGGTCGGCGGCATGTTCGGACTCTATTTCCGGTCTGCCTGTCCGCACAGCTACGCCGAAGTCATGGACTGCGACAAGCTGGCGTTCAACCGCTTTTTCCACGCCATGCTCGCTGCCGGCCACTACTTTGCACCGTCGGCCTTCGAAGCCGGCTTCGTTTCATCCGCACACAGCGATGCCGACATTGCCGAAACCGTCGCGGCGGCCGAGGCCTGCTTCAGGAACTTGTAATCAGTGCATCACCCATGTTCGCGCAGGCAAGGTTCCACCGCGGAGAGGAAAATGCGCAGCACTTTGCCTTGCAGGGCTGCGTCGCGCTGAAGAAAGAAGCGCAGCCGCATGGACGCCACAAGCACCTGTTGACACACTCGTAGCGACGGAAAGACGGATCGACCAGATGGCTTACTTTGCTGCAGGTGCAGCGACTGCGGGTGCGCCTGCGGCTGAGGCTGAGGCTGAGGCTGAGACTGCTGCACCAGCGGCTTTAGGCGCGGCCACTTTGGTTGTCTTGGCTTTTTTTGTGCTTTCCATTTGTACACTAGCAGCAGGTGCACTAGCCCTAGGATTAGTACCACCTTCTGGCTGAGGAGGTGTGGAAGGTGCGGTTGCGTCGGCAGCAGCTATAGCGGAGACTGTCACGACAGCAAAAGCAGATGCAATCAGAGCAGACAGAATCTTTCTCATGATGAATCCCTTATAAAGGTGGTTGGAGTTTTGCGGCACCATTGGGGTATTGAGTACATTAACGTGGGGTAGGATAGGGAAACCAACAGGCCCTCGAAAAGTATAGTTGACGCTTGGAACGTCCGCTCCCTGGTTTAGGGCTGGCAATCGTCGCGACTTGCAGAAAGGGCTGCCGAATAGCGTTTCAAGCACAGTCTGAAGTGTGGCCATGGGGAAGCAATGGACAGAGGGGCGCCCTTTCAGAATACGATTTTTGCGATTCTCGTTGCACGGATCATATTATTCATTCACAAAACACACCAGTCGGTTGCACTGCATTACCGACGCCGAGCCGGAAACATTGAATGTCTCTTCAGGGTCGTCAGTACGTATTGACACATCTTGAAAGCTGCTACTGGGCTGGAGTACAGTGGCATTCGTCGCTTACTCGTAGAAGCTTGGCTGACTGGTCTGAATTCATTTTCGGACACAGACCAGAAACTGTACCGACCGGTAGCTGTGCCAATCTCCCCGTTGTCGGACTCAATCCTTTAGGGTCAGTTTGCATAGAAAAATTGGAGACCGATCTTCCGTAAACAAAAGCCGCATATTTTCGAGGCATGAATTTCCACTAAGGAACTGTTTTCCCGTAAGGTCAGCTCCTCGTAAATTACGATATCAACTCTATAGCCCGGCGCAGATCCCGTCGGCCCGTGGGTCGGTCGCACCCTCGATATTTCCATTGGCATGGAATGCCAGAGACCCGGCATGCCCCATCATGTCTTCGTAGGATCCGACCACCTGCACATCGTGCCCGGCTTGCTCAAGCTGTTGAACCAACTCGGACGAAAAACGCGATTCGACTTTCAGGTTGGCGGAATTCTCACCCCAGGTTCGCCCAAGAAGCCAGCGTGGAGCGGTGATAGCGGCCTGCATATTTTGTCCGTACAGCACATGACGTGTGAAGAAAGCAGCCTGAGTCTGGGGCTGCCCCTCGCCCCCCATGGTTCCATAGGCCAGTGTTCGGCCATCATTCAGCCTGGCCAATGCGGGATTGAGGGTATGAAATGGCAGGGTGCGAGGCTGCAGTGCATTCGGGCCGTCGTACAGGGTGAAGCTCGATCCCCGGTTTTGCCAATTGACACCACTCTCCTTGAGCACAATTCCACTACCGAACTCCCAGTAGATGCTTTGAATATAACTGACTACCCGTCCGCTCCGGTCGGCAGCACCCATCCAGATGGTATCGCCCGGTTTGGCCGTTTCCGGCCACGGGGCAGCGTGCTGGACATCGATAGCGCGTACTTCCGTATCGAGTGAGGCCTGCGAAAGAAAGGACTGTGGAGCGACGGTCATCCGCGCCGGATCGCCAACATGCGCATTGCGCCAGCGAAAGGCGCGTTTGGTTGCCTCAACGAGCCCGTGGATATGCGAGAATGACTCAGCCTGTGGAGCATGGTATCGATCAAAGAGCCCGAGTATGGCCAGCGAACTCACGCCTTGTGTAGGCGGCGGATGGTTATAGACCCGGCCGGCCGAAAGATCAACGGACAAGGGCGTTACGATCGCCGCGCGATAGTGCTCCAGATCGTCAAGTCGCAGCGGACTTCCTGCTTTTTCCAGATCGCACGCCATGCTTCGGGCAACATCGCCACGGTAGAAATCATCAAGTCCCTTGCGTGCCAGTTGCTCCAGCGTACTGGCCAGACGTGGAAAAGTCTGCAAAGTGCCGAGTTCCGGCAGGCCGCTGGCCGCAAAGGTTTCGGCAAAACCGGAAACGGCAGCAAGTTCAGACCATTTCGCACGGATCAGTGCTACTTGGGAACAAGTGATCGGCACACCTTCGCGGGCATGATGGATTGCACCTTCGAGCAAGCGTGACAGGGGCAAAGCAGTCCCCCAGCGAGTTGCCACTTCCAGTGCGGCAGCCCACCCGCCAATGGCTCCGGCAACGGTCAGCGCAGCACGCGGGCCACGCGTGGGAATAGCCGTATCGCCATGTTCGCGATAATAACCCGGCATGGCCAATCCGGCAGAAGCTCCACACGCACGAATGGCGACCGGTTCGCACCCCGGTTCGGCAATCAGCCAGAAACCGTCGCCACCGATACTGTTCATGTGCGGGTACACTGCCGCGATGGCGGCTGCAGCCGCCACCATGGCTTCCACGGCATTACCCCCATCGCGCAGAATGGCCGCACCGGCCTGCGCTGCCAGGTGATGGGGAGCAGTCACCATACCGCCGCGACAGGTCAGGGAATGCAGCATGTCAGCTTCCGAATGCGCTGAAAAACATCTTGGTTGACGTCATCAGCAGGAAACAGGCGAAAAGTTTCCTGAGCAAGGACTGATCAATGGAGTGGGCAATGCGAACGCCTCGCTTAACCATGAGCATTGAACTTGGCACGATCATGGCCACCCCGATCAGACTGCAATAACCCAGACTCAAAGGCGGAAGCAATGGGTTCCCCCAGCCGGTGATCATGAACCCCAGCAGACCGGGAATCCCGATCAGAATGCCGATGGCCGCACCCGTACCGACGGCACGCCGCATCTCGATATTGAACAGATTCATCAGCGGAACCGACAACGTCCCTCCGCCAATGCCCATCAAGACCGAAAACCATCCGATGAACAGGCCAATGGGGGTGCACAGCAAAAAGGTCTGCGTCAGATCTTTGTGAATAACCCAGCTATCTCGCCGAAAAGCCATGTAGAACGCCACCAGAAGCGCCAGCGAGGCGAAGATCATGATCAACAGCAGGCCGGATGCCTTGCCTCCAAAAATGCTCCCGCCAATGACCCCGATGATGACCGGCGGACCCAGCTTGCGCAACAGATCGAAGTCAAGCGATCCCTTGGCGTGGTGCGAGCGTGCCGAGGTGATGGCATTCGGAATCACGGTGGCCAGCGACGTCCCGACGGCAAGGTGCATGCGTATTTCTTCGGCCACACCAAGCGCAGGAAACAGGAGATACAGAATCGGCACGACGATGATGCCGCCACCCACACCCAGCAGGCCGGCGAGAAATCCGGAAAGGCAGCCGGTCAGCGCCAGCGCCAGAGCAAACAACGCCAACTGGGATAGATCAAGATTTGCCATAGACTTAGCTTTCAATCCTTCAATAAGTAAACATGGGCTGTAACGATTCCCAAGCGTGATTCAAGTCTGAAATACAACAGCGTTATGACGTGTGTAACTGTTTCATAAATGCCTCGGGCAGTGTTTTGAACCCAAGGCATTATCTGGCATGATCAGTGTTCTCCAAGATAGGCCTTAGCCAGTGCAGGATTACTGACGATTTCACAGGTCGTGCCGTGCGCCGCGACACACCCGCTTTCAAAGACATAGGCTTCGTCAGCCAGCGCCAGCGCGAGGGCGGCCATCTGATCGACAACGACCAGAGTCATACCCTCATCACGTAAATTCCGGAGCGCCTGAAACAGTTCTACGATGATTTTTGGCGCCAGGCCGAGTGACGGTTCGTCGAGGATCAATACGCGAGGTCTAGACATCAGCGCCCGGGCAATGGCCAGCATCTGTTGCTCCCCGCCGGACAACAGGCCGGCGCGTTGATGCAGACGCTCGCGCAGACGCGGGAACCGTTTCAGCATATCCTCTACCCGCGCTTCACGCCCTTCCGGACTTAGGAAAGCACCCAGACGGATGTTATCGAGCACGCTCAGTTCAGGGAAAACCTGGCGCCCCTCCGGAACCAGCACTAGACCGAGACTGACGATCTGTTCAGTGCTCATGTCTGAAATTTCGCTGCCCGCGAGATGGATGCTGCCCTGTACCGGTCGATGCAGGCCGATCAAGCTGCGCATCAGAGTGGTTTTCCCGGCGCCATTGGCGCCAAGCAGCGCGACCGTATGACCGCTAAGGACAGACAGAGCGATCTCGTGCAGCACCGGTTCGGCCCCGTATCCCGTTGTCAATCCATCCACCGCGAGAACTACCGGGGCACTATCCGTCACTCTCGCCAATGAACGCTCATCCAGTGCAGTAGAGACCACTTCTCCGAGATAGGCTTTTTTCACTTCCGGGTTGTTCTGTACCTCGGCGGGCGTACCGCTGGCCAGGAATTCTCCAGCATCGATGACCACCACGTGGTCGGACACTTCCATGACCAGCGCCATATCATGCTCGACCAGCACAACACCAATACCGGCATTGGCGATACGTCGCAGCAATACTGCCAGACACGCCTTGTCTTCACGTGACAGGCCGGCTGCCGGTTCGTCGAGCAGCAGAACGTCGGGATCGGTCGCCATTCCGCGCGCGATTTCCACCAGACGGCGATCAACGTGTGCCAATCCACTGGCTGGCTGTTTCAGGCGCCCTTCAAAACCACACCAGCGCAGCAGACGCGCAGCACGCCAGCGTGCTTTCTGCGAGCGCACCTGATAGTCGCTCAACAAAGCCCCCAGTTCACCGCGCGGCAAAGCCAGCGCCACATTATCAAGGACGCTCAAACTGCCAAAAAGCTGGGATGTCTGATAAGTCCGCGCGATTCCCAAGCGTGCGATCGAAAAGGCACTTTTCCCCTGCAATGCCACATCGTCGATTGAGATACGACCTTCGCTCGGAATGTAGAACCCGCTGAGCATGTTGATGACCGTGCTCTTGCCCGCGCCATTGGGCCCGATCAAACTGGTGATCGCGGCCGGCCGGACCGTAAAACTCAGGTCGGTCACCGCGCGCACACCACCGAAATGCATGCTGAGTGCATCAGCACGAAGCGTCCGGCGTATGCGCCTTTCCAGATCAGGAACCGGCACGACATGTTCGAAAGACTCCGGGGTTCCGGTCAAGCGCCGGACAACAATGCTCCACAACTGCGTCAGCAAGCCAACGACACCATTGGGTGCCGACCACAGAACAACCAGAAGCAACACACCAAAAATCAATAGCCGCACATCTTCAAAACGAGCCAGCAGTTCGGGAAGAACCCCGACAATGATCGCACCCAGAACAGGGCCGAGCAAGGTTCCTGCCCCGCCAATCATGACCACCAGCACAAACAGGATCGACTGGATAAATCCAAAACTGCTCGGCGTCACAAACCCGGACAACGGCGCATACAGTCCGCCGGCAAGGCCGGCAAGCATTGCCGAGACGACAAAGGCAACGGATTTAATGGCCAGCGGATTCAAGCCGATCGACTCTGAGGCAATCTCGCCATCTCGTACCGCCCTCAATGCTGCACCCCAGTTTCCGCGCGACAGCAGCGCATAAGCCAGCAGTGCCATCGCCGTAGCCACAATGGCAATCACCGCTATGGCCCGCTCGCCTTTGAGCAATTCGCCCAGCGACGGTCCGACAATCCCCATGATGCCGTTCTGACCGCCGGTGATGCTGCTCATTTCGACCGTACTGTGCTCGACGATGAAGCCGAAGGCGATAGTAACCATCGCCAGGTAAGGGCCTTTTACCCTCAACGAAGGAACAGCCAGCAAGGCACCGATCGCTGCGCATACTACGGCGGCCAGAGGCCATGCGCCCCAGAATCCGAAACCGGCGCGGGTCGTCAGAATGGCTACGACATACGCTCCGATGGCGTAAAAACCGACGTGCCCGAAAGAGACCTGTCCGCTCAAACCCATCAGGATATTGAGCCCGATGCCAATCATGGCCAGCAAGGCGACATTGGCAAGAACAAAAACGTAGTAATTATTCAACAGCCCGGCCAGAGCGAGCAATCCGGCCAGGATGACCAGAGCCAGAGCAAGCTGCCAAGGACGCATCAATCCGGGCTGTACGGAAATAACCGGCTTCGCCTCTGATATGAATGCGGCCGCCTGGAGCGGGCTATCAGGATTCATGTCATTCATACCTTGCGTACCTGAGCACGTCCAAAAAGCCCGTTCGGGCGCACCGCCAAGGCCACTATGACCACAGAAAAACTGATGATCTGGGTATAGCCGGAACCCAGCGTCGCCGCGATCACCGCTTCCATCAGTCCAAACAGAAGTCCGGCAACGATCACCCCCCAGGCACTGCCAATTCCGCCAAGGATGGCGACAGCAAACGCCTTGAGACCGAATACCGTGCCCATTTCGGAATGCACGTTCACCAGCGGCGCAATCAATGCTCCGGCCACGCCTGCAAATACGGCGGATAAGGCAAATGCACCGGCCACAATGCGACGTACCGGGATTCCCATCAAGCGTGAGGCGTCGCGGTTCTGCACCACCGCCAGCATCGCCGTGCCCCAGCGGGTACGCCGTGAAAGATAGTGAACGCCTGCCGCCAGACATAAACCGACGACGGGAATGATGATCTGCAGGGGATAAACCCCGAGTCCGAGACCGCCAATTTCCAGCGGTGTTTGCGCTAGTGGGGAATGCAGGCTGCGCGGTTCCTTGCCAAAGGTAAACATCACCACGTTGTCGAGCACGATCCCCATCGCCACCGTGGCCATCAGCCAAGCGTCTGAACCACGCTTGACGAACGGGCGGACAGCGAGTGCCTCAACCAGCAAGCCATATGCCGCGCACAATAGCAGCGCCAGCATGATCGCCAGCCCTATCGGCCAGCCGAGGGTCTGTGCGAAAGCAAAGGTCAACACGGCCCCAAGCATCATCGAACTGCCCTGCGCGAAATTCACGGTACCCGAGACCGCATAGGTAACGTGAAAGCCGAGGGCCATCAGTCCGTACATGCTGCCCAGCCCCAAGCCACTGATCAGCGCGGAAAGCACCAGCATCAGGATCGCCTTTTACAAAGATAAGGTTGGAAAATGGGCAGCACCGGTAACCAGCTTGCGCTCGATACTGCCCACATATCTTCAGAAGTCGCTTTTCAGCGTGACGCCATCCCCACCGGCAGGATGTGGTTGTCACTGAAATAGGCCCAGACATAATCGTTTTCTGTCAGGGCATCATGCACCTCGGTACTGAATGGCTTGACGTAGGTCTTGATCAAACCTTCATAGCGATCAATTTTGTAGAAACCCTGACGAACCGCATCACCCTCCGTTGAGCCAGCGTTGGCAATGGCCAGCGCCGCCAGTTGCATCGCGTCATAGGCGTTGGCTACCCCAACGGCAGGTGTGATGTCCTCAGCACTCTTGATTTCCGGGTATTTGGCCTTGAGCGCCTTGATCACCCGCTCACCCACCGCTGATTGCTTGCCGAAGAAGCTGTAGGTCTGGACAAAAGTCACGTTCTTTGCACTCGGTCCGGCAAGCTCGGTGAATCGGCCACCGGCTGGTCCCCAGTGCGAAACAATCGGCACTTTCCAGCCCATACGATCCAGAGACTTCACGACCTGGGCGGAGGGTCCGACATTGCCGACCATGAATAGCACATCAGCACCCGCCATTTTCAACCGGGTCAGCTGCGGAACAACATCGACATCAGTGGCTTCAAATTTTTCAACACCAACGGCTTGCATATTCTGCGCGGAGAGTGCGGCAGTAAGCCCCTTCTCATTCGACTCACCCCAGGAGTTATTCACCAGAATCATTCCCGGCTTGGTGGCTTTGAAGGTTTTCTGAGCGTAATTCAGCATGCCCCTGTCGACAATTTCATCAACTGCCGAGACGCGAAATGCAAAATTCGGCGTTGTTCCGTTTTTGGTAATCGGCGTCCCCGCCGCCCAAGGCCCCATGAACGGGACCTTCTCCTGATTGGCCATGCGCACGATGGCTATCGACACCGGTGTGTCCAGCCCACCGAAAATCACCGCGACTTTTTCCTTGTAGATCAGCTCGCGTGCGGCAGTTACCCCTTTGGTCGGATTGCCTTCGTCATCGCGCCGAACGAGTTCGATCTTGCGTCCGCCAAGCAGGCCACCTTTGGCATTGATCTCGTCGATGGCCACGCTAAGGCCTCGTGTAATGGCCTCTCCGGAAAGCGCTGATTGCCCTGACAAGGCGGTCACCAGACCGATCTTGATCGGCTCGGCTGCCAACGCCGAAGGTATTGTGCAATAAGCAGTGGCGGCTATGACTGCCGCGAGAACGGTACGTCGGTTTTTACAAAACATGGTGCTTCTCCTAGGTGCGGTAAAAGGGGTGTGAGTCATTCCACACAGGAGCAAACGCACGATCCGTGCCAATGTTTGCAAAAACTTAAAATAATTGGCAACACTATGTGTTTACGTATGTCGCCAATATGGCACGCCATATGCTAACAAAACTCACACAGTGAAAATCATCCCGTTCTTGCACCGTCATTGTGCAAATCGAAAGGAATAACATGAATCGCGCATCAGATAAGTGCATCGAAAACATTCAAGACATAACTCAGCGCAGTGCCAAGCTCGTTGAGGAATATCTCCGCATTCTCATGATTCCTGATCCACAAGGCGCCATGGCTTTCGTTTCCCCCGATCTGCAGATCCGTTTTACCGGTGGGCGTGAAATGCACTCGCCTTCCGATTGTGCCCAATTCAATTCATCGCGCTACACCTGGGTCAAGAAGAAATTCGGCTGTACCGAAGTGGTTTCCGGCGCGTCCAATGAAGAAGCCGTGGTTTATATGATTGGTACGCTTTACGGCGAATGGCTGGATGGCACCCCATTCAGTGGCAACCGTTATATTGACCGATACGTCGTCAAGGAAGGCCGGATTACCGAAATGCAAGTCTGGAACGACAGTGCGGAATGGCTTCTCGTCCGCGCCGGCCTGGCTGACGCATGGCCTTCGCCAATGGGAAACAGTCATGACTGACGATCTTCGTTTTGGCCCGCTTCCCACGCCAGGTCGCTTTCCTTACACTGCCATTGACAAGCGACAAGACTACAACTGGCCCAATGAGACGCGACTTGCGGTCTATATTGGCTTCAACATCGAGCACTTCGCCTTTGCACAAGGACTGGGAGCTTGTATCGGGCCGGTATCGGCGCAGCCGGATGTACTCAATTACAGTTGGCGTGAATATGGCAACCGCGTCGGTGCATGGCGTTGCCTGGATGTCTTCAATCGCCTCGGGCTCCCGACCGGTGCACTGATCAATACAGCACTCTACGACCACTGTCCGGAACTGGTCGCAGCTTTCGCCGCACGCGGTGACGAGATCATCGGCCATGGTCATAGCAACGCCATGCGTCAGAGTGATCTCGGCGAAGAAGGAGAGCGCATTTTGCTCTGCCACTGTCGAGACCGAATCATCGAGGAAAGCGGCACAGCGCCCAGTGGCTGGCTGTCACCCTGGATTTCGGAAAGCACGGTAACCACGGATCTCCTTGCCGAAACAGGCTACCACTACACGCTCAACTGGTGCCACGACGACCAGCCGATACCCATGGCAACGCGAAACGGTACGTTGTGGTCAGTTCCCTATTCGCAGGAGGCGAATGACATACCGATGATCATTGCCCGGCGAATGGATGGCAAGGACTTCGCCCAGCTGATTATTGACCAATTCGACGAGATGCTCGACCAATCGACGCGTCAGCCGCTGGTTTTGGGCATTGCACTGCACCCATACGTCATTGGGCAGCCTTACCGCTTGCGCCACTTCAGAAGAGCGCTGGAACACATTGCTTCGGCGCGTGATGCCAATAAAATATGGATGACGACACCAGGTGCCATCTGCAGGCATGTCGACCAACGGAGTGATCTTTGAACCCATGAGCTCTCAGATCTGGCTCACTTTACTGAATGAAAAGCATGAAAACACCTTGTGTATTGAACGACACCGTCGGCGCCTTCGTGCCACACGGCCATTTCACTCTATCACCATCACATGAAGGCCCTTTGAGCGGCTTGCGATTTGCCGCCAAGGATTTGTTCGATGTTGCCGGGCATCCCACGGGAGCAGGAAATCCAGACTGGCTGATATCGCACCCGCTGCCGGAAACGCACAGCCCGGTGATTGCACTTCTGCTTGAACAAGGCGCGGAGCTGTGCGGAAAAACTCTGACAGATGAACTGGCCTACAGCATTCATGGGCATAACATCCACTACGGCATGCCGATCAACTCGGCAGCGCCCGAGCGCATTCCAGGCGGATCATCCTCCGGGTCGGTGGCGGCGGTTGCCGCACGCCTGGTTGATTTTGCCCTGGGAACCGACACCGGCGGATCAACGCGCGTTCCGGCAAGCTACTGTGGGGTATGGGGTCTGCGCACCACGCATGGCCTGCTCTCACGTGAAGGTCTGGTGCCCCTGCACCCGAGTTTCGATACCGTCACCTGGTTCGCCCATGAGCCGGATATTTTTGCCCGTGTCGCCGAAGTGCTGCTGCCCGTGTCAGACTTTGCGCCAAAGCGCGTGCTCTGCCTTGACGATGCGTGGCGGTTGGCCGACGACAGTTTCCAGTCAGCACTCGCTGCCGTCAGGAAAACACTGGCGGAGTTGCTGAACACTGACGCGGTGGATCAGCCAATATCCGCCACCTCGCTTGACGAATGGCGTCAGGTTTATGTCACGGCCGGAGCCTTCGAAGGCTGGCAAGTGCATGGGGCATGGATTTCAGCCCATTCCCCCAAATTTGCGCCGCCGATTACTGCCCGCTGGGAAGCCGCCGCAAAAATCACTTCACAACAATCCACGACGGCCCAACTGCGCTGGGCTGAAATCCGGAAACACGTTCGTGGAATACTGGGAAGTGACACCGTTGCCATCCTGCCATCCGCCGCGAGTGTTGCCCCTTTACGCACGGCAGCCAATGCCACCATTGAAGAAACGCGGATTCGAACCATGCAGATTTGTTGTATTGCAGGGCTCTCCGGACTACCGCAGGTCAGTATCCCGATGACCGACCCGACAGGGTTGCCTGTCGGTATCTCTCTACTGGGCCCGGAGGGGAGTGATCGGGCACTGATTCGGCTGGCCACTCAATTGAAGTCAAAGCTTGATGTAGAATGCAAAATCATTTGATCAACAATCCAGTCAATTTATGTCTTCAATCTCCGTTGTTTGCCATGGCCAAAAATAGTTCTGAACTTCAGAACGCCAGCTTCAAGAAACGCACAAAATTGACTGTCTCTGCCAATGATTGCGAGGAGGCGATCTACAAAACGATTTTCGAGAGCGTCATGACGCAGCGACTGAAGCCGGGTACCAAGCTGCCCGAGGCCTCACTCTGCGAACTGTTCAGCGCCAGTCGGGCAACCGTACGCAAAGTCTTGCAGAGTCTGGCGCACGACCACATCGTTGAACTTCGTCCCAATCGCGGAGCCAGCGTTGCCGCGCCAACCCCGGAGCAAACCCGTGAAATCTTCGAAGCGAGACGGATACTGGAATCGTCCATTGTCCGACTCGCGGCTGTTAACGCCAAACGCTTAGACATCGCTACCTTGCGACAACGTCTTAAGCAGGAACATGCTTCGCTGGATCGCTTACCCCAACCCGAATGGGTGCGGCTCGCCAGTTCATTCCATCTGGCCGTGGCCGAAACGGCCGGCAATCCGATTCTCACGCACTATCTGATCGAACTGGTCTCGCGTTGCTCGCTGATCGTGGCATTGTATGAACCGCCTGGAAACGCTTCCTGTGAGCATGAAGAGCACAGCCGGATCGTCGATTACATCGAGCAGGGTGACGGAGACCGGGCAGCTCGCCTGATGGAAAATCATTTAAGCAACCTGGAGAAGAATGTCTTTCTCAATCCTGAAGAAGATGATCATTCACTTGGGCGAATGCTTGGATTGAAATAACGACCGAGTAGTCTAGCCATCGTCCACTCAACCAGCTAACGCTATGTAGGCCCTAATACCCACTGGAGGAGAAGCTGTCGAATCAGAATGATTTATTGACCAAGGCCATCTTTTTGATGGACAACAGCTATTTCAGAGATAAAGACTCAACAACAGCTTAGACCGACCTGCCGTCTGTGAGTGGTCGGACAGAATGACAGCTCCACTCTGATAACTGCCGTCTCACCCCTGTGAGCACGACCGGCCGGATTGGGTCGCTTGCGGAAATGAGGCCGAATACAAAACCAAAATTCAGACCCAGCAAGGTAAGCCTCGGAACAGGCCTATCCACCCTGGAGATGCTTGTTGATACCAACTGGTTTTGGCGCGAAACCGGCTCAGTTAACCGGAAAATTCGAAAACCCGATTTGATTTTCCTTTAGCGCAGCCAGCCTTTTTTCCCGAAAAACCAGAATGGAACAGCCACGGATATGAACATCAGCGCCAGCGAGAACGGGTAGCCGTACTCCCAGTTGATCTCGGGGAACCAGTTTTTGAAGTTCATGCCGTAGATGCTGGCGATCAGGGTGGGCGGCAGCATGGCGACCGAGGCCACGGAAAAGATCTTGATGATCTTGTTCTGGTTGATGTTGATGAAGCCAACCGTGGCGTCCATCAGGAAGTTGATCTTCCCGAACAGGAATGACGTGTGCCCGTCGAGCGATTCGATGTCGCGCAGAATCTGGCGCGCGTCCTCCAGTTGTTCGGTATTGAGGAACTTGCCCCGGGTCAGGAAGGAGACGGCGCGCCGGGTGTCATGAACGTTGCGCCGGATGCGCCCGTTGAGGTCTTCCTCGCGCGCGATGTCGGCCAGGATCTTGGCCGCTTCGGTATCGGTGATTTCGGTGCCCAGCACATGCTTGCTTACATCTTCCAGCGCGGCATAGACGTCCTCCAGCGCGTCGGCCGAATACTCGGCATCGGCGGCGTAGAGATCGAGCAGAACATCCTTGCCGTCGGTCACGTAACCGGGTTGCGTACGTGCCCGCAAGCGTTGCAGACGGAACACCGGCAGTTCTTCGGTACGCACGGTGAACAGGATGTCCCGGTGCAGAATCAGCGCCACCGCCACGTTGCGCGACCCTTCCTTGGTATCGAGCAGAAAGTCGGAGTGCAGGTGAATTTCACCGTTGTCCTCGACGTAGAAGCGCGCACTCGCCTCGAGGTCGGTCAGGCTGCTCGGATTCGGTAATTGGACATCAAAGAAACGTCCGACCCACGATCGGATCTCCGGTGTCGGAGCGACCAGATCGATCCAGATCGGCTTCAGGCATTTCAGATCGTACGGAGTATTGACGCTGATCTGGCTGAGCCGGCCGTTGCGCAGCTCGAAGGCACTGATGGTCGTTTTTTCGTTGCGGTGATGACTGTCGCCGATCAGGTCCTGGCGTACTTCGTCGGAGAGTATTTCGAGGATGGATTCGCCACGTTCCTCGCGCACTTCATACCAGACAATCAGACGCTCTTCGGGCTCCAGGGCCTCGATGATCCGGGCAATCTCGGCCAGGGGAACACGTTCCAGCAGGCTGCGCAAGCCGGCCAGATGCTGCTTGTGCACCACGTCTTCGACGAGATCGTGGCGTGGCATGTCCTGACGGTGTACGAGATCCTCTACGAGCTTGTGCTTGGCGAGCAGGTCTTTCACACTGGACAGGTGATCCTGAATATTTTTTTCTTCACTCATCGCAGGTGCCTCCCCTGTCTTGCAGCGCTTCAAACAGGCGGGAATTCTAGCACGCTGCGGCGAAGTCGCCGAAGCACATTACACTTTTTCCGGAGGGACGGCGGGCACAACGAGAAAACTTCTGTTCAGGGCACCTGCGCCGACGGCATGCGGACAAGAATGGCCTCGGCCTTGCTGGCCAGTCCCGGTGCGCCGCGGTTGCGGTCGTAGAAACGCGGACTCGGCACCATGCCCGCCAGCCTTGCTGCCTGTTCGTCAGAGAGCTGCGCCGCACTGATGCCGTAATAGTGACGTGCCGCTGCCTCTGCACCGAACACGCCGTTACCCCATTCAATGACATTGAGGTAAACCTCGAAGATGCGCTGCTTGCTCCACACGGCCTCGATCATCAAGGTCACTACGGCTTCCTGGGCCTTGCGCCAGGGGGTTTTCGAAGGCGTCAGAAAGAGGTTTTTGGCCAGTTGCTGCGAGATGGTCGAGCCGCCGGCAACGACCTTGCCTTTTTTCCGGTTTTTCTCGAGGGCTTTCTGGATGCCGTCCCAGTCGAAGCCTTCGTGATGGACAAACAGATCGTCTTCGGCGACGATCAGGGCGCGCTTCAGGTGATTCGAAATTTTTGCGTAGTCGACCCACTGTTTTTTGAGCTGGGCCTTGGGATCTTTGACCTGCAGCTCGACAAGGCGGATTTCCATGAAGCGCGTGCTATCCGGGTTAACCCAGTTCCACCAGAGTACCCAGCCAAACAGCCAGAACTGGTAAAGCAATAACAGCCCGAACAACGCGAGAACGAGCCATTTTGCCCAGTGCGCAACAAAGCTCGCGGCACGCTTACCGCTCATGCCTTCTGCAGAAGTTCCATGACCGGGGCAATGCCGGGACGTACGCCCCGCCAGACATAAAAGGATTCAGCCGCCTGTTCCAGAAGCATGCCCAGTCCTTCGGAAATCACCGCCGCCCCCTGCTCTCGGGCAAAGATCCGGTAAGGGGTATCGCCGAGGCCATACATCATTTTGTAAGCCAGGCTGCCGGGAGCGAAAATGCCCTCGGGCAATGCCGGCATTGTTCCATGGAGACTGGCCGATGTGGCGTTGATGACGATGTCGAAGGTTTTCCCGGCCAGATCAGGCAAGTCGCAGCCGGAGACGGGGCCAAGATGGGTAAAATGATCGACCAGCACATGCGTCTTGGACTCCGTGCGGTTGGAAATGACCAGAGCGGACGGTCGTTCATCGAGCAGCGGCCCGATCACACCGCGTGCCGCCCCGCCTGCGCCGAGCAGCAGGACACGCTTGCCGGTGATGGGCTGGGCGAGATTGACGGTGATGTCGCGGATCAGCCCGACGCCGTCGGTGTTGTCGCCGATAACTTCATCGCCGTCGAAGAGCAGCGTATTGGCTGCGCCTGCCAGTTCGGCGCGCGCGGTCAGCCGGGTCACCAGCTGAAAGGCTTCCTGCTTGAACGGCACGGTGACATTGGCGCCGCGCCCACCCGCGGCAATGAAGGCGTCCACCGCATCGGCAAAGCCCTCGAGCGAGGCAAGAATGGCCTTGTATTCGATATCCTCGCCGGTCTGGCGGGCGAAGGCGGCGTGGATGACGGGCGACTTGCTGTGGCCGATGGGATTGCCGAAAACGCAGTATTTATCAGTCATGTCGATCTGTTGGTGTGGTGAAGGATGGCTTGGAGTTCAGCGCGTCGAATTGGTTTCAAGCTGATTATGGCGGGTGAACGTCCAACTGCGGGTAAATTCCAGGATATCGTAATCGCGCCGGATATCCGGGGTAAACGCACCAAAGGGGGCAGCCATCTGCACAATGCGGAGGGCTGCATCATCAAGTATCTTGTGGCCTGAAGACCGGTTGATTTCCACGCGGTCGATACTGCCATCGCTTTTTATTCTGACCGACAGAATGAGGCTTCCGTACAGCTTGCCCTTGGCCGCCTCCGGGTAATTCAGGGTACCGACGCGTTCAACCTTGATGCGCCAGTCTTCGCTGTATTGGGCGTAACTGACGCCCTCGGCCCGGGTACCCATGTTCTTCACCCGCGGGCGCTTGTTGTATTCGTCGGTCTGCCGGTCGATTTCGCCCTCAAGCCGCGCCATTTCGAGCGCCCGCGTGGCCAGATCGCGGCCGCTCAGGCTGGTGACTGTTTCAGGCTGGGCTTCCTTGTCGGCCTGGAGACGGGCTGTTTCCTTTCTGCGCGCCAGGGCCAGCAAGTGCTGCTGTTGCGCTTCAAGGGCCTGCACGCGCTTTTGCGCCTGCTCCAGTTCGCTGCCGCTCTGCTGTCTGGCTGAGGGCGGCAGGGGTGTCCTGGTCCGGCGGTTCTGCTCCGTGTTACCGCCGCCGTCAAGATTGGCCTGGGCCAGCGCCTGGGCGTTCGTCGGTTTGCGCGCCGACTTGCTGTTCACCAGGATGATGTCCAGAGCCTTGTCCTGGAAGGCCCGCGAGGCCTCGGGAAACTTGAAGTGGAGCGAGAGCAGCACGGCGTGGAAAAACAGCGAGGCACCCAGCGCGATCCACAGATTGCGGTCGGCGGGGGGCACAGCCCACAGGTGGCGGGTTACGCTGCTCACGTCAGTCAATGGCCTCCACAGCATCCTCGCTGAACTCCTCGATCCCGGGTATAGACTCGTTCAGCGTCTCGAGATAGCGACAGCCGAGTTCAAGCGTCAGCGGGTCGATCGATTCGATGCTCAGGCGCAGACGCTGACCCGGCTTCAGATCGGGCGCCGACGCAATACGCTGAATTATGGGCAGATGATCGAGTTTGGCAAGTCCTTCGCGGCGAAGCGTTGCGTCGATGGTCATCAGGCCTTGTTGTTGCAGCCAGCGCAGGCACCAGTAACGTTCCATGCCGCGCTGGAATTCGGCGTAGGCGCTGTAGGTCAGGTCAAAATCGCGCATGGCGGCAAACAGGGCCTCCGATTTCGCGCCAAAATGGGGCGTCTCGCCATTCAGGCAGGCGATCAGCTGCCACTGGTTGAGCAGATCGACGTAGCGGCGCAGCGGCGATGAGGACCAGGCATACTGCGCGACACCTAGGCCGTCGTGCGGTTGCGGCGAAGTCGTCATGCGCACCTTGCCGCCAGTCTGCGCACGGTAGATGGCCGGAATGCCCTTTTCGGCGAGCAGACCGCCCCAGGTGCTGTTGGCGACAATCATCAGTTCGGCGACCAGCTTGTCGAGCGGGCTGCCTCGCCGGCGCTCGTTGATCTCGACGCGACAGTGCTCGGGGGTGGCCGGATCGCCGGCGATGGCAAAGTTGTAATCGTTGTTGCCGGGCATCGCCGAGGGCTTGCCGCGCCGGCCTTCGCAGGCGTTGGCCAGATGCCAGAGCGTTTTTAGCTCGTCACGAAAGGCAAATTCGGGCAGGCCCTCAGCCAGCGTCTGCTCGTTGAACAGCGGTTCGAGATCGTGATGACGCAGGTTGGCGACTATTGGCACCATCTCGACGAGCGATTCGTGTGCCGAGATTTCGAACTCGGGCGTCACCGTCAGGTAAAGCGAAAGCGATGGACAGTCGCGACCGGCGGACAGCGTGAATTTGCCGACCGCCGCTTCGGGCAGCATGGTGATCTTGTTACCCGGCATGTAGACGGTGGATAGTCGTTCGCGCGCCAAGCTGTCGAGCGGCGAACCCGGCACAATGCCCAGCCCCGGCGCCGCGATATGGATACCGACGCGCCAGCCGAGGCCGGGTAGGACCTGCAGCGAAAACGCATCGTCGATTTCGGTGGTCGCGGCATCGTCGATCGAGAACGCCTGCACCCTGGCGCGCGGCAAGCCGGTCGGCGGCAAGGGCAGGTCGGTGGCCGGGAAATCAACACCGCGCGGGAAGTATTCAAGCAGAAAGCGCTGCAGATGGTAATCGTGGGCCGAACGAATGGCTCCGCACTTGTGCAGCAGATGCAGCGCCGAGAGACCGGTTTCGGCGCAGGCCGTTTCCAGCGCCTTGGTCTCCGGGCGATTGCGGTCGGGCTTGTAGAGCAACTGATTGAGCAGCGGTAAAAATTCGGGCGGCAGGGCGAAAGCCGTCAGTTCGCCAACCATGCGTTCGATAGCCAGAGCCTGCTGACGCTTCTTTTCCAGACCGGCCAGAGCCGCTGCCAGGATTTCTGCCGGGGCCTTGCGGAAGCGCCCCTTGCCCTTGCGGTGAAAATACACGGGGGCGGCATGCAGCGCCAGCAGCAGCGCAGACGACTCAATCGCCGAGGCCTTGTGACCGGTGCCACCGAAGTAGTCATCGGCAAAAGCGCAAAAGGAAAATTCGCCGTCGCCGGCGCACTCCCAGAGAAATTCGGTTTCGATGTCCGCAGCGAGTGCCTCGGCCCGACTCAGCAATTCGCCGGGCGCCGGTTCCTGAAAACGCAACAGAACATTGCTCGACTTGATCTTGGCGCGCTTGCCGGAGGCCGTCTCGACCTGCAACGAGGCGTCGTTGTCGGTCAGGATAGTGGCGGTTTTGAAGGCGCCGTCTTCTTCGAACAGAACATGCATCGCCGGCATTATAACCCGCAATATTCAAGCAGTTGCGGCAGCATCTCGGGGAAACGGGTGAAGCTGTGGTCGCCGCCCTCCAGCACCACCTGGCGGCAACCGGCATAACGCGCCAGTGCCTGCCGGTAATCGAGCAGTTCGTCACCGCTCTCGACCATCAGCAGATAGCGTTCCGGCGTCACCCGCTTTACCTCGAGGGCGCGCAGTTGCCGGATGTGTTCGGCGGTGAAGTCAAAGGATTCGCCGGTATGCAGGTTGGTTTGCATCCCGATGAACGCGTCGAGCGAAACCGGGGCAACGACGGCCGGGTTGATCAGCACCGCCCGCAGGTCGAAGCGCTCGGCCAGATGGGTGGCGTAATAACCGCCGAGCGAGCTGCCAACCAGGGTCAGCGAGCCCGTCTGCTCGCCGATGATGAGCTCAGCCTGGGCGATGGCAGCGTCCGGTACGTGCGACAGCGCCGGGCAGAAGAAGCGCTGACCCTGGCCGCGCATATTCAGGGTCTCGGCCAGCCGCCGCGATTTCCACGATGCCGGCGACGAACAGAAACCGTGCAGATAGAGGATGGCCGCGCTCATGCGGCCCAGGCGATCAGGTCATATTTCCATGTGACCAGGACGACGAAACCGAAGCCGATGCGGTACCAGGCAAAAACGCTGAAATCATGCGTGCTGATGTAGCGCAGCAGGCCGCGCACGGCCCAGAAAGCTGAAATGAAGGCGGCCAGGAAACCCACCACCCACATGCCCAGATCGTCGAACGCAAGCAGCGCGCGTTCCTTGTAGAGCTGATAGAGGGTCGCGGCAATCAGTGTCGGGATGGCCAGAAAAAACGAAAACTCGGTAGCCGCACGGCGCGAAAGGCCAAAGAACAGACCGCCGATGATCGTCGCCCCCGAACGCGAGGTACCGGGGATCAGCGCCAGCGTTTGCGCCAGACCCAGCTTGAGGGCATCAAGCAGCGACAGTTCGTCGACCGACTCGATGCGTACGCGATGTTCGCGGCGTTCAGCCCACAGGATGACGACGCCGCCGAGGATGAAGGTTGCTGCCACGGTTGGCGCATTGAACAGATAGGCCTTGATCACCTTGCCGAAGAGCAGACCGAGGAGAGCCAGAGGCATGAAGGCGACCGCGAGGTTGAGGGCAAAGCGCTGCGCCGCCGGCTGCTGCGGCAGGCCAAGCAAAACCTCGACGAGCTTCATCCGGTACTCCCAGCAGACCGCGAGAATGGCGCCCGACTGGATAACGATCTCGAACAGCTTGCCGCGCTCGTCGTTGAAATCAAGCAGGTCGCCGGCAAGTATCAGGTGCCCGGTCGAGGACACCGGCAGGAATTCGGTGACTCCCTCGACGATACCGAGAATCAGGGCTTTGAGCAGTATCAGAAGATCCACGCGGCGCATCCGGGCAAAGAACGCATTTTAGCAGGCTGGCCTCCGTGAAACCCAGTCCGCTATCGTAAGCTGCGCAATCGTAAAAGTTTGATGATTTCGCTCCGATCGTGGCACAATCCGCAATTTTTTTAAATCGCGTCGCCAGACAATTCTTGCCCGGTCAGTCCAGGTTCGCGCGACAAGTTCCCAAATTGTCCAACTTGTGATCGGCGCGACCGTTTTCACCAACCCTACTGACGCTCAAGGCCATCAAGGAAATATGTCATGTCCCCGACACCCCAAACTGCCGTAACCACCGAAACCAAGATCATGCTCTCAGACCCGACCGCGCTTGGCGTGTTCGGACTGGCGATGGTCACCTTTGTCGCCGCCTCCAGCAAAATGGGGTGGACGACCGGAACGACCTACATCATTCCCTGGGCACTGTTCCTGGGTTCCGCTGCGCAGATCTGGGCGTCGACCATCGATTTCAAGAAGAACAACTATTTTGGCTCCATCGTGCTCGGCGTCTACGGCCTGTTCTGGGCGGCCGTCGCCATGCACTGGGCGATCAGCCAGGGCTGGCTGGGGCCGGTCGACGCCAAAGCCGATCCGCGCCAGTTGGCTTATGCCTGCTTCGGCTATACCTTCTTCTCGCTGTTCATCATGGTCGCCGCCTTTGAAGCCAACAAGATTTTTGCCGCCATCCTCGTCCTGATCAACGTCCTCTTGCCCTCGCTTGGCTTCTCCATCCTGGGAATCAAGCACGACCTGTTTTCCCCGCTCGCTGCCTGGTCGGAACTATTGATCGCCTTGCTTGGTTTTTATGCCGCCGGCGCCATCTTCCTCAATAGCTACTTCGGCCGCGTGATTGTTCCGCTTGGCGCGCCCTGCGGGTTCATCCGCAAAGGCCCGGCGCAGGCCAGACCGGCAACTTCCTGAGGCGAAGTCAGGACGGAAACTGGGCGAAGCGCTGTCCGGTCGCTGCCAGCACGCCTAGCCAGGCCGGGCTGTTGAGGTCGAGCTGTTTTTTGCGATTGGTCAGCAGTTCGATCGGCACGTGCGTGAAGATGTCGTGCTGCTGGCCGATGACCAGTCCGGTCTTTCCGGCCATCGCCGCATGCACAGCGTTGCGTGCGTAGAAATCGCACAGGATGGCGTCTTCGGCACTGGCCGGGACGCTGCGGATGAGGTAGCTCGGATCGAAGTAACGCATGGCAAAAGGGACATTCTCGGCCTTGAAGTAGGCGTCGATACGGTCGCGCAGGAAGGCGCCGATGTCTTTGGATTTGAGGTTGCCCGAGGCATCGAACTGGTCGCCGCCGCTGGCCATAAGATGCTGGCCGGCGCCTTCGGCGACGAGGATGACGGCGTGAGCGCGGTCGACCACCCGTTTCTTGAGCGCCGCGAGGAAACCGTTTTCGCCCTCCAGGGCAAACGCGACTTCAGGCACCAGCGTGAAGTTCACATCCTGACTGGCGATGGTCGCGCCAGCGGCGATGAATCCGGCATGGCGGCCCATGATCTTGACCAGCGCAATGCCGTTGTGCACGCTGTGCGCTTCGGTATGGGCACAATTGATCGCCTGCGCCGCCTCCTCAACCGCAGTCAGGTAACCGAAGGTTCGCGAGACGAAAGCGACATCGTTGTCGATGGTTTTCGGGATGCCGACCACCGCCAGCGCATGCCCGCGTGCCTTGGCTTCCTGATAAATCTCGGCGCCCCCGCGCTGGGTGCCGTCGCCACCGACGACGAAGAGCATGTCGATCTTGCGCCGGATCAGGTTATCCACGGCGACACTGACATCCACCGGTCCGCGCGAGGTGTTGAGCGCGGTTCCACCCTCCTTGTGAATATTCTCGACAAACGCCGGCGTCAGCGGGATCGGTTCGGAACCACGCCAGGGATCAAGGCCCTGGTAGCCATTGACGAAGCCCAGGATTTCGCGCACGCCGTAGCCATGATGGAGCTGCAGAACGAGCGAACGGATGACGTTGTTCAGTCCCGGGCACAGGCCGCCGCAGGTGACGATGCCGGCGCGGGTTTTCTTCGGGTCGAAGAAAAGCTTTTCGCGTGGGCCGGCGACTTCGAACTGGAGTTCCTCCGTAGCCGGTGCGTCGGGGTCGACGATGGCGTTGAAAAGAACGCGCGACTTGTCGCTGACATGGAAAGGCAGCGGGGACGGAAAGCGGGCTTCGCCAAGGACAGTAATCTTCATGATGACCTATCGGGGGACGGGATGCATTTATGCAAAACCGCAGTATCCCCGACACCGGCAGTCCGGTCAAACATCCATATCAGGGTGATTGTCGATCTGGCGCCTGACCTGCTTTTCTTGGAGGCATTACGCGGTAGAATCGCGCCTCATGAAAAAGCTTAAACAGTTGATACTCGCGCTATTGCTGGTCGTGGCCTCCACGACGGCGATCGCCGGATGGGTCGAGATCGAGCGCTTCGAGGACGGCATGCGCGTCTTTGTTGACCCGGCAACCGTGCGCCGGAGCGGCGCTACGGCAGAAGTAGCGCACCTCGTGCGCTGGGGCGAAGCGCAGGTCGAGCCGGGATATCCGCCTTACCTGTCGACCATCGTGCGCACGTCCTATGACTGTGCCGGCAAAGGCGAGAAGTATCTGGCCTCGACGTCCTACGCCGGCGCGATGGGCAACGGCGCCCGTGTCGTCTCGGACGACAAAGCGGTAGAAGGGTGGTACTCGATCTCCGAAGCGTCGCTGGAAGAGAAGCTGTGGAAGATCGCCTGCGGGGTGAAGTAGGCTTTCAGCTCAAGGACGCGCTGATTTTTTCGTTTCTGTCGTTCCCGCGCAGGCGCCCCAAGGCAACGGAACCTTTGGCTCAATTCCTCTTGGGGGACGAATATTTCAGCGTTTCCTTGGCTCCAATACAGTTCAGCCGATCTTGAACGCCAACGATTCGGAGGCAGAATTCAGGGCCACGCTGATCGGTTGCTGGTAGGCCGCCGGTCCCCACAACTGACGCGGGCCGGGCGAGGCGAAGAGATCATCGGCGGCCCATTCGCTGCGGCGTGACACAAAGTACTTCATCGCCGGCGAATCCATCTTGACCAGTGCCTTCTCGATCACGAATTCGTCGTGGCCATGACGACGCTCGATGTTAAGCAGGCCGGTCAGCGGAATCGCCTGCGGGAACCCCCCGGCGGTCAGACCGGTTACGGTGGCCATGTAGCCGGTACGGCCATCAAGGATCAGCGAGCCAGCCGTCAGGCCAAGGTTGTAGGTGTAGGCGGCGTCAAACAGGGTAGGCGCCCCGCAACGGCCTTCATAACCGAGAAAGTGGCTCTGTGCTGTGAACGAGATGCTGGCATCGATTTCCTTGATGCTGCGCGCGGTCATGTCGATCAGCAGTTGCTCGGTCGGAATCAGCGATACCTGCAGGTTGCCGTGTGAATCGCGTTCGGCGAGCAGCATGCTGACGATGTAGTCGGGCAGCGAAGCCAGCAGGGTGGCGTTGTCGGGAGTAAGCTTGTTCTGGATGAACATTGGCCTGGCCAGATCGTGCAGGGCGGCAAATTCCACGGCATTCTGGGCCACGGCATCGTTCAGTTCGGCGATCAGGGCGTGCATCTCGGGGATGAATTCGATCAGGCCTTCCGGCACCAGCACGACGCCATGATTCAGCCCCTTGTCGGCACGCGTGACAACGGCATGGGCGATCTGGTCGATGATGGAACTCAGTGATTGTTTCTTTTCGGCCACTTCTTCGGAGATCAGGGTGACCGCCGGTTTGGTCTGCAGCGCAACCTCGATGGTGACGTGAGAAGCGGAACGTCCCATCAGTTTGATGAAGTGCCAGTATTTGAGCGAGGAACGGGTGTCCTGCAGGATGTTGCCGACCATTTCGGCGTAGATCTTGGTGGCGGTATCGAAGCCGAAGGAAATCGGCAGCAGGTCGCCGATCTGCAGGTCGCCGTCTATGGTTTTCGGCACGCCGATTACCTGCACGCCCGAACCATCGGCCTTCACATCCTTGAACAGGTATTCGGCGAGCACCGCCGCGTTGGTATTCGAGTCGTCGCCACCGATGATCACGATGGCGTCGAGATTGTGCCTGATGCAGGTGTCCTTCACTTGCTGGAACTGCTTTTCGCTCTTGATCTTGGTACGATCGGTGCCGAGAAAGTCGAAACCGCCGGTATTGATGATGGAATCGATATCAGCATCGGTGATTTCGAAGAGGTCGCCTTTGAGCAGCCCCCTGGGGCCTGGCCTGACGCCGAACAGGGTATTGCCCTTACCCAGTATGCGCTTGATACCACAGACCACGTTGTGGCCGCCGGAAGCCGGGCCGCCGGAGAACAGAACGGCAACGCGCTTGCCCTGCGCAGCCTGAAGGTTGGTTCCGGATGAGGAAAGAACGACATTGCCCGAAGCCTGCACCGAGTTCGGAAAGCTGCGCGCGACACTGTCGCTGTCCTTGGTACTCAGTACGCGCGGACTGCTGGCGAAGCTGACGGCCTGCGGCTGGGTGGCCGAGCCGAATGCGGCACAGACGGGCAAGGGCAGTTGGCGTACGGCGGATTCGAAAACGGAACTGTGCGTTTCCATTTTCTGTAACTGTTCTGCCAGGGTGCTCATGTAGTGATCCTTAATATGAATAAATGGAAAAAGAAGTGTCTGCGTGACTATGCGGAAATGTGTCTTGCCCATCGCAGGGACCTGATGCGTGCGCCAGCCAGCGAAACTCGAGCGTGATTCTACCTGAATCGTGTAAACACAGCAGCAGTCAGGCGCCGTGAACCGGCATCCTTCAGGGGGATTTGAGACCAAAGCCCCGTTACCTTCTGGGTCTCTCTGTACCGGATGTTATGCTTTCAAGATGAGCCGTACAGGCAGTCAGCACGATGGTACCGCTCTCTGCAATGCCCGGCAGGAGGTCGGTGAGCGGATTGCAGTTGCCGTCGGCACACAGTTCGTAGCCCGAGGTGTAGGGGGAATGCGCCAGCGTCAGGCGATCCAGCGGCGCAACCGCCGGCCGGTAGTGCCAGTAGCCGTTGCGCAAGATGGCGCCTTCGGGCGCTTCCATGCCGGCGCCAAAACCCCGGATGCGGGCCGCGACGATCACCAGTTGGCGGCCCTCGATGCGCCAGTCTTCCTCCCAGCGGACTTTCTCGATCGAATGCGTCCACGCCAGCGTAAAGCCCTGTACGGCGAGCGTCGCCGACAGAGCTCCAGCGGCCAGACACAGAGACATCAGGCGTTCTGCTTGCGGCTGCGCAGACGGTGCCAGATGAAGAAAGCGATGGCGACGGCAAAGCCGGCCTCATCGGTGACCGGTAGCGCGACGACGAGCGCGAGCGCCGCAAGGGCGGCGACGGCGCGTTCGGCCATGGCGAGCGGCGCCCATAGGTAGCCGACGGCGGCGCTGCCCCACAGATAGATCGCCAGCGTCGCCTTGACGACGATGTAGGCGACGGCGAGTACGGTCGGATCGCCCTGCAGCATCAGCGCCGGGTCATACACTGCCATGAACGGGATGACGAATCCGGCAATGGCGATTTGCGTCGCCTTGAAGCCGATCTTCATCGCCGGCGCCTTGGCGATCGACGCGGCGGCGAAGGCGGCGAGCGCCACCGGCGGAGTCAGGTCGGCCATAATGCCGAAATAGAAGACGAACATGTGGCTGACGATCAGCGGTACGCCGAGCTTCAAAAGCGCCGGCGCGGCGATCGAACTGGTGATGATGTAATTCGGTATCGTCGGGATGCCCATGCCGAGGATCAGGCAGACGATCATGGTCAGCGCGAGTGACAGGAAGAGGCTGGTCTGACCGATTTCGAGGATGAAGCTCGCGAAATTCGATGCCGCGCCGGTCAGCGTCAACACACCGATGATTACACCGACAATGGCGCAGGCGATGCCGACGGCGAGCGCCTGTTTGGCGCCGTCGACCAGGCCGGACTTCATCGTGTGCAGCGTTTCCTTGCCGCCCTTGACGAAGAAGTTGGCGAGCACTAGTACGGCGATGATACCGAGCACCGGGACGATACCCCACTTGAAGAAAGCGGCGGCGCCGAGGCCGATGGCGAACCAGAAGACGTAACGCAGCGCGCCCATCGAAACGCGCGCGGCGAGCGCCGCGCCGAGGATCAGGATGGCGGTTAACGCAAGCCCCATCATGCCCGAGAACATCGGCGTGAAGCCGTGGAACAGCATGAAGACGAGCACCGCCAGCGGCAGCGCGAGATGCCAGTTTTCCTTGAGTGCCGCCCAGGGGTCGGGGCACTGGTCCTTGGGCACGCCAAGCAGATTACGGCGACCGGCTTCAAGGTGCACCATCCAGAAGGCCGTGAAGTAGTAGAGCAGCGCCGGGATGACCGCCGCCTTGACGATGTCGGCGTAGGGCACGTTGAGCGTCTCGGCCATGATGAAGGCGACCGCGCCCATCACCGGCGGCATGATCTGGCCGCCCATCGACGCGGTCGCTTCGACGGCGCCGGCGAACACCGAGGTATAACCGAAGCGCTTCATCAGCGGAATAGTGAATTGGCCGACGGTGAGTACATTGGCGACACCTGATCCGGAGATCGTTCCCATCAGCCCCGACGAGATTACCGCCACCTTGGCCGGGCCGCCGCGCGCGTGGCCGACGAGGCCAAGCGCCAGAGCGTTGAACAGGCGGATCATGCCGGCGTGTTCGAGGAAGGTGCCGAACAGGATGAAGAGAAAGATGTAAGTCGCCGAAACCAGGGTCGGCGTACCGAGGATGCCGTCGCTGCCGAGGTAGAGCTGGCTGACGATCTGGTCGAAACCGAAACCGCGGTGGGCGATCGACAGCGGCAGGTATTGACCGAGGAAACCGTAGGCCAGAAAGCTGCCGCAGACGAGTGGCAGCGCCCAGCCCATGACACGCCGGGCGGCTTCAAAAACCAGTACGGTGGCCAGCGTCGCGACCACCAGGTCGGGCGTGTTTGGATCGCCCGAACGCTGGATCAGTTCGGCTTCGAAGATCATGTGATAAAAGCCGAGCGCGAAACCGCCGAAGGCGAGCACTAGGTCGAACCACGGCGGGCTCTTCTCCCTGCGGCCGGCGCCGCGTGCGGGGTAAAACATGAAGATCAGCAGCAGCAGAAAGCTCACGTGCAGCGAGCGGATGATCAGGCTTGAGAACGGGTGGAAAGCCGCGACGACGATCTGGTAGGCCGAGAACGCCATGGCCGCGGCGATCGCCGCGCGCGCCGCCCAGCCGGCCAACTGGCGCGTGTGGGCGGTCTCTTCGAAATCGGCGGGTTCAGGATGTTCGATACTCAGGCTTTCGCTCACGTCGTTTCTTTCACGGACAGGTCTTTACGGGCCGGTCGGCGCAGGCAGCGCGACGACCGGGGCGGCGACAGGTTTGCGGGTGGAACGGCACGTCGCCTATTTGAGCAGGCCGACTTCGCGGTAGTATTTCTCGGCGCCCGGGTGTAACGGTGCGGGCGGATTCTTCGCGGCGATTTCCTTTTTGATGGCCTTGGCCGCCGAGTGCGCGGCGATCATCTGGTCCATATTGTCGAACATCGACTTGGTCATGGTATAGACGGTCTGCGTCGACACGCCCTCGTGCGTCACCAGGTAGTTCTGCACCGAGATTGTCGATACGTCATTGTCCTGTCCTTCATAGGTCTTGGCCGGGATGATGCCGACCTGGAAAGCCGGGTCGTTGATCTTGGCAACGATGTCGGCCGGGATGGTCAGGAAAACGACTTTCTGCGAGGTCGCGAGGTCGCGCAGCGCGGCAACGCCAAGCCCCGAAGAGAGCAGGGTGACGTCGAGCTGGCGATTCTTCATGAGTTCGACCGATTCGGCGTAGGACAGGTATTCGACCTTGGAAAAGTCCTTGTAGGTCAAGCCGGCGGCCTTGACGATTTCGCGCACGTTGAGTTCGGTCCCCGACTTCGGCGCGCCGACCGAAATGCGCTTGCCCTTGATGTCGGCGAGCGACTTGATGCCGGCGTCGGCGTTGGCGACAAAATGAATGTAGTTAGGATAAAGCGCGGCAATCGTCCGCAGTTTCTTGAGCGGCGTCTTGAAACCGGCTTCCTCGTTGCCTTTCCAGGCATCGGACAGGGAATCGCCGAGCGAAATGGCGGCTTCGCCGCGGCCGGCCTGCAACAGGTTGAGGTTTTCGGCGCTGGCTTTGGTAGCCTGCACGGCAGTTTTTGAATCGGGAATCGCCTTGCCGTAGATCTGCGACAGTGCGACGCCGAGCGGGTAATAGACGCCGCTGGTGCCGCCGGTGAGAATATTAATGAACTCGGCGGCGTACGCCGGGAGGGACAGGCAGAGCGCGGCGGCGCTGGCAATCAGGATGTGGCGCAATGAAGCTTTCATCAGTTTATCTCCGGTGGGAAGTGACAAAGCGATTTTAGGTCAAATCTGCTGCTGCCAAACAATTATCAATCACTTTTCATGCACGCGCCAGACAAATAAGATTAGACTAATTGCTCAGAGAATACTCGGGAAGCGCCGTGGCTACCGCAAGTAATTCCGTTATCCTGATTATTGACGACGTACCCGAGAACCTGCACGTGCTGAGTGAACTGCTGCTGCCGCAGTATCAGGTACTGGCAGCGACTTCAGGTGCCGGCGGGCTGCGTGTGGCCAACGGCCGGCCGAAGCCCGATCTGATCCTGCTCGACGTGATGATGCCCGGCATGGACGGTTATACGGTGCTGGCCAGGCTGCGCGAAAATCCCGATACCCGCGATATTCCGGTCATTTTTCTTACGGCGCTGGCCGATTCGGGCGACGAGGAGCACGGTCTTAAACTCGGCGCGGCCGATTACATCACCAAGCCGATCACCCCCACCGTGGTCCTGGCGCGTGTGCATACCCAGCTCGAAGCCAAGCTGGCACGCGACTGGATGAAACAGCAGAACGTCACCCTCGAAGCCGAAGTCGCCCGGCGCATGGCCGAAAACGATCTGACCCAGCGTGTCAGCATCCGGGCGCTGGCGCATCTGGCCGAAACGCGCGACCCGGAAACCGGCAATCACATTTTGCGCACCCAGGGCTATGTCCAGCAACTGGCGCGGGGGCTGTGCCAGCACCCGCGCTTCGCCGGCACCCTGGATGAGCGTTACATTGATCTGCTGCACCGCTCGGCCCCGTTGCACGACATCGGCAAGGTCGGCATTCCCGATCACATCCTGCTCAAACCCGACAAACTCACGGTCGACGAATGGGTCATCATGCAGACGCACGCCAGACTCGGCAGCGACGCCATCGAGCAGGCCGAACGCGATATCGAAATGCCTCTGCCCTTCCTGTCGCTGGCCAAGGAAATTGCTCGCTGGCACCATGAGAAATGGGATGGCAGCGGTTACCCGGATGGCCTTTCCGGCGATACCATTCCCGTTTCTGCGCGGCTGATGGCCGTAGCCGATGTTTTCGATGCGCTGATCACGGTACGGGTTTACAAGCCGGCGATGTCCTATACCGAAGCCCGCGACATCATCGCCAGCGGACGTGGCAGCCACTTTGATCCCGACATGGTCGATGCCTTCATCGTCAACTTCGCCGATTTTTCCGCTATCGCCGAGCGTTACAGCGACGCCGCAGGAACGACAACGGAAACTGATCCTCCCGGTACCTGGTCGTGAACCCGGAACCGGCGCACCCATCAGGTAACCGTCTTCAAAGGCCAGTGGCTGGTGCTACCGTTAAAATCGTTCTGACCTATGCGGCTTTCTCCTGTCTCTGGATATTGCTCTCCGACAAGGCCGTGCTCTGGCTGGTCAGTGATCCGGAGCAAATCGGCCTACTCAGTACCATCAAGGGCTGGCTGTTCGTCGCTGTAACTTCCTTGCTACTCTACGGGCTGATACGTCGACTGATTGATCAAGTCCAGGCAGCTTCCTTGCGCGAGATTGAAGCACAGACGGAAAAGTCGCACGCCCTGCGATTGCTGGCCACCATTGCCGACAATTCTTCAGACGCTATCTTTGCCAAGGACCAGCAGGGGCGCTACCAAATGGTCAATCCGGAAACGGCACGGATCATCGGCAAGCCGGCCGATCAGGTTGTGGGCCACGACGACTCGGCGCTGTTCCCGCCACAACAGTACGCGGAAATCCGCGCCAACGACCAGCGCGTGATCAGCGAAAACCACATCGAAACCCATGAGGAAACGCTGGCCACCACACAGGGAGAACGTACCTTCCTGACGCTCAAGGGGCCCTTGCGCGACGCTGACGGGCAACTTCTCGGGCTGTTCGGCATCGCCCGCGACATTACCGATCGCAAGGCCAGCGAAGCCAGAATCAGCCGCCTGAGCCAGACCTATGCGGTACTGGGCGAGTGCAATCAGGCCATCGTGCGCTGTGCCAGCCAGGAAGAACTGTTCCCGCAAATCTGCCGCTTTGCGGTGCAGTTCGGCGGCATGAAGATGGCCTGGGTTGGCCTGGTCGACCCCGAATCCCTGAGTATTCGACCGGTGGCCAGTTTCGGCGATGGCCCGGAGGTTTTGCATGACATACGTTCTTCGGCCGATGCACAAAGCCCCTTCGGACAAGGAGCGAGCGGCACCGCGATCCGCACCGGCAAGCTCGTCTGCATCCAGGATTACCTGAACGATGCGCGAACGGCGCCGTGGCATGACTGGGCTACGCGTGCCGGGTGTCGCTCCTTGGCCGCCCTACCGCTGAGCAGAAATGACCAAGCAATCGGAGCACTGATGCTCTATTCCGGTGAACTCAACGCCTTTGACGAGGATGTGCGCAAGTTGCTCGACGAAATGTCGTTCGACATCAGTTTCGCGCTCAACGGCTATGCCCGTGATGCGGAGAGCATGGGTGCCAATGCCCAGTTGCGCAAACTTTCTCTGGCTATCGAGCAAAGCCCGGAAAGCATCGTCATCACCAATGTCGACGCCCGCATCGAATACGTGAACGAGACCTTCGTCCGCGTCACCGGCTTCAGCCGCGACGAAGCGATCGGCCAGAACCCGAAGATCCTGAACTCGGGCAAGACGCCACCGGCAACCTACGTTGCCATGTGGTCGGCATTGGCACAAGGCCTGCCGTGGAAGGGCGAATTTCACAACCGCAAGAAGGACGGCAGTGAATACGTCGAGTTTGCCATCATTACCCCCTTGCGTCAGCCCGACGGATCGATCAGCCACTATGTAGCGGTCAAGGAAGACATCACCGAGAAAAAGCGGCTTGGCGAAGAACTGGATCGTCATCGCTTCCATCTGGAAGAACTGGTGGCACAGCGCACGATGGAGTTGCTTGGAGCACAGCAGCAGGCCGAGGCCGCCAACCAGGCCAAGAGCTCATTCCTGGCCAACATGAGTCACGAAATCCGTACGCCGATCAATGCCATCATCGGCCTCACCCACCTGCTGCGGCGCGGCGCGGCGACGCCGGTACAGACCGAGCGGCTGAACAAGATCGACGGTGCCGGCCGGCATCTGCTGTCGATCATCAACGACATTCTCGACCTGTCCAAGATCGAGGCCAACCGGCTGCAACTGGAGAACAGCGATTTCCATCTTTCGGCCATACTTGACAGTGTCGGTTCGATCATTAACCAGTCGGCACGCGACAAGGGGCTGCACATCAGGCTTGAACACGATGCCGTGCCGTTGTGGCTGAACGGCGATCCGGCACGTTTGCGTCAGGCCCTGCTCAACTACGCCGGCAACGCCGTCAAGTTCACCGAAAAAGGGGTCATCGTCATTCGCGCCAGTCTACTCGACGAGGTCGAAGGCGAATTACTGGTGCGCTTCGAAGTCGCGGATACCGGCATCGGTATTGCGCCCGACAAGATGGCCCGGCTGTTCCAGGACTTCGAGCAGGCCGATGCTTCGACCACGCGCAAATATGGGGGTACCGGCCTCGGGCTGGCCATTACCCGGCGACTGGCGCAACTGATGGGCGGGGAAGCCGGTGCCGAAAGCAGCCCGGGCAAGGGTAGCACTTTCTGGTTTACCGTCCGCCTGCAACGCGGTCACGGCAGCATGTCCGCCCAACCGGTGAGCGCGCCGGCAGATGCCGAAACGCAATTGCGCCGACTCCACGGCGCGGCCAGAATTTTGCTCGCCGAGGACAACCCGATCAATCGTGAAGTGGCGCTGGAACTGCTGCATGCCGTGGGCCTGCAGGTCGATGCCGCAGCCGACGGCCGCGAGGCGGTGGCGAAGGCGAAAGCTCACGCTTACGACTTGATCCTGATGGACATGCAGATGCCCGTCATGGACGGCCTTGAAGCCACCCGCGCCATCCGTGCGCTGCCGGACCGGGAAACTCTGCCGATCCTGGCGATGACGGCCAACGCCTTCGACGAGGATCGTCTGGCCTGCGAAGAGGCGGGGATGAACGACTTCATCACCAAACCGGTAGACCCTGCCACGCTCTACCAGAACCTGTTGTTATGGCTGTCGGCCGCGACGCTGGGGACCACAGCACATGAGTCCGGCAAGGCTGACGTGGAAGCGGATTACTTTCGCACCGCCAGCGTCCGCGCCAGCCCACCGGACCCGGCAGCAAGGGCTGGCGACGAGACAACGGTCGACGCCGTTCTCGCCGACCTGGGCCGTGTGCCAGGACTGAATGTGGCGCGCGGCCAGGCGGCCTTGCGCTGCAACAGCGAAAAATACCTGAGCCTGCTCGGCCGCTTTGTCGAAGCACACGCCGATGACATGACAACGCTGGCGACGAGCCTGGCCGAGGGCGACCAGGTAACGGCGCTGCGCCTGGTGCATACCCTCAAGGGGACCGGAGCCACACTCGGCGCCGATCATCTGTCGGCCATGGCGGCAAGTCTGGAAAGCCTGCTCAAGGCGACCCAGTCGGTAGGTATTGGCAGCGACGATATCCGCCCTGAAATGGACGCCATCAGCCTCGAACTCGCTGCGCTAGCCGCCGCTTTTCCCCCATCAGTGGCGCTCCCGCAGGCGGACACCATGCCTCCGGATCCGGCCGTTCTGCGAGCCGTGCTTGAGCAGCTCGGCATGCTTCTGGAAAAAAGCGATGCCACCGCCATCGCCCTGTTCGAAAAGCACGAGTCATTGCTGCGTGCTTCTCTGGGTGCTCCATGCCAGAATCTAGCGCGACAGATCAGGGGCTTCGACTTTGAAACCGCATGCACGACGCTGCGCGACCTGCGCGAGTGGATCGGAATACGCTGAAGATGCAGCTGTCCGACCCGGTTCTCTATCCATCCTTGCTCTTGCCGACTCATTCAGCAGCGCTGTAGGTCGGGCTTCAGCCCGACAGGCCAGATCAGCAGCGTCGGCCTGAAGGCCGACCCACAAGGCGGCTTGGTCAGCGCGGAATGAAGCTGATTCGGCCTTCGCTTTCGAGCGCTTGCAAGGGGTACTGATAGAGCGCGGAAAGCCGGTCTACGGTCAGCATTTCACGGGTCGGCCCGGTTTCGCTGCGGCCGTCACCGTGGATCAGCAAGGCCCGGTCGCAGAAGCGCCAGGCCAGCGCGGGTTCGTGCAGGACCATGGCCACTGCGGCACGGCAATCGCGCGCCGCCGTGGCAAAGAGTTCAAGCATGGCAATCTGGTGTTTCAGATCGAGGTGGGCAATCGGCTCGTCGAGCAAGAACAGGCGCGGCGCTTGCGCCAGCAGCGTGGCAATGGCCAGGCGCTGCCGTTCGCCGCCGGAGAGCGTCTGGATGTCGCGCTGTTCGAAGGCGGCGAGATCGACAGCGGCCAGCGCTGCACGAACGATTTTCGCGTCCTTGTCGCTCTCCCAGCCCCAGCGCTCAAGGTGCGGATGGCGGCCGACCAGCGCCGTTTCGAGTACGGTCGAGGCGAAGGCGTCGCCGCGCACCTGCGGCAGCCAGCCGCGGATCAGTGCGCTCTGGCGTGCACCCAGTTGCGTGTAGCTGGAACCGTCAATGCGCACCTCCCCGGACTGCGGTGCGCGCAGCCCGGCAAGAACCGAAAGCAGGGTTGATTTTCCGGCCCCGTTGCGCCCGAGAATGGCCAGCCGTTCGCCCGGCTGCAGCGTCAGGTCGAGGTCGCGACAGAAGGTCTTGCCGCCGATGCCGACACTCAGTTTGCGCGCTTCGAGCAAAGGAATATCGCCGCTCATGTCAGCGCCTCGTCTGCGGATCACGGGTGAGCAGGAAGAGGAAAACCGGGACACCGATCAGCGCGGTCAGGACACCGACCGGGAGCTGTTGCGGGGCCAGGACACTGCGCGCCAGCGTGTCGGCGACAAGCAGCAGGCTGCCGCCGGCGAGTACCGATGCCGGCAACAGCAGGCGCTGATCGTTGCCCACGGCCAGACGTACCAGATGCGGGACGATCAGCCCGATGAAACCGATCGAACCGGCTTGCGTTACGGCGGCGGCGGTGGCCAGCGAGGCGACGATGTAAACGCCCAGACGCAGACGGCTGACCTGCACGCCGAGGGTCTGCGCCATATCGGCGCCGCGCGCGAGCAGATTCAACTCGCGGGCAAAAGGCAGGGAGACGAGCAGGACGGCAGCCAGGACACCGAGTACCAGTTCCGGATCATTGGCTTGAGAAAGGTCGCCCATCAGCCAGAACAGCATGCCGCGCAGTTTTTCGTCAGGGGAAATGGAAAGCATCAGCGCCACGGCAGCGCCGCAGCCGGCGGCGACGATCACCCCGGTCAGCAGCAGGCGGGTCTGCGTCCAGCTACCATCGCCATGCGCCAGGCCGAAGACAACGAGCATGGCGCCGAGCGCACCGAGAAAGGCCGCGCTATTGATGCCGGCGATCCCGAAACCGAGCAGCAAGGCCAGAATCGCACCCACCCCAGCGCCCCCGGAGATGCCCAGAACATAGGGGTCGGCGAGCGGGTTGCGCAACAGAACCTGAAGCAGTGCACCGGCCAGCGCCAGCAGCCCGCCGCAGGCAAAACCGGCCATGGCGCGCGGCAGGCGCAGGCTGCGCACCACCTCGGCCGATACGCTGTCCGGGCAACTGAACAGCGTGGAAAACACTTCACTGATCGGGATCGCGATGCTGCCCACCATCAGCGCCAGCGCCAGGCTCAGCAGCGCCAGCCCGGCCAGGGCAGCGAGGATGAACAGGGCGCGGCGACGGGTGGGCATGGTCAGCGGAACTGGTAGTCAAACGTGACCATCACGGTGCGCGAGCGGTCAGGATAGACGTTGTAGCTTGTCGGGCTGGTTGGACTGTTGACCAGGGCATACGAGTAATACTTCTTGTCGAACAGGTTGTTCACCGCCAAAGCCAGAGTGGCATCGCCGATGCGGTGGCTGTACTTGGTGTCGACGGTCGCGTAGGAGGGCATCTTCGAAAATCGATTGGCCGGATCATTATCGTAGTGCTGGCTGCCGACATAATTCACCCCGGCGTGGAGCTGGTCACGCTGGGTAATGTACCAGTTGGCCAGCAGGCTGGCGCGGTGGCGCGGAACGACCGGAACGCTCTTGCCGGTCACGTCAATCCCGTTGTAAACCCCGGAGCGGAATGAGGCGTTGGTCAGAGTATAGCGTCCGCTGAGTGACAGGTTCGACAGGGGATCCCATCGTCCGGCCAGTTCGACGCCTTCACGTCGTGTCGGCGTCATGTTGATGTTCGATCCGAAAGCGCCGGCCAGCCGGTTGAAATACAACTCGTTTTCGAGATCGCTGCGGAACACGACCACGCTTGCCGTCGTGGCGCTGCTGGTCCACGCCAGCCCCAGCTCGTGATCGCGCGAGGTCTGTGGCTTGAGTAGAGTGCAGGGCGCCGTGTAGCAACGGTTTTCGTCGATATTGGCGATGCGGTAGCTGGTTCCGGAGCGGACATGCACGGCCAGACCTCTGATCAGGTTTTGTTTCAAACCCAGAGACCAGGCCTGCAGTCGCCTATGGTCGGTTTGGTTCACGGGGGCCATGGACAGTGCATAAGGCACCTCACGACGAATGTCGAGCGCTTCGCTGCGGGCACCAAGTGAGAGCAATGTCGATGAGCTGACTTGAAGGCTATCCTGAATGTACCAACCCTCGGTCTTCTGACTTCCGGTTTCCAGAGAGGGGCCGGCAAAGCCAAAGCCGAAGTCGTCGTATTTCTTGCTCTTGAAATCCCAATTGCGCAGGTCGTAGCCTGTAATCAGTTCGTTCGCCAGACCGGCGAGTTTGGCGTTCCATTTGATCCGCGGCGAGAACTCGTCGGTCGTTACGCGGCGATTATCGGCAGAGATACTGGCAAAGGCCAGATCATTGCTGAAGAACTCGGTAATGCGATCCCGCCGGGCAAGATTGGCGGCGAATTCGAGATCACCTATCCGGTGCGTGAGCGACAGGCCCGCATGCCACAGGTCGGTATAGGCGTAATCATTCGGCGTACTGGTGCCGTTGGGGTCGCTGCGCCACTGTAACTCGGTACGTGCTCCGGGAAGGCGGGAACGGTTGCTTTCGCTACCGAAATTGAGCGCCAGACGGGTGTCGTTCTGCACCTGGTAGGCAAGCGTACCACTGACATTCTGTTGGTCGACATGGTTGTTCTTGCGTTCGTTATCCGTGTGGTAATCCTGAACGTTGAGCACAAGGCTGGCCTGCTCACCACCGATATTTGCCGAGCCACGCAAGTCACGCTTTGCCAGGCTGCCGCCAGTGGCGTACAGGCTGGCCCCACGGCTATTGAGTCGGCCTTGCCGGGTAATGATATTGATGACCCCGGCAGTGGCATTGCTGCCATACAGCACGGCGCCTCCCGAGAGAATCTCGATCTTCTCGATAGCCCCAAGCGAAATCCCCGAGAGGCGTGCGGCAGCGAGTTCGTTTTCGCTGACGCGGACGCCATCGACCAGGACCAGCGTGTTCTGATCGCCGGTGACGCCGAAACCCCGTAAATCAAGACCGGGATTCGATCCGCCAAACAGATCCTGGCGGATGTGCACGCCGCCAAGCTTATTTAGCACCTCGGCCACATTGGTGGCGCCGGACTCGCTGATTTCGTCAGCCGTGATGATGCGGGCGCCGACAGGCGCGGCGAATTGCGAATCCGGGAAGCGCGAAGCGCTTACTACGATGGCTTCGCTATCCTTGTCGGCAGCGTAAATGGGTAATGCGGCGACGAGCGCGAGCGCGCCTGCGGCCAATGAACAACGTGGATGCATGTCAGATTTCTCCCTAGCGCCGGCAAGCGTCCCCGCAAGCCGGCAAACAAAAATCGGAACTGTCCGAGGGGGAAAACTGACGAGATGAGCACGCGTTGGTGAGCTGAGCATTCCGTGTCCGCCTCCCCGCGGCACTTCCGTCTAATTTGTGCGAAGGCCGGTATCCGGGCTCACGAGTCTTGATGTGTCGCCTTCCCAGGCATTTCGCCCAGTGGCATACCGACACACCCTCACTCGCTTACCGTTGCGGGGGCAGCACAGGCATGGTGTCTTTCGACACGCACCTGTTTCCCGTTTAACCGCGGCAGCGTTTTATGGAAACACTGCGGTGCGGCACCTTGCACGTTTATTTCCGCTCATGTCCAGCAGCGGAAAGGGGGATTATAGCCAAAACCGCTTTGCAGCACAGCCCGTAACGGGTTTTGTGAAATAAATTACATTTAAAACCAACGCTTAGCCCTTGACTCGACTTGGTTTTTGAAACTATAGTCCGAGACATGGTTAACGAACTCAATGCGCTTGAGAGCAAAATCGTCCAGGTGGCGTCGCTTTGCCGCACGCTGCGCGCCGAGAATGCCCAACTCAGACAGCAACTTGCCAGCGCCGAGGGCGACCGGAAAAACCTCGCAGCGCGGATGGCGTCGGCACGGGGCCGGCTTGAGCAACTCGCCGAGCAATTACCGGCAGCCAAAGCCACCATTTGAATTCTGCCATGCCCAACGAAACCCACTATCTCGACATCACGCTGCTCGGCAAGGAATACCGCGTGGCCTGCCCGCCGGAAGAGCGCGATGCGCTGCTGGCCGCCGTAGCCTATGTCGACGAAAAAATGCACGATATTGCCGAAAAAACCAAGAGCAACATCTCCGAACGCATCGCCGTCATGGCAGCGCTGAACATCGCACACGAACACCTTGCACAGAAACATCAGACCAGTGAAACGCAACTGACCAACGGGTCGGAAACAGGGCTGGACTTCAGTGCCGTTAGGCGTAGAATTTCCGACATGGAGGCAAGACTTGAAGCGGTGCTGGCACCGCAGGAAAAGTTGATCTGAGCCTTCGACAGTTGTTCCCTGCGGTGTTTGTCAAGGCCATATATTCCTTGAACCAATGCTAATTGGCGTCGGTCACGAACCATCGAAGCTGCTGTTGTGCTAGCCCCATCTGTCGGGCGTGCCTGATGCGGAAGGAAAGTGACCCAACTGAACTCCGGTTCAGGATGCCGGCCTAACGGCATTCGCGGGGACATTATTCAACAGCGTGGAGCTTGTCTCCGCGCTGTTTTTTTGTGCCGACCATTCGCCCGAAAGACTCTGATTGATGGAAGCATTTCTCGTCTCCACGGGCATCGTGGCGCTGGCCGAAATTGGCGACAAGACGCAACTGCTGGCTTTTATCCTGGCCGCAAAATTCCGTAAGCCGTGGCCCATCGTGCTCGGCATTCTGCTGGCGACCTTGGCCAACCACACTTTTGCCGGCGTGCTCGGTTCCTGGATAACGACGCTGATCGGTCCGGAAATGCTGCGCTGGGTGCTTGGCGTTTCGTTCATCGCCATGGCGCTGTGGACGCTGATTCCCGACAAGTTCGACGAAAAGGACGCCAGGCTGGCGCGCTTCGGCGTGTTCGGCACGACGCTGATCGCCTTCTTCCTGGCCGAGATGGGCGACAAGACGCAGGTCGCCACCGTCGCCCTGGCAGCGCAATATCAGGCGGTGGTGCAGGTCGTGGCCGGAACCACCTTCGGCATGATGATCGCCAACGTGCCGGCGGTCATCCTCGGCGACCGCATAGCCGAGCGCATGCCGGTGCGCACCGTGCATGGCGTCGCTGCCGCCATCTTTGCGCTGCTCGGTGTGGCGACCTTGCTCGGTGCCGGCGAACGATTCGGTTTCTAGACGGGGAACTTGTCACGGCATCACGTGCCCTAATGGGCATGGATGAGGCCCCACCCCACATTATGAAAGACGAAGGCTTGCCCGTTACCCTCACCCCCGACCCCTCTCCCAAAGGGCGAGGGGTGATTCGAGAGTCGCGCGACCTTCACGTTAAAGTGACTTCCTTCTGCGCCGAGAATTCCCATGCTGCATTTTGACAACCGCCTGGTGCGCGAACTGCCGGGCGACAACGACACGCGCAATCATACGCGCCAGGTACTCGGCGCGCTCTGGTCGCCGGTCATGCCGACACCGGTCGCCGCGCCACGCCTGCTCGCCCACTCCGCTGAAATGGCGCAGGAGCTCGGCCTCGAAGAAAACGACCTGTACTCGCCGCAGTGGGTCGAGGCGCTAGCCGGAAATACCCTTTTGCCGGGGATGACGGCCTATGCCACCTGTTACGGCGGACATCAATTCGGCTCCTGGGCGCGGCAATTGGGCGATGGTCGCGCCATCTTTCTCGGCGAAACCATCAACGACAAGGGACAGCGCTTCGAACTGCAACTCAAGGGCGCCGGGCCGACGCCGTATTCCCGCCGGGCGGATGGCCGCGCCGTGCTGCGCTCGTCGATCCGCGAATTCCTGTGCAGCGAGGCCATGCATCATCTGGGCGTGCCGACGACGCGTGCGCTCGCGCTGGTGACGACGGGAGAAACAGTCAATCGCGACATGTTCTACGACGGCCATCCGGTTGATGAACCGGGGGCGGTGGTCTGTCGCGTTGCCCCTTCATTCATCCGCTTCGGGCATTTCGAACTGCCGGCTTCACGCGGTGACGAGGCTCTGCTCCGCCAGCTGGTGGACTTCACTCTGGCGCGTGACTTTCCGGAATTGCCCGCACACGAGGGCGACCGTCTGCTGCCCTGGTTTGTCGCCATCTGCGAACGTACCGCACGCCTGATGGTGCACTGGATGCGCGTGGGTTTTGTGCATGGCGTGATGAACACCGACAACATGTCTATTCTCGGTCTGACTATCGATTACGGCCCTTATGGCTGGGTCGACAACTTCGATCCGGGATGGACGCCGAACACGACCGATGCGAATGGACGACGTTACTGTTTTGCCCGGCAGCCCGAAATCGCGCGCTGGAATCTCGAACGGCTGGCCGAAGCGCTGGCCACGATTGCGCCTGACCCCGATGCACTGGCACTGGTTGGGCTCGAGCGTTATGGCAAAATCTACAATGAGGAATTCGGCAAGGCTTTCGCGGCCAAGTTCGGTTTTACCGCGTGGGACGACGAGGATACCGATCTGATCGAAGACGCCTTTGCGCTGATGCACCGGGCGGAAGTCGATATGACCCTGTTTTTCCGCCGCCTGGCACAGGTCGACGTTGGCGCGCCGGATCCATCCGTCCTGCACGAGGCCTTCTATCGTCAGGAATTGTTGACTCTCCATGCGGCGGAACTTGCGACGTGGCTGGCGCGCTGGTCCGAACGAGTGCACGCCGACGGCGAATCGCCAGCGACACGGACAGCACGCATGAACGCCGTCAATCCGTGTTACGTGTTGCGCAATTATCTGGCACAGCAGGCGATAGACCGTGCCACGAAGGGTGATCCGGGAATGATTCACGAATTGCTTGAGGTTCTGCGCAATCCTTACGCCGAGCAGCCGGGTCGGCAAGCCTTTGCCGCAAAACGCCCGGAATGGGCGCAGCACAAGGCAGGATGCTCGATGCTCTCGTGCAGTTCATGATTTCATTCATCCAGACCGAACCCGGCGTGAAGATGCGCGTAGAATGAGGCTTTGCGCAATGAGGAGTGAACATGCCCTACTCGCCCGATCTGGTTCATGAACTCAACGCCCTGATCCGTTTTGATCTGGACACCGGCCAGCAGGGCATCAAGGTGCACAAGACGGCTGATGCGGAAGTGATTTCGGCGGTACAGCGTCTCTACGCCAAGGGCCTGCTCACACAGGCCGACGGCGGTTATCTGACCAGTCTCGGACGTGAAGCGGCCGGGCATGCCCAGGCCGCGCTCGGTCTTCTGACGACCGGGCTGGCGGCGTCCGTTTCAGCACAATAGCGGGGAGCTTCAGCGCAGCCGGGCGAGCGTGGCCAGAAACGCGTCAGTGTTCTGGAAGCCGACGACGCGAACGCCTTCGACTTCTTTCCCCTGACGGTCGAAGAAGATGATGCCCGGCGGACCGAACAGCTTGAAGCGCGCGAGCAGCGCCTTGTCTTCTTCCGCGTTCGCGGTGACGTCGGCCTGCAGCAGGGTCCAGCCGGAAAGCGTCTGTTGTACGCGGGTGTCGGAGAACGTGTAACGCGCCATTTCCTTGCACGATACGCACCAGTCGGCATAGAAATCGAGCATCACCGGCTTGCCTGACGCCTTGATGCGCGCGTCGAGTTCGCCAAGCGAGCGGATGCGCTCGAAGGGAAGCTCCTTGAGTGCGCTGTTCTTGCCGCCGCGCAGTCCTCCGGAAAGGGCCTGCAGCAGAGTCTCCCCGCCGGAGAACGCACCAGCCATCAGCACGGCGCCGACGATGAACATGACGATGGCAATGAACTTGCGCAGGCGCTGCCAGCCCTTGGCCTGCTTCGGCAACTGATGGAAGGCACGCATCAGGAGAGCCGGAATGATCAGCAGTACGGCCCATCCCGCCATCTGTACGGCAAGCGGAATGACCGGCACGACGAGCCATAGTGCTGTCGCCAGCAGGATGAAGCCAAACGCCTTTTTCACCGTTTCCATCCACGGACCGGATTTGGGCAGCAGCGTTCCGGCCGAAAGACCGACCACGAGCAGCGGAACGCCCATGCCCAGCGCCATGCAGAACAGGGCCAGGCCGCCGAGCAGGGCATCGCCGGTCTGCCCGATGTAAAGAAGGGCGCCGGCCAGTGGCGCGGCAACGCAGGGGCCGACGATGAGGGCGGAGAGTACGCCCATGACGGCAACACCCAGCAGCGAGCCACCCTTGAAGTGCGAGGCTTCTTCCGACACCTTGCTCTGCAGGAAAGTCGGCAACTGCAATTCGTAGAAACCAAACATCGAAAAGGCCAGTGCGACAAAAAGCAGGGCAAATGCACCAAGCACCCACGGGTTCTGCAGCGCTGCAGAAATCAGAGTTCCGGAAAACCCGGCAGCGATGCCGGCTGCCGCGTAGGTCACGGCCATGCCCATGACGTAGGCCAGCGAAAGGGCAAAACCGCGCGCGTGCGAAACACCGTGACCCTGGCGCCCGGAACTGACGATGATGCCGGAGAGAATCGGAATCATCGGAAAGACACAGGGCGTCAGCGAAAGCAGCAGACCAAAGCCTAAGAAACTTGCCGCCACCAGCCACAGGTCGGCTTTTCTCAGGAACTGGGCGATGTGCCCGGATTCGTCGCCGCTATCCTCGGCCAGGGCAGTGGCCGCAGGCGCCGAAGCCGGATCGGGCAATTCGAGCCTGAGCGTCTGCTTTTGCGGCGGATAACAAACGCCGACATCGGCACAACCCTGTGAGGTGATACTCAGCAGCAGCGGCAGAGTGCCGGAACTGTTGCGCTCGACCGGCAGGCGGAGCACGGCTTCCCGGTAGTAAACCTCGACCTGGCCGAAATTCTCATCCATTTTCTCCTTGCCCTTGGGCAGGCGTGCCTGGCCGAGGAGCACGGAGGACGGTTCGGCGGCAAAGCGGAATTTGTCACGGTAGAGGTAGTAGCCTCTGGCAATTTCGAAACGCACTTCAATCGTCTGGCCGTCAAGCGCACGGACGGTCGGTTTGAAAGCGATCGACGGATGCAGCAGATCCTCTGCGGCCTGTGCAAACGAACACAGCAAGAACAGGAAAATGAACAGGCGGCGGATCATGGCGAAGACCAGTTTTCAGTTTGCGTTTCAGCCGCGACCCAGGCCAGATAGTCGGGCAGACCGAGAACCACCGGCAGGGCGATGATCTCCGGCGTCGCATACGGATGCCCCGCGCGGATCGCATTCTCCAGTGCGGAATAACAGGCCTCGGTCGTTTTGATCAGCAGGGGCACTTCGTCGGCTTTTTCGACCGCCCCTTGCCAGCGATAGATCGAACGGCACGGCTGCAGGATATTGACACAGGCGGCGAGACGGTTTTCGACCAGCGAAGCGGCCAGTAATTCGGCCGCAGCCTGATCAGGCAGACAGGTCAGGACGAGAAGGGTTTCCATCAGCCAGATTCTACACTGGGCCCAGTGTGTGCAGAGGCGGCCGCAAGGATGAGACCGTCATCCGGATCGGCGTGCGCAGGAAGCATTCTCACTGGCCCAGGACCGGTACCTATTGCTTGGCTGACCGTCATTTGAGCAGTCGCCGCCGGGTTAATACGGTGGCGATACAGAAGGCGACAACAGCAATGGCCAGCAAGGCGGCGACGTGCCCGAGGGCGTTTTGTGGAAGTTCGCCGAGCAGCAGCGGACGGGCAAGCTGGACGGCGTGCGACAGCGGCAGCCAGGTGGCAACGACATGGACGAGCGAAGGCAACTGGTCGGCCGGAAAAAATACGCCGGAGACGAGCAGCATGGGCGTGATGAAAAGAGTGAAGTAGTACATGAAGAAATCGTAGGATGGCGCCAGCGCGCAGACAATCAGTCCCATGGCGGCAAACGTCAGGCCGGTGAGAAAAATGACCGGAATCGCCCATAGCGCCAGCGGCGAGCTGGTCAGTCCGAGCGCGGCGATGACGACCAGGATGGCCAGCCCGGAGAGCAGGCTTTTGCTCGCTGCCCACACCAGTTCGCCGGCCAGGACATGATCGAGCGAAAGCGGGGTATTGAGAATGGCGTCCCAGGTTTTTTGCACATGCATGCGCGAAAACGCCGAATAGAGGGCTTCGAAGGTGGCGGCATTCATGGTGCTGGCGACTACCGTTCCAGCTGCGAGAAAGCTCACGTAACTGACGCCGCTGACCTGCGGCAGCAGGCCGCCCAGCCCGTAGCCGAGTCCGAGCATGTAGATCAGCGGATCGGCGAGATTGCCCAGCACTGAAGGAATGGCCAACTTGCGCCAGACCAGGAAATTGCGCTGCCATACCGGCAACCAGGAGAGGCCGAGGCGGGGGAAGGCATAGAGATTTGAAGAGTTCATTGGCCGTTATCCGCTTTCTCGTCAATCACGCAGTTCGCGCCCGGTCAGTTTGATGAAGACATCTTCAAGGCTGGCGGCGCGATGCAGGTAGCGCAACGTCGGTTCGTCGGCGAGGGCAGCCAGCAGCGGTGCCGTATCATGGCAGTAGAAGAAAGCGCTATCGCCGGCCACTTCAAGGCGCTCGCCGAGCGTGTTGCGCGATCGCGCCCAGGCGGCAACGTCGTCGCCGAAGACTTCCACCACCTGCGGTTCGATGTGCGTGGCAATCAGCTCGCGCGGCGCGCCTTCGGTGACCAGATGGCCATGGTCGAGAATGGCGAGGCGATCACACAGGCGCTCGGCTTCGTCCATGAAATGCGTGGTCAGGATCAGCGTCTTGCCACGCGCCGTGAGTTGTTTCAGCCGGTCCCAGATCAGGTGGCGGGCCTGCGGGTCGAGTCCGGTGGTCGGTTCGTCGAGAAAAACGATGTCCGGGTTGTTCACCAGGGCGCGGGCCAGGGTCAGGCGCCGTTTCATGCCGCCGGAGAGGGTCTGGATGCGGGCGCTTTCCTTGCCTTTGAGCCCGGCAAACTCAAGCAGATCCGGGATGCGGGCAAGGATGTCGGTACGCCTGAGGCCAAAGTAGCGGCCAAACACCATCAGGTTTTCACTGACCGTAAAGTCCGGATCGAGATTGTCGAATTGCGGCACCACGCCGACCCGACGCCGCGCCCTTTCGGCGTCGGCGGGAACCGCAAACCCGCCGAGGCGGATGCTACCGGCATCCGGTGCGGTCAGTCCGAGGCAGCAGCGCAACGTAGTCGTCTTGCCGGCGCCGTTGGGTCCGAGCAGGCCGAAACAGGTGCCTGGCGGCACGCTGAAGTCGATTCCGGCAACCACTTCGTTGCCGTCGTAGCTCTTGTGCAGGCCGGAGACGCTGAGCGCGTCGGCTGGGTTCAGTACCGCCATGCGCGCGTGACGATGTCACGGATAATATGCAGCCGGCGGTGGAAGAAGTGGTCGGCTCCGGGCACCACGATCACCGGCAGTTCGAGCGGCTCCGCCCAGGCCAGGACATTGCCCAGCGGCACCGTTTCATCTGCCGAGCCATGAATGACGATGGTGTCGCTGGCGACGGCCTGGGTCGCATACTGCCGTGCGCCCTCGACATGGCCGGCGGCGGTGCCGACCAGGACCAGTCGCTGCGCCGGGTGCCCGGCTTCGGCCAGCGCCTGCGCCACGCGGGTCTGCACATAGGCGCCAAACGAAAAACCGGCGAGCGCCACCGGCAGATCGCCGAAGCGGCGCTTCGCTGCGGCCAGAACGACCAGCATGTCGGCGCTTTCGCCGCGTCCGTCGTCGTGCCTCCCGGCACTCTCGCCGACACCGCGGAAGTTCGGCCGCAAAGAAACGTAATCAAGGCGCGCAAAGGTACGCGCCAGCGTTTGCGTCACCTTGTTGGTATTGGTGCCGCCGAACAGCGGGTGTGGGTGGCAGATCAGGGCGATGCCGCGCAGCACGCCTGGGTTATCGACGATCACTTCGATCGGCCCGACCGGACCGTCGATGTGCAGGTTTTCTTCGACGATCTTCATTTCAAATCTTCAGTCGGCCGACCACGCGTCCGCCAATGAGATGTTCCTGAATGATTTCCTCGATATCTTCCTTATCCACATACTGGTACCAGACATCCTCCGGGTAAACCACGATGACCGGTCCCTCGTCACAACGATCCATGCAGCCGGCCTTGTTGATACGGATTTTCCCTTTGCCCTTGAGTTTAAGCTGGCCGATGCGATCCTTGGCATAGGTTTGAGCTTCCGTGGCTCCCAGATTGTTGCAGCAATTCTCGCCATCGCCGCGCTGGTTGCAGCAGAAAAATACGTGGTGTTTGTAGTAACTCATGCTGAAGTACGCCTGATTGTTGGTTGTGCTTTCTGTGACAGCCGATTCCAAGCTTGATTCAAAGCTTTCTTCCGAGCACCATCAGATAAGGGAGGGCGAGGAAGGGCCAGAGGCTGGCAGTCAGCCGGGTCAGCCCGTTGAAGTTCAGGAAGTGCCCTTGCCGCCAGGCCGCCAGTGCGACCGGCGAATAGGGATTGGGGGCCGGCCAGTGCTATGCGCAGCGATGCCGGCAGCAGGAGCATGAGCGAGAGCATCGCGCCCCCGACCATCAAGCCAAGGCTGGCACCCGGAGTGAGCCATGCAAAAGCATGCAGCGGGTCGACAAGCACGGCCGCTGCCAATGTGCGAATGGCAAGGGCAAGGGCGAAAAAAGCGATCAGAACGACATAGGACGAACCCCGGCCAGCCAGCAGGGTACGGGTGATCAGGCCAATGGCCACGGTATCGCAGACGATGATCCCGGTTTCAATGGCGAAAAACGCGCTAGCCGCATAGGGGACGGCAGGGGTGATCTCAAGCAGGTGACGCAGATCACCGGCACCGAACAGGATGGTTTCGGGTGAGAGTTGCGTAAGTAACCACAGGGTCACCAGAACCAGGCCGAATTCCACATGCGGGACAGGCGCCAGCAGGCGCTGCTGCATCAGTACGAGACGACTGAAAAAGCGATCACCGTGTCTGATGGCCAGCACTGCACCGATCCCTGTACCGAAGGCATTGCAGGCGAGATCGAGGTTGGAGGCAACGCGGGATGGCAACCAGGATTGCAGGCTTTCAAGACAAAAACTGAGCGCTGCGCCCAGGAGCAGTGTAACCAAGGCTGCTGTCCACCGACCAGGCATGCGGCGCAGGGTCAGCGTGAGCAGGAAACCCAATGGCAGATAGGCAATGGCATTGGTCGCCAGATCAAACACGGTCCAGTAGCGAGGCCAAGCCGCAGCGAGATAGGCAAACGGCGAAAGCCCCGTGTCACGCCAGCCGAAGAAGGGATGCAGGCTGGCATAGACGATCAGAATCGCGAATGCCAGCGCCAGATAGCGCGGCAGCAGGGTCGAAACTGCCGAAGGACGGTGCTCGGTTTCAGATCCCGTTGCCGTGCTTGAAGACATCACGAAGGCCGTGAACATTAAGATATATCAATTCTAACGCCTCGTGCCGCACCTGCGTTGAACTATGCGGACAGCCAGGGGAAACTGGCACCCAGATTGTTGACCGGGCTGAAATGCCCGGTGGGCTTGTGCGATTGATTTTTTCCTCGTCCTGCGGCAAGCTTTTTGGCAACATCCTGTTTGCAACGGACATGCACTGAATTGCGCTTCTTTCGATATCATGCGACTACTGTGGATATTCGCTGTTATTGTGCTCCGTTCCTCCTGAGCAGGGCTGTGCCGGGCATTTTGTCGCGGGCATTTTTGACTAAACCCAATTTAATCAATATACTTCGCCACTTGGTCGTACTGAAACGTCGTACCCGACGCAGTACCCTGTGGAACTCTTCTCTTCCCTGCGACTCTGAAACAGGGTATCCATTCCGTAGAAGTATTCGCCCAGCGGTCAGTTTTATCGTCCCCTCGGGCTTTGCACCCGCCTAAAACCGTTTGTCGCACGGCAGGTTTGCGCGATGACAACAGTGAAGGAGAGTGAGCATGTCTGCAACGATTACGCTCAAAAATATGATGGCACGCCGTTCTGATGCCACCTTGCACCTTGTTCAACACAGTCTGATGCTTGCCGGCCTTTTGCTCGTCATTGGCCTGGGCAGTTTTTTTGCCATTGGTTCGTCGTCTGCCGGAATTTCGAAGTGGTCTCTGGCCGGAGTCTCCGAGTTGTCAGAATCCATGTACGCGCCGACAGATGAGGGAGTCTCGGCGATTGTCCTGTCGCCACGCATGCAAGGTGCGCTCAACTATGTGACGCGCCGCTATCGTGTATCTCAGGAAGCGCTAACTCCGGTTTTCGAGCTTGCCCAATTGATCGGGCAGGAGCGCCGCATTGATCCGCTGCTCATCGTCGCCGTCATTGGTGTCGAGTCGGGATTCAATCCCTTTGCCGAAAGCGCCATGGGCGCTCAGGGCCTGATGCAGATCATCCCGCGCTTTCATCTGGACAAGGTGCCGGATGACGCGGGGGACAGGCCTTTTCTCGATCCGGCGATCAACCTCAGAATCGGTGTCAATGTGCTTGAGGAAGCGATCCGGCGACGTGGCGGGCTGATTCCCGGACTTCAGTACTACGCCGGATCCTCAGATCCGGAGGGGACTTACGCAAGCAAGGTACTGGCCGAAAAGGAACGTCTGGAGCACGCCGCACGCCGTGCTGCGCCACCCAACGCCTAAGTCACCAGCCCGGCGCTGGCCATGCGCCGGATCGTCTGCCTGGCTTCGGCCGGGAGCACCAGTTCGGCGTGTGCCAGTGGCCGGGTAATGCGCTGATCGAAATGTAAAAGCCCCGTTTCATCCTCGCGCAGCAGATCGGCATCGATGAACTGGGCGATGAGTGCCGAGAACGTTGTGATCTCCGAATGTTCCGGTGCGTTGAAGGCATAGAGCAGCGTCAGACGCTGCGCCAGCAGATGGCAGTCGTTGACCAGGGTGCGCCGCGACCGGCAGCCCGATCCGCAGTTCTGCAACAAAGCCAGCGCGAGAAAGTGGCGTTCGAGTGTCGGGCGTATGGTCTCGCCGAGCAGGCGCAGTTCGGCGAACTCCTGACTGTTCGGCTCGGGGGCGGATAGCCGTCCGGGGTCGTTGCGCAGCAGCAGGCCGCGTTCCACATAGACGTCGATGATGGCTGCCGTGGCTGCAGGAAGCTCTTCCGGAGTCCAGTGCAGGAAGAGTTCCGTGCGCATCAGACTGTAAATTCCAGCCACCGCTTCGGTAACGCGCTGCACGCCGAGATAGCGATTGTTGTTCAGCAGACAGGCAATCAGCGCCGGCAAGGCAAACAGGTGCAGTACGTTGTTGCGGAAATAGGCCAGCAAGGGCGCCTCGCCTTCCGGAATGCGAATCAGGTCGCCCAGCGACTGGGTGATGCGCTCGACGATGCCCAGCCGTTCGACGTAAGCCACAATCTGCCGCGAATCCAGGGTGCATGGAATAGTTATCGGAGAATAGGGGGCCGTGGTTACCAGGGCCTGGTAATGCTCCAGAAGACGATTGAGAACCTGTTCATCGGCGGTATGCCTCGGCGTGGACAGCAGGGCCAGAGCGATCAGGTTGACCGGGTTGATCACGGCGGCTTCGTTCAGGCGTCTGGCCAGCTCGGTCGCCGCAGCGTGCGTCGCGTCGCGCGACCAGTCATCGGGCGCATCTGGATTTTCCTGCGCCCAGCCGGGGCGGTAGGAATCCAGAAAGTCGGCCAGCGCCAGTGGCCTGCCGAAGTTGACATGAACCTTACCGAAAACCTTCTTGATCCGACGCGCACTTTGCACGACGCTCCACAGGGATTCTTTCTGTTTCGGCTTTCCGGCCAGTTCGCGCAGATAGGTCCGCCCCTCCATGATTTTCTCGTAGCCGATGTACACCGGCACAAAAACTAGTGGGCGGGCGTGCTCGCGGATGAAACTGCGCACCGTCATGCCCAGAATGCCGGCTTTCGGCGACAGGGTGCGCCCGCTGCGACTGCGTCCGCCTTCAATGAAATATTCCAGCGGAAAACCGCGCGTCAGCATCAGATGCAGGTATTCATGGAAAACGGCGGCGTAAAGCGGTTCCCCCTTGAAGCTGCGGCGCAAAAAGAAAGCCCCGCAACGACGCAGCAGCGGGCCGATAAGAAACATGTTGAGGTTGGCGCCAGCGGCAATGTGCGGTGGCATCAACCCTTGCTGGTGCAACGAGTGCGACAGCAAAAGATAATCGATATGGCTGCGGTGCGTCGGCACATAGACAATACCCTGGCTGGACGCGATCTGCGTGACCACGCCAATGTTATGGATCTCGATACCGTCGTAAAGGCGTGTCCATAACCAGGAAAGAAACAGCTCGAAAGCGCGCAGGGCACCATAGGAATAGTCCGAGGCAATTTCAAGCGCGAAGCGGCGTGCCCGCCGCTGGGCGTCGTCAAGGGTGATGCCCTGCGTGCTGGCCTCTGCGGCCATTGCCGCGCGCACCGGCGCAGCAGCAAGTAGGGTTCCGATTTGCGTATTGCGGTGCGACAGGTCTGGGCCGATGGCCATCTGGCGCTGACGGCGAAAGTGCACGCGCAACACGCGGGATAGTTTGCGCAGCGCCTGTGCCTGATCTAGGCCTTCAGCGGAAAGCGCGTGCAGCGAAATGGGGGCGTTGAAACGGACCAATACGTTCCGACCATGCAGCAGAATGGTCAGCAGACGGCGTAGCGGCCCCGGTTGCCGCCAGGTTTCGGAAAACAGGGCCTTGAGAATCGATTCCTGTTTGTCCGGGCTGCGTCCCCACAGGATGACAACCGGAACGATCTGTACATCCGGCCCGGTGTTTTCCAGTGCCGAGTGCACCAGAGCGGTCATCAGTGGACTGTGAGCATAACGCTCGCGTGCCGTCGCGGTAAGCGAATGTTTGCGGTTCAGGAAAAAAACCGAATGCGGGGATTTGTGCCCCGCCAGGCGGACGGGGGCCTGGGCAGAGGGCAGTCCGGCCAACTGAGCTTCCTGAAAAAGCACCAGCAGGTTGGAAAGATGGTGATCCTGCAGGACATAGCAAACCGGCCTTGACGGATCAAGGCCCAGTTCCTGCGGGCGTTCCGGGAATACGGTGGTACGTACCCAGTAGAACAGAACCCGGCGGGCCAGGGGAAGGGCCCAGCCGGGCACGTCAAGAAAACCTGCCATGACGATTGTCTGCTAGCTTTCGCTCCACTCAGTCATCGTCGAGGCCAACCGTCTTGTGTTGCGATGCCAGTTGCTGCTGGGTGGCTGCCGGTACCGGGGCGAAGTGCGAGAACGTGATGCTGTAGGATCCCTGCCCCCCGGTCAGCGACTTGAGTCGTCCCTGATAATCATCAAGTTCGGCCAGAGGAACCTTGCCGCCGATCGACATGCTGCCCACACCGCGCGGTTGTGTTCCGGTGACCTGCCCGCGTTTGCTCGACAGGTCGCCGGTGAGATCGCCGATGGACGCGTCCGGAGCCAGAATCTCGATGTCGACAACCGGTTCAAGAATGATCGGGCTTGCCGCACGGATGGCGTCGATCGTCGCTTTCCGGCCAGCGGAATAAAAAGCGATGTCCTTGCTATCGACCGCGTGCGACTTGCCGTCATGGACGATGACGCGCAAATCGTGCACCGGGAACCCGGCGACAACACCGTCTTCCAAAGCCTGACGAACGCCTTTTTCAACCGCCGCCATGAATACGCCGGGGATGGTACCGCCCTTGACGATATCGACAAACTCGAAGCCAGCACCACGCGCCAGGGGTTCAACACGCAGCATCACTTCGCCGAACTGGCCGGCGCCTCCGCTCTGCTTCTTGTGTCGGCAGTGACCTTCGGCCTTGCCGGTGATTGTTTCACGGTAGTCGATCTGCGGCGGCTTGGTGTCAAGTTCGATCTTGTATTGTTGTGACATGCGTGCCAGCTTGGCGCGCAGGTGCATTTCGCCGAGGCCACGGATGACGGTTTCATTGGTTGTCGGATGACGCTCGACCTTGAAGCAGGGATCTTCGATTTCAAGCTTGTGCAATACGTCAAAGAGGCGTTGCTCATCGGCCTTTTTCTTGGTTTCGACGGCCAGGCCTTGCATCGGCTGAGGAAATTCAAGCGGCTTCAGATGGATATGGTCTTCCTCGTGCGAATCATGCAGAACGCAATCGAACTCGATTTCATCAACCTTGGCGATGGCGCCGATGTCGCCCGGAACGAGCGCCTCAACTTCGAGATATTCCTTGCCCTGCAGGCGGTACAGATGGCCAACCTTGAACGGCCGCTTGAGATCACCGACGAAAAGCTGCGAGTCCTTTTTTATGGTGCCCTGATGCACGCGGAAAACACCGAGCTTGCCAATGAAGGGGTCGCTGACCACCTTGAAGACATGGGCCAGCACATGCTTTCTGGGATCAGGCTCGGCCTGGAAGGGTTGGCTATCCGGCGCACCCGGCTCACCTTTGTAGAACGGTGGCGGATTACCTTCGCTCGGATTGGGTGCTAGTTTAGCCAAGGCATCGAGCAACTGGGGGACGCCGGCTCCGGTTTTTGCCGAAACAAAAAGTATCGGAATCAGATGACCGGCGCGCAGCGCCTTCTCGAAAGGAGCGTGCAGTTCATCCAGACTGGGATCGGTACCCTCGTCAAGGTAGCGGGCGAGGAGGTCTTCGTCTTCCTCGACGATCTGGTCGATCAGCGCGCGGTGGGCGACGGCGACCGATTCGAAGTCGCTTTCGCCGCTGTCGTGGCCGAGCAGTTCAACGACATCCTGGCCATCGTGCGTGGGCAGGTCGAGCAGCATGCATTCGCGCCCGAAACGTTCGCGAATTTCACCGACCAGTTTGGGCAGATCGACGTTGTCCGCATCGATCTTGTTGATGACAATCATGCGGCAAAGATTGCGGTTCGCAGCGAACTTCATCATCCGTTCGGTCGATAGTTCGATGCCGGTTTGCGCATTGATCACGATCAGTGCCGTGTCAACTGCCGCCAGAGCGCCAATGGCCGGTCCGGCGAAATCCGGGTAACCCGGGGTGTCGATCATGTGCACCTGAACATCCAGCCAGTTGAAACTGGCCATGGCGGAATTGAGTGAATACCCGAGTTCTTTCTCCTGCGGGTCAAAATCGCAAACGGTGTTGCCTTTTTCTACCAGTCCCCTGCTGGCAATGGCGCCGGCCGCAGCAAGCAGGGTTTCGGCAAGCGTAGTTTTGCCGGCCGCACCGTGGCCAACGAGCGCGACGGTACGAAGATTGACGGTGGTGTTCTGACCCATGTTTTCTCCCAATAATGTCGAATGCGCTCTGCTTGGAGCAAGAACCAGACAATGCCCCGCGCAGAGCAACTGACTACTCAAGATCCATCCTCAACTTTTTGCATTCTACCCTTTGTGGACGGTTTACAAAGTGGCGTCAAGTACTCTTCGGGAAGCATTTGATTCTCTGGAATAAATGTGCCGAAAACCTGATCCGGAAATATCGAGCGCCCTATTTAATGCATGGAAACCTTTAGCCAGTGGGGGTTTCAGCCTGTTTTCCATCAGGCAATCAAGGAACTTTGCATTGACCTTGCTGGCGCGCAAGCAGATAATTGCGCCTTTGTTTTCAATTGCTCACCCTTTTGCAGGGCGCATTGCCGGAGGAAGTACTGATGACGATGGACGGAAAGACCAAGAAGCACCTGGAGGTGTTGCGCGAGATGCGCACCCGCGCTGTACTTGGAGGCGGTCAGCAGCGTATCGACCAGCAACACGAGCGCGGCAAGATGACCGCCAGGGAACGCCTGGCCCTGTTGCTTGATGAGGGCTCCTTCCAGGAATTTGGTGCGCTGGCAACCCACGATTTCAGTGCTTTTGGCCTGGACAAGCATCGTTATCCCGGCGACGGCATCGTGACCGGCTTCGGCAAGATCAATGGCCGTCGCGTTGCTGTTTTTGCACAGGATTTCACCGTTCTTGGCGGTTCATTCTCCGAAGTTCAGTCGCAGAAAATCAGCCGGATTCAGGATCTGGCGCTGGAATCCGGAATCCCGGTGATCGGCCTCAATGATTCGGGTGGCGCGCGCATTCAGGAAGGTGTGCGCAGTCTGGCGGCTTACGGTGAAGTGTTCGTGCGTAACGTACTTGCTTCCGGCGTGGTGCCGCAGATTTCCGTCATTCTCGGCCCATGTGCCGGCGGTGCCGTATATTCGCCGGCATTGACCGATTTCGTCATCATGGGCGGTGATAGCTGCATGTTCCTGACCGGTCCTGAAGTCATCAAGGCGGTGACCGGCGAGCAGGTCACCGCACTCGACCTCGGCGGCGCCGATGTGCACGCCGGTCGCAGTGGCGTCGCTCACCTAGCGACCGATACCGAGGTTGAAGCGCTGGCATTGACCAAGCTACTGCTCAGCTATCTGCCGCAGAACAACAACGAGGATCCACCGCAGATCACTCCGGAAGATCCGATCAACCGCATGGACGAGTCGCTCAACGATCTGATTCCGGACGGCGAAAACACGCCGTACGACATTCGTGATGCGATCGGATCGGTTTTCGACCAGGACAGCTTCCTCGAGATCCAGCCGAATTTTGCCGCCAATGCGGTGATCGGCTTTGCCCGTCTCGACGGTTATTCGGTCGGTATCGTCGCCAACCAGCCGTGCTTCATGTCGGGGGCGCTAAATATCGACGCGTCCGACAAGATTGCCCGCTTCATCCGCCTGTGTGACGCCTTCAATGTGCCGATCATCACCTTCGTCGATTGTCCGGGCTTCCTGCCGGGTACCGGCCAGGAATACGGTGGCGTCATCCGTCACGGTGCAAAGATCATTTATGCCTACTGCGAAGCTACGGTGCCGAAGATTTCCATCGTGACCCGCAAGGCCATGGGTGGTGCCTACGTGGCCATGGGGTCGAAACAGATGCGCAACGACGTGACCTTTGCCTGGCCGACCGCGCAGATTGCCGTCATGGGGGCGGAAGCTGCCGTCCGTGTTCTCTTCCGTCAGGAAATCAAGAGCGCACCTGATCCGGCGCTGCGCGAGCAAGAGCTGCTCGCCGAGTACCGCGAGAAGTTTTTCAACCCCTATCGCGCTGCCGACGTCGGGCAGATCGACGAAGTCATCGAGCCGCGCGAAACACGCCCGCGCCTCGTTCGCGCGCTCGAAGTCCTGCGTACCAAAGTGCAGATGAATCCGGCCAAGAAACACGGCCTGACGCCGATCTGATGCGGGGATACTCATGGAGAATTTAGCGTGGGGTTTTCAAATGACCGTCCTCGGAATGGGGCTGGTCTTTGCGTTACTTGGTCTGCTCTGGGCCTTGCTGACGGTCGTTCTCATTCTTGACAAGGAGCCGAAGGCGCCGGTGTCGGAACAAGAAACGCATGCCGAAGCCGAGCGTATCGCGGCAGTCGCCGATGATGCGGTCGGTGCACAGGTTCCCGAACCGGCTACCGTCAACGGCATGCAGGCCGATCTGGTCGCGGCGATTCTCATCGCGACGATGAAACACAAACTGACACTGCGGCGCCAGGCGGCGCCCATCATGCGCACCTACTGGCCGGGCAGTCAATTGTTCGCCAGCCGTTGGGTCGCTGCGGGCCGGACACGGCAAAACTACACTTGGCAGCCGAGAGGAAAATAATGCGACGTTATAAATTGGATATCAGTGATCGTGAGTTCGTAATCGACGTTCAGGAACTTGCCGCCGACCGTTTTGCGGTAGTCGTTGGCGATACCTCGTACGAAGTCACGCTCTCGAGCGACGAGAACCTTGGCGAAGCAGCGATCACGCCGGGCTTCCAGGCCGGAACGGGTGCAGCGCCACGCATCGTCGCGGTCAACACGGCGCCGCGTGTCATCCAGCAACCGGCGCCAGTTGCCGCCGCATCCGCAGCACCGGCAGCGCGCAAGCCGGCCGGTGGTGGCAAGGGCGCGCTGACGGCGCCGATGCCGGGCGTCATTCTTGAAATCAACGTCAAGGCCGGCGACCAGATTACGCGTGGACAGCAAGTCGCGATCCTCGACGCGATGAAAATGCACAACGTCATCGGCGCCCCGCGCGCCGGTACGGTCGGCGAAGTTTTCGTAACGGCAGGCCAGAGTGTCGACCACGGTGACGCGATCATCAAATTCAAGGAGGATTGAGCGATGATCGATCAAGAAACGATCGGCCTGCTGCTCAAGGGTGTCAACAACGTCACCTGGCAGTCGCTATTCATGATCGGTGTCTCGTTTGTCCTGATGTATCTGGCCATCGTCAAGGATTATGAGCCGCTGCTGCTGCTGCCGATTGCCGCCGGTTGCATGCTGGCCAATCTGCCGCTCTCGCCGATGATTGCAGAGGATGGCATGTTGACCGTGCTGTACAACATGGGCATCACCAACGAGATGTTTCCGCTGTTGATCTTTGTCGGCATCGGAGCCTTGACCGACTTTGGACCGCTACTGGAAAATCCGCGTTTGGTGCTGCTCGGTGCGGCAGGGCAGTTCGGCATCTTCCTGACGCTGATTTTTGCTCTTTTGCTCGGCTTTACGCCGCCGGAAGCGGCATCGATCGGCATCATTGGCGCCATTGACGGGCCGACCTCGATCTACGTCAGCGGCATCCTGGCCCCGCATCTGCTTGGACCAATTACGGTTGCGGCTTATAGCTATATGTCGCTGGTGCCGATCATCCTGCCACCGGTGGTGAAGCTGTTGACGACCAAAAAAGAGAGGATGATCCGCATGCCGTACAGCTCGCGCAAAATCAGCCGACGCACGCGCATCCTGTTTCCGATCGTCGTCACCGTGCTGGTCGGTACGCTAGTGCCGTTCGCCACACCGCTGATCGGCATGCTGATGCTCGGCAACCTGATGAAGGAATCCGGTGCGGTCGAGCGTTTGACCAAGGCTTCGGCGGCGGAGATTGCCAACACCGTGACGCTTTTTCTTGGTCTGGCGATCGGTTCGACGATGGTCGGGAAAGAGTTCCTGAAGCCCGATACCCTGTTTATCCTGATCCTTGGCCTCGCTGCATTCGCCGTTGATGGAGCGGCTGGCGTATTGTTTGCCAAATTGCTCAACTGGATCAGTGGTGGCAAGGTGAACCCGATCATCGGTGCGGCCGGAATCAGTGCTTTCCCGATGGCCGCTCGTGTTGTCCAGCGCATTGCTCAGGAAGACGATTTTGAGAATTTCCTGCTCATGCACGCCATGGGCGCTAACGCTGCGGGGCAGGTGGCCAGCGTGGTGGCCGGTGGTGTCTTGCTGGCCCTGATGGGAGCCGGCGGCTAAAGCAGCCAGTCCTGTACTCGAAGATAAGCCCGCATTAGTGCGGGCTTTTTTCTGCCGCTGAATAACGGTTCTTATTCGAACTCGATGATGACCTGATCCACCGACAGGCTTTCTCCGGACTCGGCGACAAGCTTCCTGACCGTGCAGTCCTTCTCGGCCTTGAGGATGTTTTCCATCTTCATCGCCTCGATGACCGCCAGTTTTTCACCGGCACGAACCTGCTGTCCGGCGTGCACCGAAATCTCGCGCAGCAGTCCGGGCATCGGTGAAAGCAGATATTTCGAGAGGTCAGGTGCCATCTTCACCGGCATCAGCGCCAGCAGGCGGTCGGCCCTGGCGGTCATCACCACGGCCTTGACCTGCTTGCCGAAGTGGCTGATGCGATACTCCAGTCCGGCGCGTTCAAGCTGCATACAGATGGGCTGGCCGTTGCACGTTCCCTGAAACACCAGTTCCCTGAACAGCCAGTCGGATACGATGTCGTAACGTTTTTCGTCCGAAGTGATCGAATAACCGCCGGGGATCGCCTCGAGAGTGACCGGATAGCTTGTACCTTCCATGTGCACGACCCACTGGCTGCCTACCTTGCGCTCATGCCCGGGCATCTGGCTGCTGATCTTGACCGCGCGATCAATGTAACGGCGCCGCGCGAAAGCGGCGACGGCGGTCAATAGTCCGGGATCGTCATGCGGCACATCGGCGGCAACGAAGCCCTGCGGGTACTCTTCGGCAATGAAGGCGGTAGTAAATAGTCCGGACACGAAACGCGGGTGCTGCATCAGCGCGGCCTGGAAGGGAATGTTCGAACTGACTCCGCGAATGAAGAATGAATTCAGGGCATCGCGCATGCGTTCGATGGCCTGCAGACGATTGTCGCCGTGACAAATGAGCTTGGCGATCATCGAGTCGTAGTGCATCGAAATCTCGCCACCTTCATAGACTCCGGTATCCACACGCACCTGGCTACCGAGATTTGAGGGCGGCTGGAATCTCACCAGTCGCCCGGTTGACGGCAGGAAACCGCGGAACGGATCTTCGGCATTGATGCGGCACTCGATGGCCCAGCCCCTGGGCTTGATATCGTCCTGTTCGAAGGGCAATTTTTCGCCAGCGGCAACCCTGATCATCAGTTCGACGAGATCGAGCCCGGTGATAAATTCGGTCACCGGATGTTCAACCTGCAGGCGGGTGTTCATTTCCAGAAAGTAAAACGACTTGTCGGAGCCTACGACAAATTCGACGGTGCCGGCGCTCTGGTAATTGACGGCTTTGGCCAGTGCCACGGCCTGTGCGCCCATGGCCTTGCGGATCGTGTCGTCGATGAACGGCGACGGCGCTTCCTCGATGACCTTCTGGTGCCGACGCTGGATCGAACACTCGCGCTCAAGCAGATAAACCGTATTGCCGTGGGCGTCGGCAATGATCTGGATTTCGATGTGGTGCGGGCCTTCGACAAACTTCTCGATGAACACACGATCATCACCGAAACTGTTGCGCGCTTCATTGCGGCAGGAGTCAAAGCCCTCGGCAGCCTCTGCGTCGTTGAAGGCCACGCGCAAGCCTTTGCCGCCGCCGCCGGCCGAGGCCTTGATCATGACCGGATAACCGATGCCTTTGGCAATCTCGACCGCCTGCCTGGCGTTGCCAATCGCTTCGTTGTAACCGGGTATGGTGTTGACCCTGGCGGCAATGGCCAGCTTTTTCGACTCGATCTTGTCGCCCATCGCTGCCACCGAGTAGTGCTTGGGCCCGATGAAGATGATGCCGTTTTCTTCCAGCCGGCTGGAGAGTTCCTGATTCTCCGAAAGGAAGCCGTAACCGGGATGCACGGCTTCGGCACCGCTCTTCTTGCAGGCGGCGATGATCTTGTCGATCGCCAGATACGAGTCTTTTGATGCGGCCGGGCCGATGCAGACGGCTTCGTCCGCGCTCAGAACATGCAGTGAATCCCGGTCCGCTTCGGAATAAACGGCGACGGTAGCAATGCCCATGCGGCGCGCGGTCTTAATCACGCGACAGGCGATCTCGCCGCGGTTGGCTATGAGAATTTTTTTGAACATTTTTTATAAACCTCTTTCAACGCAGAGTACGCAGAGGCGCGGAGAACGCGGAGAAAAGCATAAACGGAAAGGTTCTATCTCTGTGACCTCTGCGTCTCTGCGCACTCTGCGTTAAATGCGCTTGGGTTTTACAGCGGGATGTTTCCGTGTTTTCGCCACGGGTTTTCCAGCTTCTTGTCGCGTAACATGGCCAGCGAACGGCAGATGCGTTTGCGCGTTTCGTTCGGCATGATGACATCGTCGATAAAGCCCCGGGCGCCGGCGACAAAGGGGTTGGCAAACTTGGCCTTGTATTCGGCTTCACGCTGCGCCAGCCGGGCCGGATCGCCCTTTTCCTCGCGAAAGATGATTTCGACTGCGCCCTTGGGCCCCATGACCGCAATTTCGGCCGATGGCCAGGCTAGATTGACGTCGCCGCGCAGATGCTTCGAGGACATCACGTCATACGCGCCGCCATAGGCCTTGCGCGTGATCAGGGTGACCTTCGGCACGGTGCATTCGGCATAGGCATAAAGCAGCTTGGCGCCATGCTTAATGATGCCCCCGTATTCCTGTGCGGTGCCGGGCATGAAGCCGGGGACGTCGACAAAGGTCACGACCGGAATGTTGAAGGCATCGCAGAAGCGGACAAAACGCGCGGCCTTGGTCGAACTCTTGATGTCCAGGCACCCGGCCATGACCAGCGGCTGGTTGGCCACGAAGCCGACCGGCGAACCATCCATGCGCCCGAAGCCGATAACGATGTTTTTCGCATAGTCCGGCTGCAGTTCGAAGAAATCGCCGTCATCGACCGTCTTGAGGATCAGTTCCTTGATGTCGTAAGGCTTGTTGGCGTTATCCGGCACCAGCGTGTCGAGCGAGTAGTCGAGCCGGTCTGCCGGATCCTGCGCCGGCCATACGGGAGGCTTTTCGCGGTTGTTGGCTGGCAGGAAACCGATGAATCGGCGCATGATCATCAGCGCCTCGACGTCATTCTCGAACGCCAGATCTGCGACGCCGGAGCGGCTAGTGTGGCTGATCGCGCCGCCCAGTTCTTCGGCGGAGACGTCTTCGTGGGTCACGGTCTTGACGACTTCCGGACCGGTGACAAACATGTAGGAAGAATCCTTGACCATGAAAATGAAATCGGTCATCGCCGGGCTATACACCGCGCCACCGGCGCAGGGTCCCATGATCAGTGAAATCTGGGGGATGACGCCGGAAGCCAGAACATTGCGCTGGAACACATCCGCATAGCCGCCGAGCGAGGCGACGCCTTCCTGAATGCGGGCGCCACCGGAATCGTTAAGGCCGATCAGCGGTGCGCCGACCTTCATGGCGTGATCCATCAGCTTGCAGATTTTCTCGGCGTGCGCTTCCGACAGCGAGCCGCCGAAAACGGTGAAATCCTGCGAGAAGACGAACATCAGGCGACCGTTGATCGTGCCGTAGCCGGTGACCACGCCATCGCCCGGGACGGACTGTTCGGCCATGCCGAAGTCGGAACACCGGTGTTCCTTGAACATGTCCCACTCTTCGAAGGAACCGGCGTCGAGCAGCAGTTCGATGCGCTCGCGGGCGGTGAGCTTTCCTTTGGCGTGCTGACTGTCAATGCGCTTCTGGCCACCCCCAAGGTAAGCCGCATCCCGCTTTTCGGCGAGTTGGCGAATGATGTCGTGCATGGACTTATCTCCCTGATCAGCGAAGGGATAAGACTACCAGAAGACCGTGCAGTTCCGACCGATTACACTTTTAGATAGGCCAGCAGCTTCTTGGCTGCCGCGCCAGGCGTAATCAAGCCCTTGGCGACATTTTGCGAGAGCGCAGGCAAGCTGGCATGGATGCTCGGATGGTTGCGGAAGAGTTGGTGCAGCCCGGATTCAATCATGCTCCACATCCAGGCGAGCGCCTGCTTTTTCCGTTTTTCTTCAAACTCGCCGCTGCTGGTCATGGCCGCCCGATAGCGTTCGATTTCTGCCCAGAAATCGGCCATGCCTTCCTTCTTCAGGGCGCTGACCCCAATGACCGGCGGGCGCCAGTTCGGCGAGGCCGGACGCAACATGTGCAAGGCCTGCTTCCACTGAGCGCGGGCAACAGCCGCTGCCTTGGGATCAATATCGACCTTGTTGATGGCCACCAGATCGGCGATTTCGACAATGCCCTTCTTGATCGCCTGCAGATCGTCACCGGCATTGGGCAGTTGCAGCAGGACGAACATATCGACCATGCCGGCGACGGTCGTTTCGCTCTGGCCAACACCGACCGTTTCGACGAGGATGACGTCATAACCTGCGGCCTCGCAAGCCAGCATGGCTTCCCGGGTTTTTTCTGCGACCCCGCCCAGCGATCCCGCCGAAGGGCTTGGGCGAATGAACGCTTGTTCGCGCTGGCACAATAACTCCATGCGCGTTTTGTCGCCGAGGATAGAGCCGCCGGAAACCGAAGACGATGGATCAACGGCCAGCACGGCAAGCTGATGTCCTGCTTCGATCAGCCAGATGCCAAGGGCTTCGATGAAGGTGGATTTTCCGGCACCCGGCACCCCCGAGATGCCGACACGGATCGCCCGACCGGTATGGGGCAACAGGGCGGCGAGAACTTTTTGTGCGCGTTGCTGATGATCGCTTCGGGTCGATTCGATCAGCGTAATGGTTTTGGCCAGCGCACGCCGCTGGCCAGCCAGTACGTTGTCGACCAGTTGCTGGTCGACAAGCGACAACGCGTCAGCGGACGTGGTATTCGCCGGCATGAACAGTATGGCTGGCGTGCTTTACTTGCAGTGTGCCTTGCGGATCTCTTCCAGAACCTTCCTGGCCGAATCCTCGATACGCGTACCCGGGCCGAAGACAGCCTTGGCGCCACCGGCGAACAGTGCATCGTAGTCCTGCGCCGGGATGACGCCGCCGGCAAAGACGATGATGTCGTCGGCGCCTTGATCCTTCAGGGCCTGAACGAGTTGCGGGACCAGGGTCTTGTGACCGGCGGCCAGCGACGAGCAGCCAATGGCGTGCACATCGTTTTCGATCGCCAGACGGGCGGCTTCTTCCGGAGTCTGGAAAAGTGGACCGACGTCGATGTCGAAGCCGAGGTCGGCAAACGATGTGGCAACCACCTTGGCGCCACGATCATGACCGTCCTGACCGAGCTTGGCAATCATCACGCGCGGACGACGACCCTCGGTTTCAGCAAACTTCTCGATGTCGGCCTTGATCGTTTCCCAGGTTTCAATACCTTGCACGACACCTCCATAAACGCCCGAAATGGTTTGATTGTTGGCACGATGGCGGCCGAAGACTTTTTCCAGTGCATCCGAAACTTCACCCACCGTGGCGCGCAGACGCATGGCCTTGATCGAGAGATCGAGCAGATTGCCTTCGCCGGTTTTTGCACATTGGGTCAGTGCTTCCAGCGCGGCATTGACCGCCGCCGTGTCGCGCGTGGCGCGAATCTTCTTGAGGCTGGCGATTTGCTCTTCACGCACTGCGTGGTTGTCGATGTCCCGAAATTCGAGCACATCTTCCTCGGCCAGCTTGTACTTGTTGACGCCGACGATGACCTGCTTGCCGGAATCAATGAGCGCTTGCGTTTCAGCAGCGCAGGTTTCAATCTTCATCTTGGCCCAGCCGGATTCAACGGCCTTGACCATGCCACCCATGGCTTCAACTTCTTCGATGATCGCCCAGGCCTTGTCGGCCATGTCCTGCGTCAGTTTTTCCATCATGTAGGAACCGGCCCACGGATCGACGACATTGCAGATCTTGGTTTCTTCCTGAATGATGATCTGCGTGTTACGTGCGATACGCGACGAGAACGCGGTCGGCAGGGCGATCGCTTCATCCAGCGCGTTGGTGTGCAGCGACTGGGTGCCGCCGAAGACCGCCGCCATGGCTTCGATGGTGGTACGGATCACGTTGTTGTACGGATCCTGCTCGGTCAGCGACCAGCCGGAGGTCTGGCTGTGCGTACGCAGCATCATCGACTTCGGGCTCTTGGCGCCGAGCTTGGTCATGATGCGGTGCCACAACATGCGGGCGGCGCGCATCTTGGCGATTTCGAGGTAGAAGTTCATGCCCACCCCCCAGAAGAACGACAGGCGGCCAGCAAACACGTCAACGTCCATGCCGGAAGCGATGCCGGTACGCACGTACTCGGCGCCGTCGGCCAGCGTGAAGGCCATTTCAATCGCCTGATTGGCACCGGCTTCCTGTATGTGGTAACCGGAGATCGAGATCGAGTTGTACTTCGGCATGTTCTGCGCGGTGTAGCTGAAGATGTCGGCGATGATCTTCATCGACGGCGTCGGCGGGTAGATGTAGGTGTTGCGCACCATGAACTCTTTCAGAATATCGTTCTGAATGGTTCCGGAAAGCTTGTCCTGCGAAATGCCCTGCTCTTCAGCGGCAACGACGTAGCCGGCGAGTACCGGCAGCACCGCACCGTTCATGGTCATCGAAACAGATATCTTGTCGAGCGGGATGCCATCGAACAGGACCTTCATGTCCTCGACCGAGTCGATCGCCACGCCGGCCTTGCCGACGTCGCCGACGACACGGGCGTTGTCGGAATCATAGCCACGGTGCGTGGCCAGGTCGAAAGCGACCGAAACGCCCTGGCCGCCGGCAGCCAGCGCCTTGCGGTAGAAGGCGTTGGATTCGGTCGCCGTGGAGAAGCCGGCGTACTGGCGGATGGTCCACGGACGCACCGCGTACATCGTCGCTTGCGGGCCGCGGGTGTAGGGCGGGAAGCCGGGTAGCGTATCGGTGCAGGGCAGATCCTTGGTATCCTGTTTGGTGTATAGCGGCTTGACGACAATGCCTTCGGACGTCACCCAGTTCAGGGCTTCAAGGTCACCACCGGGGGCTGATTTTGCGGCGGCCTTTTTCCAGGCGTCCAGATTGGATGAGTCGGGCAGCGGCGTACTATTCTCGTTTGACATAACAGAACCTTTCACAAGATAAAAATTTGTTAGGGCGGTATGCCCGCCCGAAAAAGCTGGAAACCGGGAAGCGGAAAACTTGCGCCGACCTTGCGGCGCCACCATCGCTTTGAACCCAGTATGCTACTTTATCCCCACCCTGGAGGCAAGGAAAAAGCCAGTCCAGCACTGCAATGGATGTCAATATCACGGCACGAGATCTTGCTCGTTCGGAATGATTGGGCCAAGGAAACGCTGAAGTATTCGTCCCCCAAGAGGACTTCCTTCGGGGCGTCATCCCCGCGCAAGCGGGGATCCAGAATGTTGATGTAACTGGGTTCCCGCCTTCGCGGGAACGACGGAACGAATGATTCAGCGCGTCCCTAGTTGAAAAGCTTCCACAGCATCTTCGACGCCAGCGCAATGAGCAGGCAGGCAAAAATGCGTTTGATCGTCGCAACGGGCAGACGATGCGTAAGCCTCGCGCCGAGCGGGGCGGTCAGCATGCTGAACGGAACCATCCAGGCGAGTGCTGGCAGATAGACAAATCCCAGGCTCCATGCTGGAAGATCAGCGTGCCCCCAGCCATTGTAGATGTAGCCCAGGCTACCGCCGACAGCAATCGGAAACCCGACAGCGGCCGAGGTGCCGATGGCTTGTTGAACACGAACATTGCACCAGGTCAGGAAGGGTACGGTAAACGCGCCGCCACCGATGGCCACGAGCGCCGAAATAGCGCCGATGCCCGTACCCACGGCAAACACACCGCTGGCTCCCGGCAACTCGCGCGTGGGCTTCGGCTTGAGGTTGAGTATCATCTGCAAGGCGACCAGACAGACGAAAACCGTAAAAAAAAGCGCCAGTGGTTTGGCAGGTACCTTGGAGGCAAACAGCGAGCCGAGCAGAGTACCGAGAAGAATGCCCGGTGTGATCTGGATGACAACTTTCCATAGAACGGCAGCGTGTTGATGGTGTGCGCGCAGGCTTGATAGCGAGGTGAACAGGATGGTCGCCATCGAGGTGCCGAGCGCCAGATGCAGTACTTCATCGGGAGGAAAGCCGGCCTGCGCGGCAAACATCATGGTCAGTGTCGGCACCATCACCAGCCCACCTCCGACGCCCAGCAAACCGGCAGAAATACCGGTGAACAGGCCAAGTCCAACATACGCCAACCACCAATCCACGGAATTCTCCAGTAAGTTATTGAAACACGGGTTACAAAGCCAGATACAGGGCAAACGGAACGAAGGCCAGCGAAGCAATGCTGCCGCCAACCACGATGGCCGAAACCAGCTCCGGTTCCTGTTTGTATTGCTCGGCAAAAATGTAGTTCATCACCGCCGGCGGCAGCGCCGCGTAAAGCAGAAGGAGACCTTGCATCGGCTTGTCCAGCGGCAGGAATTTGACCAGGGGCCAGGCGATCAGCAAGCCTGAAATCGGGCACAGCAAGGCACCTATGATGCCTATGCTCCAGCGTTTAACCCTGAAACCGGAGAAGCCAATGCCCAGCGTGAACAGGCCGAGAGGAATTGCGGCCTCTCCCAGCATCATGGTACTTGTCGCCAGCCAGGGCGGCAAGGAAAGCCCCAGAAGACTTGCCAGCACTCCAAGCAGCATCGCCCATAACATCGGCGCTTGCAGAATGCCGCTCATGCTGGCCTTGGGAGCGCAGATTCGGACTCCCAGCGTGAAGTGCACGATGCTGACGATCATGAACAAGGCCACGGCGGCAGGCAGCATCGATGGCCCGAAGGCAAACAGCGTCAATGGCAAACCCATATTGGCGACATTGACGAACATCATTGGGGGAATAAAGGCGTGCGGGTTGTAGCCCAACACGATTGCTGCTCCCCAGGCCACAATTCCCGAACCCAGCAGAATGATGATTTCGCCACCAATCAGCGGCAGATAATCAAGGATATGAAAATCCCTGGACGCCATCGAAGTGAAAATGAGCATGGGGAAGAGCAGGTCTGTGCATAGGCGGTTGATCCACGTCATATCGGGCCGGCGAAATCGACCGTAGGCATAACCAATGGCGGAAATGATCAGAACCGGGGTGATGATACCGATGATGCGAATTACAAGATCCATGACATTCCAGCAGGTGTCGCGGGTCAGCGCGACTGTTATCCGGCAAATAGCCGTCTGCCACTGACCGTGGGGGTTGCCAGTTTACCGCAGATTGACGGAACTGAGCGCCTGTTGGCCGAAGAATGACCGAAATACCAAAACAAAAGAGGCATCCATTGCCGGGAGCCGCTGACATTCGTGAAACGCGTATCAATCTGAATACTGTGGATGGGAGGGACAGATCCGGACTGTCGGCCTACGGAAAAGGACAAAGCTCCACAACAGCCAATTATTCTCTCTTGTAGCACCGATTTGGCTACACTGTCCCTTCTTCAGTTCGTAGCTTAGACGCGGTCTGTGCATGTTGATCCTTACGACGGCTAACTTGCAGCCTGACAAAGCTTGAGTCTTTGCCCTTGACATGCACGATCGCCGCACACGTGGAGAGAGACCATGAGACTTTCCTTGCGTTTTGTTCTGCCGCTGCTGCTGGTTCTCGCCGGTATCGCCTATGCGGTTGCGCCGCTCGTCGACCAGTTGACTCTGCGCTGGTTCATGCGCGATCTCGAAATGCGCTCGTCGCTAATTGCCAATACCCTTGAAGAGCCTCTGCAGGAACAATTGGCGGCCGGCAAGAAAGTCAGGATAGCCGCGTTCTTCAACCGCATCACGCGTGACGAGCGCCTCTACGCTGTCGGCTACTGCGCGTCGCCGACCGAAAAGGCCGTAGCAAGTCCCGCCTTGCCTGCGGAGGTTTACTGTGCCGATCTCAAACGCTGGGAAGGTCCCGGCGACCACCTGCTGAAAAGCGCTCAAGGACCTCTGCTGATATCCGTCAAGCCGATCGTCAGCGACGCGGCGCCCGATGGCCGCCTGGTTCTTATCCATGACATGAGCTTCATCGCCCGACGCAGCGAGGAAAGCAAGCGCTACGTACTCTACCTGTTCATGGCGCTGGGCGTTGTCGTCTCACTGGTGACGGTGATCATCGCCCAGATTTCGTGGCACGGCTGGATGGCCGGCATGCGTTCGCTGCTGCGCGGCGAGGGCCTGCTGCGTGAACCGACTGCGGAGCGACAACCCGCACTTCCCGAGTTCCAGCCGATCGCCCGCGATCTGCAGCGGTTGATACGCGAACTGGAAACGGAAAACCGGACGCGCGATGAAGGCCAGATCATCTGGTCAGCGGAGTCCCTGCGCGCCATTCTTCACGGTGAGTTGCGCGGCGAGGACGTCATTGTCGTCTCAAACCGCGAACCTTATTTGCACCAGCGACATGGCGATCATATCGACGTGCAGCGCCCGGCCAGCGGACTGGTGACGGCGCTCGAGCCGATCATGCGCGCCTGCTCGGGAACATGGATTGCGCACGGTAGCGGATCTGCCGACCGCGAGGTCGTCGATCAGCACGACCACGTCGCCGTGCCGCCGGATAAGCCTGTCTACCAGATCCGTCGCGTCTGGTTGAGCGCGGAAGAGGAAGCCGGATATTACTACGGCTTCTCCAACGAAGGGCTGTGGCCGCTTTGCCACATCGCCCACGTGCGGCCGATCTTCCGTTCTGGTGACTGGGCGCAGTATGTCGCGGTCAACCGCAAATTCGCCAAGGCCGTAGTGAGTGAAGCCAAGACGAGTGCACCAATCGTCCTCGTTCAGGACTACCACTTCGCGCTGTTACCGAAAATGATACGCGATGAATTACCCGATGCAACGGTGATCACCTTCTGGCACATCCCGTGGCCCAACCCTGAATCTTTCGCCATCTGCCCGTGGCGAGACGAGATTCTGGCCGGAATGCTGGGCAGCGCCATTCTTGGCTTTCACACCCAGTTTCACGTCAACAACTTCGTCGATACGGTCGACCGCTTTCTCGAGGCACGCGTCGACCGCGAAGCCTTCACCGTTTCTTTCGGCGGCAAGCTCACTTCGGTTCGCCGTTATCCGATTTCCATCGCCTGGCCGCCGGAACGTGAGATGGTAGGGAAAGCCGTTGCCGATTGCCGTACCGACATCCGTCAGTTGAATGAGCTCCCGCCCGAACACAAGCTTGGCGTTGGCGTTGACCGCCTTGATTACACCAAGGGCATCATGGAGCGCTTCCGCGCTGTCCGGCGGCTCCTGGAGCTGAGCCCGGAGTGGATCGGCCGCTTCAGCTTCGTGCAAATCGCCGCGCCGTCACGTTCCGGCATTGAGGAATACCGGAATCACGAGCAGCAGGTGCGGGACATGGCCGCGCGCATCAACGGGCGCTTCGCCGGTAACGGACCACCGCCCATCGTGCTCAAGATCGAGCATCACGAGCCGCGCGACGTCTATGAATATTTTCGCGCCGCCGACCTGTGCTTTGTCAGCAGTCTGCACGACGGCATGAACCTCGTCGCCAAGGAATTCGTCGCGGCGCGTGATGACGAGCATGGTGTCCTGATCCTTTCCCAATTCACCGGTGCCGCGCGCGAATTGCCAGAGGCCTTGATCGTCAATCCCTACGATGCCGACCAGTGCGCAGCCGCTTTGCATATGGCCCTGACCATGCCGGAGGCCGAACAGCGCGACCGCATGCGCCTGATGCGCGGCCTGGTCGCCGAGTTCAATGTCTTCCGCTGGGCCGGCCGCATGCTGCTCGACGCCGCCGCGATGCGCCGCCGCAGCCACCTGGTAGACAAGTCGGGAGCGGCGACATCATGATGAATCGGCACCGTGGCAAACCTCCAGCGCCAAGCGTCGAGTGGGCCTATTTTCTCGATGTGGATGGCACCCTGATCGACTTTGCCGACACACCGGACGCCGTACATGTCGACACCGCCCTGCTCGAATTGATCGCACGACTGCATCGTGCCAGCGGCGGCGCTGTCGCCCTGGTTAGCGGGCGCAGCATAGCGGATACGGCAAGTCTGCTTGGCGCGCTGCGTCTGCCACTGGCCGGTCAGCACGGCCTGGAACGGCGCGACGCCACCGGTCGCTTGTGGATACACGCCGCGCCGCCGGACGCCAAGGCGGCGATCAAGGCGGCCTTGTTGCCGGTGCTCGATCGTCATCCCGGACTGTTGCTTGAGGACAAGGGCCTGACACTGGCACTGCATTACCGGAAAGCTCCCCATCTTGGCGCCTACGCGTGTCGCCTGATGACCCGTCTGCTCAATGGGGCTGGCAAAGACCTCGAAATCCAGCGTGGCAAGTATGTCGTTGAAATCAAGCCCGCCGGCTTCGACAAGGGTACGGCCGTCGGCGAATATCTGTGTGAACCGCCATTCAAAACGCGTCGTCCGGTGTTCATCGGCGACGATCTCAACGATGAACACGGCTTCGCCGAGGTTAATCAGTTGGACGGCATATCGATCAAGGTCGGCAAGGGTGTGAGTTGCGCCCGCTTCCGCCTTCCCGATGTGGCCACGGTAAGGCACTGGCTGGGCGAAGCCATGAAAGGACAGCAATGAATACTCTCGATCTGGCCATGATTGGCAATTGCACCATAGGCGCGCTGATCGATGCGCAGGCGAAGCTTGTCTGGGCCTGCTTTCCGCGTTTCGATGGCGACCCGGTATTCTGCTCGCTGCTCAAGAATTCCGATGATTTCGGCTTTTTCGCCATCGAGCTTGCCGATTGTGAACGAAGCGAGCAGCACTATCTCGTGAATACGGCGATTCTCGTGACGCGCCTTTACGACGCTCATGGCGGCAGCGTCGAAGTTACCGACTTCGCGCCGCGCTTCGGTCAATACGGACGCATGTTCCGCCCCATGATGCTGGTGCGCCGGATCAAGCGCCTGGGCGGCAGCCCGCGTCTGACCCTGCGCCTGCGTCCGGCCTGCGGCGAGGGTGCGGCCCGGCCGGAAACGACCTGGGGCAGCAATCACGTCCGCTATGTGGCGCCGGGGCTTACGCTGCGCCTGACGACCGATGCTTCGATAACCGCCGTCTTGCAGGAAACATCGTTCTTCCTTGAGGACATCGTGACGTTGCTGCTCGGCGCCGACGAAACCGTCAATGAAGCCGCCAGCGATGTCGGTCGCCGTTTCCTTGAGGAGACGACGCGACACTGGCGCGAGTGGGTGCGCGCGCTGGCCATTCCCTTCGAGTGGCAGGAGGCGGTCATCCGCGCCGCCATCACACTCAAACTCAACGCCTACGACGACACCGGCGCGATTGTCGCTGCATTGACCACCTCGATCCCCGAGGCGAAAGGCAGCGGGCGCAACTGGGATTACCGTTTCTGCTGGCTGCGCGACAGCTATTTCGTGGTCAACGCCCTTAACCGGCTCGGCGCGACGCGCACCATGGAACGCTACCTTGCCTACATCGTCAATATTGCCGCTGACGCCGCCGGCTGCGCACTTCAACCGGTATTCGGCATCGACGGCCGCGCCGATCTGGGGGAACGTGAAATCGCGGCCTTGCCCGGCTACCGTGGCATGGGACCGGTGCGCTTTGGCAATCTGGCCTATCGTCAGGTACAGCACGACGTATATGGTTCGGCCATCCTCGCCGCAACGCATATTTTTTTCGACCAGCGACTCACCCGCAAGGGCGACAAAGCACTGTTTCTTCGTCTCGAATTGCTGGGCGAACAGGCCATACGATGTCACGATCAGCCGGATGCCGGCCTATGGGAACTGCGCGGCAGCGCACGCGTGCATACCTTTTCCGCCGTGATGTGCTGGGCTGCCTGTAACCGTCTGGCGCTGATTGCGGCTCAACTGGATCTGAGCGAGCGCGCCACCTACTGGCGCCATCACGCGCGCCTTATCCACGCGACCATCTGTGGTCGCGCCTGGAGCGAAACGCGCCAGGCCTTCGTCTCGACCTTCGACGGAGACGCGATGGATGCGAGCCTGCTGCTGCTGGCGGAGGTCGGTTTCCTCGATGCCGCGGACCCGCGCTTTGCCACCACCGTCGCTGCCGTCGAGAAGGACTTGCGACGCGGAGACTTTATTTTTCGTTACGTCGAAAAGGATGACTTCGGCGAACCGGAAAATGCCTTCATCGTGTGCACGTTCTGGTACATCAATGCCCTCGCGGCACTCGACCATCGCGAAGAAGCGCGGACGCTCTTCGAAAAACTATTGTCCTGCCGCAACCGCCATGGATTGCTCGCCGAGCACATCGACCCCGAGAGCGGCGAACTGTGGGGGAATTTCGTGCAGACCTATAGCATGGTCGGCCTGATCAACTCCGCAATTCGCCTGTCGATACGCTGGGACCAGGCATTCTGAGCAACAGGCTACCGCTGCACTTCCTCCCTCGTTAGGTCGATAACTCTCTGCAAGGGCACTACCGCTCGCCCATCGGTACGTAATCCCGAACTTCCGGCCCGGTGTAGATCTGACGTGGACGAGAAATCTTCTGCTCGGAATCGGTCAGCAATTCCAGCCAGTGCGCGACCCAGCCGCAGGTCCGTGGCACAGCGAACATCACGGTGAACATCGAGGCTGGAAGTTTCATTGCCCGGTAGATCAGGCCCGAGTAAAAGTCCACGTTGGGATAGAGCTTGCGCGAGATGAAGTAGTCGTCCTGCAAGGCGATGCGCTCAAGTTCGAGCGCGACATCAAGCAGCTGGTTGTGTCCGGTGACCTTGAACACTTCCTCTGCAGTAGCCTTGATGATACGGCAGCGCGGATCGTAGTTCTTGTACACGCGATGGCCAAAGCCCATCAGGCGTTCGCCCTCGCCTTTCTTCACCCTGTTTATGAAGGCCGGCACGTTCTCCGGCGTGCCGATGTCTTCGAGCATGCGCAGCACCGCCTCATTGGCAGCACCGTGCAGTGGGCCGTAAAGCGCCGCTGCTGCGCCGGCCATCGCCGAGTAGGGGTCAGCCTGGGAAGAACCGATAACGCGCATGGCATTGGTGCCGCAGTTCTGCTCGTGGTCGGCATGAAGAATGAACAAGATGTTCAGCGCACGCTCCAGCACGGGATCGGGTTCATATTTGGCCTCGGTCATGCGGAACATCATCTTCAGGAAATTGCCGATGTAGCTCAGGCCGTCATCCGGAAAATCAAAGGGCCAGCCCTGGTTGTGCCGGAAGGTGAAGGCGGCGATAGTCGCCACCTTGGCGATCATGCGCTCCACCTGCAAGCGGCGGTTGGCCGGATCCGTCACTTTGCGAGCATCCGGGTACAGCGTCGACAGCGAGGCGATGGCGCTGATGAAGACACTCATCGGGTGAGCGTTGAAGCGGAAGGTCTGGATCAGGTTCTGGATGTTGGTGTGCAGCAGCGTATGGCGGCTGATGTCTCGTTCCCATTTAGCCAATTGCTCTGTCGAAGGCAGTTCGCCAAAGACGATCAGGTAGGCGGTTTCGAGATAGGCACTCTGCGCGGCAAGTTGTTCTATGGGGTAGCCGCGGTAGCGCAAGATGCCCTCGTCGCCATCGATATAGGTGATGGCGCTGTGCGTCGAAGCGGTGTTGGTCAGGCCCGGGTCGTAACTCATCAGGCCAAAGTCTTCCGATCCGGCCTTAATCTGGCGCAGATCCATGGCTCTGACAGCTCCTTCGATGATAGGAATCTCGTAGCAGACACCGGTACGATTGTCGACGACTGAAAGTGTGTTATTTGACATGACAAGAGAAATCAACAAAAGAAGATCGTGACCAAACCCAAGGGGGCGAACAAATAGGGCAATTATCGCAGAATACGGCTGTATTGTGCGCCTTACGCACTAATTGATTCGCAGTTAGCACTAACTCGCGGTGCTCCGCTTGGCTTGGGACACGAGCGTTGGTTCAGTCCGAGCTGTTATTTCATGGGGTGGCTGCTTTGAGTTCAACTACCCGCCAGAAGCCTTCCTATCGTCATCGGTCGGGTTTGGGTCGAGGTCGTGTGGAAATGTAATTGAGTTTTCATCCAATGAGCGGTTGCCAACGTGCACAGCACGCCTTGCCAGCGTTTCTTCGCCATCCCTGTAGTCGCATATAGCGAGCCGTTAAAAACTGCGCTGAGCGCGTTTGCGCCGCGTTTTGCGACGACTGAGAAAATTGAAAGTGTGTAAGCGGTGTGTAAGCAAATTATGGGCGTAAAAAAAGCACTGAGCTTGCGCTAAGTGCTTGATTTACTACCAAATAATGGTAGGGCGTGACAGATTCGAACTGTCGACCTACGGATTAAGAGTCCGCTGCTCTACCAGCTGAGCTAACGCCCCACGAAGTTACCACTAACCGTCACTACCGCAAGGACCGGCAGTTTCTTGGTAGGTCGGGGGAGATTCGAACTCCCGACCAACGGATTAAAAGTCCGCTGCTCTACCGACTGAGCTACCGACCCGGAAAAACAAGAACGCCGGATTATAGAGATCAGCCCTCCGCGTGTCAATGCGAAGCGTTGTCCAATGGGGTATGAGTCTGAGCGAGGGGTGTGAATCCAACGGGGTATGAGTCTGAGCAGGTAGCCGGGATCGATCAATATGCG